>JBPPMM010000168.1:0-8787 GCA_051306075.1 Chitinophagaceae bacterium
CCCTGGGGTATGCAACGGGGTGTTTGGGATTTGGAAGGATTAAAAGCTGTGAAGGTTCCTGTATTCTTTGTCGCCGGAAATTTAGATGATATCTCGGGATATGAAAAAGGAACAAAAGCAATGTTCAGTGGCCTTATCAATTCCAACAGGTACTTACTCACCTATGAAAATGCAAAACATAATACGGCGCCAAATCCGCCGCCGGTTGCCACACTTAAACCAGGTTCTTTATCGAGAGATTATGATCATTATGCTGAATCCAGCTGGAATGAAAGGAAGATCAATAATATCAACCAGCATTTTGTTACAGCCTTTCTCGGTATTTATTTGCAAGGAAAAGATTATAATAAATATTTGGACCTGCCGGAAAAATCAAATGAAAAACCATGGACGGGTTTTAAACCACGTTCATCAACAGGAATGGAACTTTTGCATTTAGTACCGGGGGAATAAAAAGGCAAAATAATAATTAGACCATGGTTTCAAAAAAAGGATTTCCTAAACCCAAAAGTATAGATGCCTATATTGCAGAAGCACCAGAAGAAGCTCATGATAAATTAAATGAATTGCTTGATTGCATAAGACAGGCGGCTCCCGGTGCAAATGAAAGTCTTAAGTGGGGTATGCCGGCATTTTCATATAAAAGAATATTGGTCACATTCGCATTATTTAAAAATCATATCGGGTTCTATCCTACTCCATCCGTCGTTAAAGCTTTTGAAATAAGTCTTTCAAAATATAAAACCGCAGCTTCAACTATTCAATTTCCATTGGATAAACCATTGCCCCTTGCTCTCATCCGAAAGATTACCCTCTTCAGGGTAAAGCAAAGTATGGAAGAAGATATAAAATGGAAAGACTGATCAATTAAAATATTGGGTTGCCTTCGGGAAAAAAAGATTACCCAACTATTTATTTATATTCTTAAATATTACTACAACATTATTTAAATGCCTTTATCTGAATTAATTTTTATTCTGAAAAAATAACTTCTTCATCACGAATAAAATATTATACCTCTAAATATTTTCCATTACCTAATTTCCTGAATACTTTGAAATGGGTACTGGGTCTGCTTTTCAGACATTATTATTAAGATATTCCTACATCTCATTTTTTTTAACGGCATTTTTTTAGTATATTCTATATAATCGTGCAGTATATGCTATAGCCTGCACATCAGGCTCATTGGCCAGGAAAGATATCCTATTACCCCGAATAAAAACATTTAAGAATATGAAAGTAAATGATTCAGCTATTGTAGCTGAAAAAAAATTGAGCTTTCGAAAAACGGAAGCATTATTGAAAAGACGAAAGGCAATTGTTGCTGATGCTGTGGGCATATTTTGTCCGACAACAGTAATGAAAGCTAACCAGGATCTGATAACAGATGCTGATGGCAATAACCTGATAGATTTTGGAGGTGGCATCGGTGTGCTTAATGCAGGGCATTGTCCTGAACCGGTGGTGAAGGCTATTCAGGAGCAGGCTGAAAAATTAATTCATTCCTGCTTTCACGTATCTACCTATGAAGTATATATCCAACTCTGTGAAAAACTCGCATCCCTTTTACCACATGGCGACGCAACTAAAGTAATGCTTACTAATACAGGCGCTGAGGCCGTGGAAAATGCAATTAAAATTGCAAGGCAAGCCACCAGGCGTTCAGCCATAATTTGTTTCACTGAAGCTTTTCATGGCCGTACTATGATGGCGATGTCACTTACTTCTAAAGTAAATTATAAAGCAGATTGCGGACCCTTTGCACCGGAAGTATACCGGATACCTTTCCCGGACTATTACCACTTAGGAATGGGATTAGATGAAGACGAATTTATTAATCAGCAATTAGACCAACTGGAAAAAATAACACATTCGATGGTAGCGGCTAACCAGGTGGCTGCTGTTATTATTGAACTGGTGCAGGGTGAAGGGGGCTTTAATATTGCTTCAAAAAAATATATACAAGGGTTGAGAAAATTTTGTGATCGACACGGCATCGTTTTAATTTTTGATGAAGTGCAAAGTGGTTTTTGCCGTACCGGAAAATGGGCAGCCTTTCATCACTATAATGTAATTCCTGATCTTTCTACCTGGGCAAAATCCATGGGATCGGGAATGCCCATCGGCGCCGTTATTGGTAAAAAAAACATAATGGACGCCGCTTTACCAGGCACTATTGGTGGCACTTACCCAGGCAACCCTGTATGTTGCGCCGCATCCCTTGCTACGATTGACTTTATGGAAAAAGAAAAATTAAATGATAAAGCAATAGCCATAAGCCGCATAGTGAAAGAGCGGTTTTTAAAAATGCAGAAACAATTTTCCTGTATAGGAGATGTGAGAGGATTAGGAGCTATGCAGGCTATTGAATTAGTAAAAGACAATGATCCTTCAAAGCCAGATGGGGAATTAACAAGCAGGCTAATTCACGCCTGCCTGCAAAGAGGCCTGATACTGCTTAGCGCCGGAACATATAAAAATGTGATCCGTATACTAAGTCCGCTTGTTATCTCTACCGAAAGGTTAAATGAAGGACTGAATATTATAGAACAAGAATTACAAAAAATAAATAATAAATTATGACGCCATTTTCAATTGCAGGAATACAGATGCATGTGTCTGCCGCCCATCCAAACCTGGAGCAGATGAAACATAAAATTGAAGTACTTACTTCCGTTTATCCCTGGGTACAAATGGTTATGTTCAGTGAATTATGTACATACGGGCCTTCCACTGTACATGCCCAGTCCATACCGAATGCGGTGGAGAATGCTTTTTGCGATATAGCAAAAAAGCACGGTATCTGGATAATACCCGGAACCATGTTTCAGAAAAAGGAAGATCAGATTTTCAATACGGCGAGTGTCATTAATCCCTTCGGGGAAATTACCGGCCGGTATAATAAAATGTTTCCTTTTTACCCCTATGAAACAGGTGTTTCCGGGGGAAATGAATTTTTGATTTTTGACATACCCGATGTTGGCCGTTTCGGAATTACTATTTGTTATGATATCTGGTTTCCGGAAACATCACGTACGCTGGCAGCCAGCGGTGTTGAAGTCATCCTGCATCCAACGATGACAGCTACAATTGACCGGGATGTGGAATTAGCTATTGTGCAGGCTACAGCCGCTATCAATCAATGCTATGTTTTTGACATTAATGGATTGGGTGACGGTGGAACGGGCCGCTCTATTATTTGTGGTCCCGACGGCAGAATATTGTACCAGGCCAGTACCGGTGAAGAAATAATACCAATAGAAATTGATCTTGAGCGGGTAAAAAGGAGTAGAGAAAACGGGATACTCCGACTTGGTCAGCCGCTTAAAAGTTTCAGAGACCGCAGCGTTGATTTTACCGTATACCAAAATAAAGTAACGCCTTATCTGGAAACGCTGGGACCGCTTATAAAACCTACACGAATGAAAATGCAACAGATCACTGAAGTATTACAATATAATGGTATTGATAAAGACACCTGGCACTAACCGCTAAAAGAAAAATTATGACAAAAAATATAAAAGAAAATATTACCAGCAACCATTATTACAATATTAACCAGTTCAGGATGGCTTTGTGGACTTCGCTGAAAAAACAAACCTTAGATATCACCAGGATAAAAGAAAAAAGCCATGAGTTAAAATTGCTGCTTGAAAAAAATCTGAAGGCCCTTAAATCAATTGAATGTTACTGGGCTTTCCCCGGAATTGATACGGTAAACGGTTTAGGCAACCTGCTGAAACAGGATGACTATGCACTGCTTTCCAAAGCCATTACTGATATTACACGTGCCATGGTCAGCGAAGATTACCGGCAACACCCCGATTCATTAAAATACATGGGTTCCCTTCTGAATCAAAAAGAAGGGGAAACCCAGGCCAGGCGAATAAAGAAAAGATATTTTGAAGTTGTTTTTACAGACAGGTTGTCCTATAACGAAGAGCAGGAAATGAAGGAAAAGTTATCAGAACTGAGAGAGGATAAGGATCCTTTTTATTACAATACTGTTTTTGCAAAATCATTCCAGGACACGTTGATTGCCCTGTTGTTTAATCCCAATATACAAGTGTGCGTTATCCGCTATGGAGTAAAATTCAAATCCAAAAATATAAATAACACGATCAAGCCATTTATTTCGCAGGTACTTGACCTTTCTTATGAAGATGTAAACGAAGAAAACCTGAGTGCACTACTGGGAGAAGCGATAAGAAAAATAAGACCCGAACTCGATATATATTATGTTACAGACACCCCCATCAACGGTTTATCAGATAGTGTATTGCAAAATTTTAACCGCATATTTTATCGTATGGAAGATCTGCAAGAACTACACCTCAGTATCTTAATGGGAATAAAAGAACGTTTTGAGACACCGTTTTATACGGCATTGAAAGAATATAGCAAGAAACCCACTGGTGTGTTTCATGCCATGCCGGTATCAAGAGGAAACTCTGTTTTTAAATCAAATTGGATTGACGATTTCGGTGAATTCTATGGACGAAATTTGTTTTTAGCAGAAACATCATCTACTACAGGAGGCCTTGACTCTTTACTTCAACCTACCGGGCCATTAAAAAAGGCACAAAAGCTGGCAGCAAAAGCATTTGGTTCCCGTCAAACCTTTTTTGTTACTAATGGAACATCTACATCAAACAAAATTGTTTTGCAGGCATTGGTGGAGCCGGATGATCTTGTTTTAATAGACAGAGATTGTCATAAATCTCATCATTATGCTATGGTGCTTGCCGGAGCCAATGTAGTTTACCTTGATTCCTATCCTTTAGAAAAATATTCAATGTACGGTGCAGTGCCTTTGAATACTATTAAAACAAAATTGCTTTTACTTAAAGAAGCAGGACGGCTGGATAAAGTAAAAATGGTTATTCTGACCAACTGCACTTTTGATGGTTTGGTTTATAACGTTGAGAAAGTAATGGAAGAAATTCTGGCCATCAAACCTGATATGATTTTTCTATGGGATGAAGCCTGGTTTGCTTTCGGAGCATTTACGCATACGTACAAACAAAGAACGGCTATGTATGTAGCCCATAAATTATGCGAGAAGTACAGCAGTGATCAATACAAGGATGCGTATAAAAAACAACTGGCCTTGCTGAGAAAGCAAGAGAAGGACCCCGTAATTCCGGGTATGCCGGATCCGGCGAAAGTAAAGATCAGGGTCTATTCCACTCAATCTACCCATAAAACGCTTTCCTCGTTCAGGCAAGGATCCATGATCCATATCTATGACGAGGAGTTTGAAAGAAAAACAGAAGGAAATTTCCATGAAGCCTATATGACGCATACATCTACCTCAGCCAACTACCAGATACTTGCTTCCCTGGATGTTGGACGCAGACAGGTTATGTTTGAAGGATATGAACTGGTAGAAAAAAGTATTGAGATGGCCATGCTGCTAAGAGCCCGGATAACTGATCACCCGAAACTGCATAAATATTTTTCCATATTGACCATTAAAGATCTTATTCCTGATGAATACAGGCAGTCGGGACAGGAAGAATATTATCATACAGATAATGGGTGGAAGCGATTGGAAAATGCATGGGAACAGGATGAATTTGTTTTGGATCCTACCAAGATCAATTTATACATTGGTAAAACAGGTGTGGATGGAGATACATTCAAGAATAAGTTTTTGATGGATCAATTCAGCATACAGATCAATAAAACATCCCGCAACACCGTACTATTAATGACCAATATAGGAACCACCAGGAGTTCGGTCAGTTACCTGATCAGTGTGTTGTTAAAAATTGCTGACCAGTTGGATAGCCAGTTACACTCGTTCAATAAGGAAGAACTGAAAATTCATCATCAGCGCATCCACTCCCTAACCCATGACACACCACCCTTGCCAGACTTCAGCTATTATCATGATTATTTCAGGCCTGTTTCCGGCATACCCGGTGGTAATATCCGCAAAGCTTATTTTCTGGCCTATAAAGAAAACGCCTGTGAATACATTAAGCTGGAAGATTGTGAAGCGAATATGAAAAAAGACAGAAAAATAATTTCTGCTTCGTTTGTTATTCCCTATCCACCGGGCTTTCCCGTACTGGTACCCGGCCAGGTAATGACGCATGCCATACTTGATTTTCTCCTGGCACTTGATGTAAAGGAAATTCATGGCTTCAGGCCTGAATTAGGGTTACTGGTTTTTAGAAATGAAATTCTGGAGCCGGCAACCCATTCGGCGGAAAAAACCAAACTGAAAGAATCCGGTAATGAAAACCTTACTGAGACCCTATCGAAAAAGAAAAAAGATTTTATCCATTCATCTTAAAAAATTAAAAACATGACTACTCAAACAGATAAAAAAGAAAACACAAAGCAATCCCTTTCAGATACACATGTTACGGCAGCACCTGAAAAATTGATTAAACAGGGAAAAAAATTAAAGGGAATCTCTGATATTAAACGTTACTTCTATACAAATAATACACCTGTCTATTTTATAGGTGCCACTAACTTCAATTTGCTTGGAGCAGATGAATGGGTAAAAGGCCTGAAGTTTATTACCTATATCAATTGTTTCGACAACCAGCATCCCAATGTGTTTACGCCAAAAGAAGAATTACCACATGAGGAATTTCAAAGTATAGAAGACATCAATAATTATTTACTGGAGCATAAGGAAGTGGTAGACTATATACGCAGCCGAGGAAAAGGAGGAAAAGCCATGCTTTTGATGTTTGATAAAAAAACAGAAGAGCTTACAAAAAACCTGGGCCTTGAAATATGCTTCCCTACAGCAGAGATGCGCAGTTATATGGACAACAAGGTTAATACTAACCGCATCGCGGAAAAGGCCGGAGTGCCTTGTGTGCCCTATGTATTATCGAAGGTGGATAATTATCAGCATTTACGCAGCATCAGCGAACACCTGGGCAATGACCTGGTAATCCAAACTCCGTATGGAGATTCGGGTCATACCACTTTTTTCATTTCTACAGAAGAAGATTTCAATACTCATGCTAAGGACATCATAAAAGAAGAAGAGGTCAAAATCATGAAGCGCATCAACTGCCGGGGAAGTGCCATTGAAGCATGTGTTACAAGACACGGAACCATTGTAGCCCCGCTGATGACTGAGCTGGTTGGTTTCAAAGAACTGACACCTTACAAAGGCGGATGGTGTGGTAATGAAATTTATCCGGACGCATTCAATGCCACCATCAGGAAAAAGGCAAGAGAATATACACAGCTTTTCGGCGACCAGTTACGTAAAGAAGGATACAAAGGATATTTTGAGCTGGACTTTTTAATTGACCAGGATACAAAAAATATTTATCTCGGTGAATTAAATCCAAGAATTACAGGTGCCAGTTCTATTACCAATCATGCAGTATTCGCCTTATCTGATATGCCTTTATTCCTGTTTCATCTTTTGGAATGGATGGATCAGCCGTATGAGCTAAACGTAAAAAGTCTCAATGCAAGATGGGCCAGAAGGGAAAATATCGATAGCTGGAGCCAGCTGGTTATAAAACACAATTATAAAACGGTAGATAAGATCACCGAAGCTCCCCGGAGTGGTATTTACAAAATGAATACGGATGGCACGGTTGTCTTTTCAAGAATGGATACGCACAGAAGGGCGGTTGAAACGGAAAACGAAGCCTTTTTTATGAGAATAAGTGACAAAGATAATTATCGTTATGAAGGTGCAGATTTAGGCATACTGGTATTGCGCGGAAGATTGATGACGAAAAACTTTAAACTAAATGGCCGTGCTGAAAAATGGATCAGTGCCATGCGTGGAAAATTTAATGCAGAACCCTTACAACAAAATACAGAACAAAAAAATCTGCAACCGGAAATAGGTGGATTTAAAATGTTGTAAGTTTGATTATATGGTTTTATCGTTTAATTGTGTTCAGGAAAATAGTCCGGGACAAAAATGGCAGGTCTTATTTAATAAGACCTGGCCTTTTTATAAGCAATGGTTTTTATCTGAAGGAGTTATGGCCCGTAAAGGTTATCTCAGTTCGGTTACCAACCTGCAAAAATATATGCCCGAATTAATGCCGGTATATGAAGGGCTGGTATCATTGGCAGGAGGTGGTGACCTGGAAGCAAGATTTTTAAGCATGTATTGTCCACCGCCCTATATGGCTGGTTGTTCTCTACTGGCCTGGAACAAAGAAAAAATATTTCTGATCCGCAATTATGATTACAACCCCAATTTATTTGAAGCCGTATTGTTTCATACGCATTGGTTGAAACCAGTAATCGGCATGAGCGATTGTAACTGGGGCTTGCTTGACGGCATCAATGGAGACGGACTTTCGGCTGCACTTGCTTTTGGAGGAAGAAAAACCTCGGGGGATGGTTTTGGAATTCCCCTGGTGATTCGTTACCTGCTTGAAACTACTTCTACCGTTCGGGAGGCAGTGATTAAATTAAAGACCCTGCCCGCTCATATGGTTTATAATATCACCCTGGCCGACGCTACAGGCGATTATGCCACTGTATACCTGTCACCGGACAGGGCTCCGGTAATAACCCAGTCACCGCTGGCAACTAATCACCAGGAAATGGTGGAGTGGCCGGAATATGCAGCCCTTACATCATCAGTGGAACGGAAACAATTATTGCAATCCATTCATGCACGTTCAATGGAGACAGAAGATTCCATAACGAAAAAATTTCTGCAACCGCCCTTGTTAAATTATAATTATGAAAAGAATTTCGGCACCCTGTATACGGTTAGCTACAACATAACAGAAATGCTGGTGCATGTACACTGGCCCGGTAATAAAC
>JBPPMM010000126.1:0-6466 GCA_051306075.1 Chitinophagaceae bacterium
TCCATGGTAATTAACCAATCCTGGCCTGCTTCTTTTGATTTAGCTCTCCAGGTTTCAACTACTGTACCGGCTTCTTCACGTGTTGCCTGTTGCAGGGATAACCCATCAACATATTTAAATCCTAACATGTCATTTAATATATCTGACCGGAGTGGATCAACCGAATGTGTGTGCAGTAATACAGGATGTTTATACGGATCCGTTTCTTTCAGAAACTTTGCCATCGCTTTTCGTTGATTATCATTTTGACCTGCAGGTGACCAGGGAGCAGGACCATTCTCTTCACCTAAATTCCAAACTAACGCAAGGTGATGACCAAAACGTGCAATCAACTCACGAAAATACAACTGGCGCAGAGGGCCTGTGTCGCCATTATCGAGCATCGTTTCATTTTCTGTTTCCTGCAAAACAATATGCAGTAAAATACCTTTGGATTGCATGTGCTGAAATACAATTTCCCATTGATCTAATTTACTCACATCAAAACGTGTAAATTCATCGGGACTAGTGTAAGGCCATACATCCTTGCCATCGCCAAGGATATTTAATGTCAGGAAATAAGCGGTATTCATTCTTTTTGAGGCTAGGTAATTTATTGCTCCAATTAACGACTTTCCTTTTCCATTTTTCCAGGAAGGATCTCCTGGTTTCCAGTCTTGAAAATGGGGCGCATAATGATGAATTTCTTCTGGTGCTGCTGCTTCCCCTTCCCTTGCTTCCGCTTTTATTCGATAGGTATCATCAAAATCAATATACCCCAACAGGTTCTCAGGACTATTTGTACCTGTCTTTAGCCAATAGTTGTTTGTGCCCCGAAATTTGAAGTAGCCATGATCAGCCTCTAATCTCCCATGGGCCCGGAAATCAGATCCTTTTTTGTCTGATTCCTCAACTACAAAATTCCCTTCCGCATTTTTTATAGCTATTAATTCTCCTTTCGTTAATTCATCGCTTAGTGCAATATTAGTGCCTCTGTGAAGTTTTGCTGAATAGGACCATTTACCAGTTTTTTCCGGTGTAAAGCGAACCTGCCATGTATCACCGGAGGCCGAACTGGTTTGGGCTGCATTTCCATCAGCAGCATAAAAACCGCGCAGGGTCTGTTTCGTTTCTTCATGGATAAAATCTACACTTAATCTGTAATTTAAGAATGGATTTTCAGGTGCCGTTTCAGATGTTTCAGGGCCTTTGAAAGAAAGTGTAATTGTATGCCATTTTAAAAAAACAGTCATGTCCTCTTCTTTTTGACCGAACGTTTCATTAGTCCTTTTTAGGAGTTCAAAACTTTCTATTGAAGTAGGTTGAAGTTTCTCTCTTCTATTTTCAAAACCAGGCGAAGTATTTAAAGGCTTTCCAATAACAGCATAAGCGACCGGGGCCGCCTCCTGCCGCTCTGTTGGTACGTTAGTGTTAATAAATGTTTTCCATTTCCAATTGGCAGAAACTAAATTGAAACAAGCTCCAAAGAAGTAAAGAGAAACAATAGAAATAAAAATCATCAATGGTTTAAAATTGTGTTTGATGTGTGGGTTAAATTTCATCTGGTAGTTAAATATAAAATAGTGCATGTTTTTAATATCGTTTTGTCCAATTGAAATAAACAATTCAGAATTTAGCAGGTTCGTATAAAAAAAATATGGTAAACAGCTTAGTTAGGAAATTCTAAGGCAATTGTAAATATAATTTTCTGGTTAAGTAAATGTATAATAAAAGTATAAGCCGGTTGGATATATAACTGGTTAGTTATTTACGACTGCGTTGGCTATCTCAATTGTAAAACGCCTTTGTTGTGTTGCGATAGGCTTTTGTGCATGGGTGATCCCCAACAAAGCTGGTATAGGACACCCCATTTTGCATATTAAATCAATCACGGTAATGAGTAAAAAAGCCCTTCAGAGTTTGTCGAAGGATTGTCTGTTCCCCCGTCACACTTCTACAATTTTTTCCTATTCATCTTGCTACAGTTCCGTTCAGGCTGAGGGAGAGGCTTTGCCTGCAGGGATATCCCAGGTGTAAATCTTTGGGGCACTCAGCGAACCGGTCTTGTTGTCCTGGGCTTTGTATTCAATCTTCACGGTCTTAAAGACCACTTCAACTTTCTGCACTATGAGCCCATCTTCAGTCCCGGTGTTCGACACCCTGGTAATGAAAACGCCTTCCAAAGTAATAGTGAAGTAGGTTTCGGGAATACCTTTACCTGCAGTCCTCAGCATCTGTAATTCAACCTTTGGAAATGCTTTTCCGTTACAGATATACCCAAGTATCACTGTTGAGGATGTATCGAACCGATGTCCGAATTGCATCCTGCCGGGATTGGGCTTGCCGACGCTTGCGCCGCCCCCCTTGGTCCAGCTTGTATCCGCTTCCACTTCCCAATCCCAACCCAGGATCTCGACCCATTTTTCCTTACCCTTTTGTGTAGACTCGCCATCGGCTTTGTCGAAGAAACTAATGAATGCATTGTTTGCCATGATTACGCTCCTTTTTTTTAATAAATTAAAATGTCAGAGGGTACGAGGAAAATTATTGACTTTATTAATTCCGGTTATTTTAAAAGTCAACCCGTAGTAGAAATTTTTGAGAAACCGGTTCAATTTTAACGCAAATTGGATAGAAAATTTCAAAAACGAAATAATTTCATGCACAACCATTTTTTCACTGGAAGATTCTAAGTTATAGAAATAATGAAACCTGTATCGTTTATTTATCTCACCTCTTTCAAATTCTATTTAGCGAGTCTGTAAATAATCCTTATAATTGAATTTTTTCTACTTAAAAAAGTGTGGCCATACCATTGGTCAGGAATGCATCCTATAGAAATATATAGAGTGGTTGTATTTATTTTTGATAATTGATTTTTTATTTATCACGGGTCTGGCGGACAAACAGTATTATTATATTTTAAAATGAAGCCGATAATTCTTTTCATCTTCACCTTATTCCTGGTCGTTTCTCTTCCGGCACAAACAAAACCGGTTCAGGAACTGGCACCCGGCGTATATTATTATTTTGGTGATGAATTGCAACACCGGTCTGCCAATTGTGTCTGGATTGTGTTCAGTGATTATGTATTGGTTATTGATGCCAATTATCCCTGGGCTGCAAATGAGATCATCCGGGAAATCAGGAAAACAACAGGTAAGCCGATACGGTTTGTATTCAATACGCATTATCATCACGACCATAGTTTTGGAAATAGTGTGTTTGTTGATTCGGGAGCAACGATTGTATCAACAAAGGAAACGGCAAACGAAATGAAAACTCTGGGCCAGTGGGAATGGGACCAGAATTACGGCGGTCAAAGCCTGGAAGGATACAGGAGGGAATTTCCTTCACTGACTTTTGACCAGCGCCTTTCATTTGATGATGGAGAACATCGGGTAGTGTTGATAAAAATGGGACCGGCACATACACTTGGTGATGCAGTGGCCTGGCTTCCGAAAGAAAAGATACTCGTTACCGGCGATCTGTTCGTTAATGGAAATCCATGGGGAAACAATGTAGCCGACCCCGGTGCTGACTACGACAAATGGCTGGCCGTGCTGGATACACTGGCATCATGGGACATCAAAATCGTAGTTCCCGGACATGGTGATTTAGCAACTACAGAAACATTAAAACAACAACGGGCTTATCTTGAAGACATGCTCAGGCAGGTGCGGCGTGGCATTAAAGAAGGTAAATCAAAGGAAGAACTGGTAAAAGAAATCGACCTGGGCAGGCATCCCGTGTATGGACAAAATAAAATTTCCACAGCAAGATCCATAAAGGCTATGTTTGATAAGCTGAAGAAATAGCAGGTCGATGCTTCAGATATTCATTACGGTTTATGAAATAAAATCTCAACAAAACGAGTAGAAATTTTTGAGAAAAAAATCCTTTTGGTAATTACAATTGTCAATCTGATTTTGGTTCAATTTTTTTTCTTAATTTATGCAGCATTCCGGCAGGACGCATTTCCCAAAGATTTTTTTTAAAAACCAAAATGCCCGGAACCGGAGATTGGTCAACTATTATTCATTAGACAGGATTTATAATTATGGATAAACGATCAGTGATATTATTAGCCGCTATCAGTACTATTTTTTCCTGCCACACCAAAACTCCTTACGAAAAGGACCTGGCTTTCCTAAAAAAATACGACAAGGTCATTGTGCTCTCTACTGGAAATTCAAGAGTAGTTGTTTCACCCAAATACCAGGCAAAAGTTTTTACATCAACAACTGGTAATGGCGCCAGCTTTGGCTGGATAAATTACAAAGCTTTTGATGCTGCGCCAGACCCGCACATGAATGCTTATGGTGGCGAGAACCGTATCGGGCTGGGACCTGAAGGCGGACCGTTTTCACTTTTTTTTCCCGGGGGATTCGTAATGGATTTCGCCAACTGGAAAATACCGGCGGCTTTTGATACGGAACCCTGGGACCTGGTTTCGGCTACGGACACTATGGCAACCTTAAAAAAAGACATGGAACTCGTGAACTACTCGGGCACCGAACTAATGCTTAATGTGACACGAAAAATAAAAGTGCTTGACAAAGCCGGCATCGAAGAATTGCTAAACATTCATTATAGCGACGATATTGAAACAGTGGGCTATTTTACAGAAAACAGCCTTACCAATACCGGCGAACGAGCATGGACCGATTCCAGCGGAACGCCCTGTATCTGGATCCTTGATATGTTTCCGCCTTCGCCCATCACAACAATTATCATCCCATATAAAAAAGATAGTTCGGCAACTCCCGCCAATACCGGGTATTTCGGTGAAATTCCTCCTGACCGGATAAAGTATTCAGGAAGTACACTTTTCTTTAAAGCTGATGGGAAATTGCGCAGCAAACTAGGCATTCCTCCCGGTGCAGCAAAAAGGTATGCCGGCAGCTATGATGCGGATAACAAAACGCTTACAATTACTTTTTTTGATATAAGTGATACGGCCAGGTATTTAAACCAGGAATGGGATACAAAAAAACCTCCCTTCAATGGCGATGCTGTAATGGCTTATAATGATGGTCCGCTAGGTGACCAAAGGCAGCTAGGACCATTTTATGAATTGGAATCGGCGTCCCCCGCTGCTTTTTTGCAACCAGGCCAAACACTTACCCACCACCACAGTGTTTTCCACTTTACCGGAGATGAAAAGGCAATTGATCCTATCTGCTGGCAAATACTTGGGGTTACGCTCCAGGAAATAAAAAATATATTCAAATGAATTACCCTGTCCGGGACATTGTATTTATTGATCGGGTTGCCCTAATGTAAATCAAATCAAATTGTATAATGCACTCCTTGTTTTTTTAACTACCGGGTAAAAGACTGTTAATTCCCTGGGTGAACTCCTCCAAATTAAAGGGCTTTTCAAAAAACATGTCGGCTCCGTTTTCAAGGGCGGCTTCCCGTGCCAGGCCAAATCCGGATATCATGATGATTTTTATTGAAGGATATTTTTGTTTGAGGTAAACTGTAAAATCAATTCCGTATCCATCCGGCAGCTTATTATCTAATATCACTGCTACAGGCTCTTCATTTTTCAGGTATTCATCAGCTGATAAAAGATCTTTTACATAATCAAGCTCAAACCTGCTTTCATGCATTACCATATCCAGCACCAGGCCCATCTGGCCATCATCGTCAACAACAAGAATTTTATTATTATTTACAGGTTTCTGTTTGTCTGTCTTTGCCATATTTTTTGAATTAATAATCACCGCAGCCTGGGCACCCAGCACTGCCACTATTACAATTTCACTAAGAAACTTTCATCAAAAATACTGATGCCTAAAGGTACGCTACATGCTGACCAGTATGGGTGCCAATGGATGCCGTTGGAGGTAAAATAAGGACGATAAACTGTACTTTTTGGTTTTCTTTTTAATATTAACTTGACCATAACGTAAAGAACGGTCTTTCGCCTGTGCTCCTGATTAAATAAAACATTATGCTTTAGCCGGTATTACCCATCACAGTTGGGCACACTCGTTTGGAATTGTTATCCGGATTTTACTCTTTCGTATTCCTCTGAAGGAACCTTTTCTCATTTGTATATTGCTGCACTGCTACAGGCAATACAAAAGATTGGAAGATGAAAGTTATGGCAACATAACCGCACACTCTGGCAATATCACCAGCAAATCAGGCGCTATAGTTTGCAACAGCCCACAAACCGCTTAACAATTGATCAATACTCCACCGTGGTTCCATCTTTGATTATCACCGGGAAAAACTGGGTGCCTAATTTTATCTGGTAGCTACCCACCGGTAACACTATCTTTACCGGTTTGTTGCCGGAAGTATAGGCCTTTCCCTTCGATTCATCATACAGATGCCAGTCGCCTTCTGAAACCAGGTTAAGAAAACCAGCTTTTAATCTTGTTTCATGACCTTTTCGTATAGGTACATTGTCTATAGGAACCGTTGTGAGTACAAATCGATATTCACCCGGGGCGATAGTGTAAGTCTTTGC
>JBPPMM010000129.1:0-2718 GCA_051306075.1 Chitinophagaceae bacterium
TGAAAGTTGCCATTGATAGCCTCGGTTATTTGTTAGTGGCCCATATTGACAGAACTAAATTAACTTCGACAGATACATAAGTTCATTTCTGGTTCCTGTTTGAAAGTATATTATAAACGACGCTTAAATGAAATTCCTTCGCTTAATTTTTTTCCTTGTTTTCCCCTTCTATTTAATTTCCTGTGGCACGCAACAAAGAATACCAAATTATCTTCAGAATGTAACGGACAGCACTGATCAGGGAAAGGTAGAAATACCTGAATTACGCATTCAGAAAAATGATCTGCTTTCAATACAAGTTTACAGCGCCAGCACCAAACCGGAAATTTCAGATGCTATATATAACTTACCCTCCTTGGGTCAATCTGCCTCAGGAACATCTTCATCTGGAGGCTTTTTAGTGGATGTAAATGGGAATATAGAATATCCAAGATTAGGATTATTAGAGGCTGAAGGACTTACCAAATTGCAATTGGCCGATGTAATTAAAAGAAAGATCAATGAAAAAGATTCGGTGTTGACCAATCCGTCCGTTATCATCCGGTTTCAGAATTTAAAAATCACCGTGCTGGGAGAAGTGCAAAGCCAGGGTCCGATAAGTGTGCCGGGCGAAAGAATAACAATCCTGGAAGCAATTGGTCTGGCTGGAGGTACTACTGATTTTGGATTGAAAAATTCGGTTAAAGTAATGCGGGAAACGGATGGAAAAAGGCAAACAGGCTTTGTTGATATTTCTTCAGAAAAACTTTTTGAGTCCCCATATTATAACCTGAGGCAAAATGATGTGGTAGTGGTTGATCCTTCCAGTCGGAAAGTTAAGAAAACCGAGCAGGATATGGTCATCCGCCAGGTAAGTTTTGGTTTAAGTCTTATTACAGCGATAGCCTTATTGTATAATATTTTTAGATAATGACCCTTCCCGAAAATTCGACACCTATATTAATGGATGCGCAGATTGCCAATAACAAAACGGAACTGGCCAACCTGAGTGTCAGGGATATGTTTTATAAATACGTTCGTTTTTTTCCTTTTTTCCTTTTATCAGTTGCCCTGGCATTATTGATTTCTTTTACCTACCTGCGGTACGCGGTGCAAGTATATAGTGCAGGCGGTAGCATGTTGATAAAAAGCGAAGCAAATACCCGGGGCGGAGGTGACAAGGTGGAGGATCTGATCATGGGTACCAACCGGTCAGATAATATACAGAGCGAGATTGAAATATTGAAGTCCCGTCCATTGATGACACGGGTTGTTAAAAAACTAAACCTCCAGTATTCATACACGGCTAAGGGAAGAATCAAAGACCAGAACATTTATAAGCAAGCTCCTTTTACCCTCGAAGCATTTGAATTAGCCGATTCCTCCCGGCCTTTTTCTATTACCATCAATTTCATAAACGAAAGACAGTTTCATGTAAATAATGAGAATAAAAATTTTGAATTTAACCAGGTTTTTGAAAATGCAAATGGTGTTTTCAGGCTATTAAAAAGAGTGGACCCTGTTGCCGGTACGGAATACACAGTTAACTGGCAACCGGCAGAAAGAGTAGCAGGGGTGCTTGCTGCCAATGTACAGGTACAACCAAAAGTGGGCGGTACGGGAATCCTGTTAATTGGGCTGGAAGCCACCAATCCCTATATGGCGGCGGATATTGTAAATATGCTGATGGTCCAATATGATTCCCTGACCATTGAACAGAATAATTTTTCTACGGACCAAATGCTGGGTTTCATTGACATTCGTTTGGATAAATTAAAGGGAGAGTTGGATAGTTTGCAGAATATCATTTTGCATTACCGGCAGACGAATAAATTGATAAACGTAGAATCCCAATCAGAGAATTCCTTTCAAAAAATAAATTCAGCCGACCTCGTAATTAATGAACAGCAGATGAAACTGGCGGTGGCCGAAATGGTGAATGAATACCTGCGGGATAAATCGAACCTATATAATAAGGTAACAGTGCCTTCCTCCCTGGGTCTTGAGGATCCAACGCTGAATGATTTGGTAAATGGTTACAACAAGGCACAGCTGGCGAGAAAGGCGTTATTGGAATCAGATATTCCTGCAGACAACCCTGCTGTGAAAGAGGTAGAAGGAACCATCGAATTGCAAAGGCAAATGGTATTGGAGAATCTGAAAAACATAAGTTCATCATATGGTGCGGCCATTGCAAACCTGAGAAGAAGAACAGCATCCGAACAAACGGAATTACAAACACTGCCCTATAAAGTAAAAGAATTGGTTGAATTAGAGCGGCAGGTCACCACCAAACTGGCACTATATGGCTTGCTGGAAGGCAAAAGGGAGGAAGGTGCAATTTCAAGGGCATCTACCATTTCCAATTCAAACATCATAGACAGAGCCAGTCCTTCACTCAACCCGGTAAAGCCGGACAAAAGAACCATCCAGCTGATGGCCGTGCTTTTAGGCTTAGCCTTGCCGGCACTTATAATTTTCCTGAAAGAAGTCCTGAATGATAAAGTAACCACCCGTTTTGATGTTGAAAAGCTAACCCAGGTACCCATCATGGGTGAAGTGGGGCATTCGTTTTCTGAGAATACATTGGTGGTCAACAAGACCAGCCGGGGCATGGTAGCTGAACAATTCAGGAGCGTACGGTCCAACCTGCAATATGTTCTCAGCAAAATAAATAAACCCATTATCCTGGTTACTTCTTCCTTTAGCGGTGAAGGAAAATCTTTTGTCAGTACTAAT
>JBPPMM010000275.1:0-10191 GCA_051306075.1 Chitinophagaceae bacterium
CCAGGTTAATAAGAATATACGCTTGTTTGTGGTAGATACAGAACAGATGTTTACAGGAATGAAAGAAGCAGAAAAGGAAGAGTATCCCGACGCCCCCGGAACAAAAGCTGTATTTATCAATGCGGAAGTGATGGAATTGTTCGGTGAAGAATGGGCCTATAACGAAGGTTGCCTCAGCATTCCAAAAATAAGGGAAGATATTTTACGCAATGAAACCGTGGGGCTCCGGTACCGTGATGAAAACTTTGAACTTCATGAAAAAACATTCAATGGTCTTACCGCCAGGGTGATTCTTCATGAATACGACCACATTGAGGGCAAACTTTTTATAGATTATATTTCCCCGTTAAAAAGGAAATTAATGCGGGGAAAATTAAATGATATATCAAGAGGCATAATAAAAGTGGATTATAAAATGCTTTTCCCGGGATAATTGTACTTCATGAAAAATTTAATCCTTTTTGTACCCTTCCTTATTTTATTTAATGCTGCTCTTTGCCAGCAAAAGGATTCCCTCGATAATGAAAGACTTGCCAGGATGATCGATCTTACTGAAGTGGTAGTAAGAACGGATATCAATGTCCCTAAATTTATTGAGCGGGTAAAAAACGACTCTACCTTTTATAAAGCCTTTAAGAATCTTCGCGTATTGGGATTTACTTCTCTGAATGACATTCAGATCATAGACAAGAAGGGAAAAATAAAAGCAGCAATGCAAAGCAAGACCCGGCAAACGAGGGCTGCGGGCTGCCGTACCATGGAAACCATTTCGGAAACAACACAGGGCGATTTTTATAATGAAGACAAAAGTTATAATTACTACACAGCTGAGTTATATGCTGGTTTGTTTTTAACCAGGGGTAAAATTTGTGGCGAAAATAATATCGTGGCCGGTACGTCTTTTACTGCCAAAGGCAAAAGCGGAGTGGCAAAGCATAAAGAACAATTAAAAATGTTGTTTTTTAATCCTGGCAAGAAAATTCCGGGTATTCCTTTTATCGGAGATAAAATCAACATTTTTGATCCTGATATAGCCAGCTATTATGATTTCCTTATCGACCAGGTTGAATATGAAGGCAGGTCCTGTTATCTTTTTTCAGTAAAAGCCAGGAATGATCTTTCTGAAAGTGAAAAAAATAAAATTGTGATTGATGATATGGTTACCTGGTTTGATGCAAAGACTATGGAGGTACTGGCCCGTAATTATAGCCTGAGTTATAATACAGGCATTTATGATTTTGATGTTAATATGGAAGTTCAGATGACCAAATTTGAAGGATTACTGGTTCCAAAAACATTAAGGTATAAAGGTAACTGGGACGTCGTTTTTAAAAAAAGAGAAAGAGGATTTTTTACGGCTACACTATTTGATTTTAAAAACAATTGAGGAGGATTGAAGAGGTGATATATATATTCGGGAAAGGGAGTTAATCCAACCTGGCTTTTTTAATCTTCAATTCTGCCTGGTTCCAATTGCATTAACATACTTTTTCCATTTATCAATAACCTTTACCATATCATCGGGAAGGGTGGTATCAAAAAATAATTCTTTGCCGGAAACCGGGTGAAAAAATCCAAGGGTTTTTGCATGTAAAGCCTGTCGGGGACAAATGGTAAAACAGTTTTCAACAAACTGCTTGTATTTAGTAAAAACAGTTCCTTTTACTATCCTGTCGCCACCATAAAAATCATCATTGAATAAAGGATGTCCCAGGTGTTTCATATGTACCCTTATCTGGTGGGTGCGACCTGTTTCCAGCACACACTGCATTAAAGTTACATAGCCAAATCGCTCTATTACCTTATAATGTGTAACAGCTTCTTTACCATGATCGCCTTCAGGGAAGGCGGCAAATAATTTGCGAAGACGCTGGTGCCTTCCAATATGAGCCCGTATAGTTCCTTCATCATCCTTTACATCGCCCCAAACAAGAGCTACATATTGCCGGCTGACTGTATGATCAAAAAATTGTTTTGCTAACGTCCGCATAGCATGATCATTTTTTGCCAGTACCAACAAGCCGCTGGTGTTTTTGTCGATACGGTGTACCAATCCAAACCGGGGTAATAATTCTTCGGATAATGAAGGATTTTGTTGCTGAAGATACCAGGCCACTCCATTTAGTAACGTACCGGTATAGTTACCACTTCCGGGATGTACCACCATTCCCACTGGTTTGTTGATTACTAAAATTTGGTCATCTTCGAAAGCGATATTTAGCGGAATGTTTTCAGGTAAAACTTCAGTTTGTTCAGGACTGGTATCAGAATAAATAATGATCTCATCCAATGGCCTTACTTTATAATTCGGTCTTGTTTCTTTCCCGTTTACCAATACCATACCTGTATTGATGGCTTGCTGTAATTTATTGCGGGTACCTCCGATGATCCGGTTGATCAAAAATTTATCAATCCGCAGGGGTTCCTGGCCTTTATCCACTGTCAGGTTGAGCCGCTGGTACAGCTCATCATTGTTGTCACTTATATCCTGGTTATCAAAACTTGTTTGTTCTTTCATGATCTTTCAATTAAACCCTCTGTTCTTTTGCCTAAAATATTAAACGTAGTCTGCCGGGAATTGTTCTATAAAAATTGCAAAGGTAACAGATGTCGCCCCACATTGGTAAATTTGCAAGTTATAATCAAAGATGAGTAAACAACCAATTATATTCAGGGATCTTGGCATTATGGATTACAAATCTGCCTGGGATTACCAGGAAGTGTTGTTGCAGGAAAATGTAAGAAGAAAATCGGAGGCCAGGAAAGAAATGGAAGATAATGGGGCGGATTTTAAGGTATCTAAAGACTTGCCCGGTACTGAGCATTATCTTCTTTTTGTAGAACATCCGCCAGTTTATACCCTGGGAAAAAGCGGAAATATAGAAAATGTATTGATAAGTGAGGAAAGTCTGAAAGCCAGGGGCATTGATTTTTTTCATACTAATCGTGGGGGTGATATTACTTTTCACGGACCCCAACAGATTGTGGGTTATCCTATTCTGGATCTTGAAAAGTTTTATACAGACATTGGAAAATATTTGAGAAATATGGAAGAGGTTATTATACACACCCTGGCAGAATACGGAATTGAGGGAGGCCGTTCAGCAGGAGAAACCGGGGTATGGATCGATGCGGGTATCCGGGGAAAGGAAAGAAAAATCTGCGCCATAGGTGTCAGAAGCAGCCGTTGGATCACTATGCATGGTTTTGCTTTGAATGTGAATACTGACCTTGATTATTTTAATTTTATTATTCCTTGTGGTATCCAGGGTAAACAGGTCACTTCTTTACAAAAAGAGTTGGGTGGAGCAGTGGATATTGAGGCTGTAAAAGAAAAGCTGAAACAAAATTTTGTCAATGTATTTGATGCGGAACTTATGGAATACCCGAAGAACATAAGTGCAATAAACTGATCAAGGTGCAATGCTTAAGGACAAGGGGAGATCACATGGAATTTCAATTTTTTCGTGCTCTTAGAACTCCTTCGGGATATAAAATTTATTTTTCTCTACCAGTTCTTCATTTTCATACAATTCAAATTTGAACCATCCTGCATGATAGAAATTAGTTTTATCTATCCTGAAATTTCTTTCCTTCACATCCTTTAATTCAAATAATAATTCATCTTCTGAAGTAAAAAATTTGATGTTGTATTTTTTACCGGGGTCATCGGTAAGTATGATCCGGACGTAACCATCTTTAAACGTAAAGACGCGTTTTGAAGGAGTATATACATCCGCTTTGGGATTGTTTTTAGTAGTCACGGGTCCTATTAATACACTATCAGTTATAATGACCGGAACCGTCATTCCGGGAAATTTAGATTGAACCGCTATTTCTTTCCTGACCACCGTATCCAATGCGGGTCTTTTCGCATCACTAAAAAGATATACTCCTTTATCCAGCATGACATAAAGACGGTAAAACATGTGATCGTTGCTTGCTTTTGTGTCTACATATCCATTTTCCGGAATGGTGGGATCAGCTACCGTCAAAATACTTTTGAAATTTTTAACGCTATCAAAAGATCGCTGTATACTGATCTGCTTTACGGTTTCAAATGAATTATACCATCCGATTACAATGCGGTTGTTTCCTACGTTTTTTACAGAAAATTGCGGAAGAGTATCCTGTGCAAATAAACTTTTTGCTGTTGCTAATAAAGCTATGAATAGGAATAAGGTAAATCTTTTCATAATTAATTACAAACCAAGAAAGGTATGGATTCTGTTATCAATATGCAACAAATATAATACAGGCCACCAAAAAACATTAAAAGATTAACGTTCCCTTTTTTAATGAATTATTTCCCTGTATTCCGCCACTGTGTATAAGTAACAATTTGCTTCCTTGCGAAAAAAAATCCTCTGCTATCAGCTCGTTGATAGCATAAAACAATTTGGCCGTATAAACAAAATCTGATTTAATTTTCGTTTGCAGATAAAGTTCATTCATGAAGTCTATTAATACAGGCTGATGTTTTGCATAACCGCCAAAATGATACTTGTGAATCAACTGCCAGTTTATATTTACAATTTTATTGCCATTTTTTACCAGGAGTGCTTCAATCTTTTCTTCCAGGGACAGGTTATTTTTCATTACACTTATACCTATAACCCTTTGCGCAGCAGAAACACCATTAATAAGACCTGCCGTCATAGTGCCGGTACCTGTAGCACAGCAATAGTGGGTATAAGATTGTGAACAATAATTCAAAATGGTTGATGCTCCCATGGCCCCCTTTTCTCCATACCCCCCTTCGTTGATGAGATAATATTCTTCTGCATCGGGTAATTTTGGAATTTCTTTATCCTGATAGGCTGATCTTGATATGAAAACAAGTTGCATTCCCATTTCCCTGGCCTTAATCAAAGTATATGATCCTTCCTTGGGTTCTTCACCACGTATGATTCCAACCGCTTTTAATCCGTTCATCCTGCAGGCTGCAGCAGTAGCAATTATGTGATTGGACCAGGCTCCGCCAAAGGTGATAATTCCTTTTTTCTTCTGAAACATTGCATCTTCCAGGTAATACCTTAGTTTAAACCATTTATTACCGGAAATAACCGGGCTTAATTTATCAAGACGTAAAATTGATACTTCAATTTTGTTTTTAGATAAAAATGGAATGATGTTAACAGTGATATCAGAAAAAGCTAAAGCGGGATCCATAAAATACAGGTAATTGGTAGTGAATTTAGTTTATTTTCGCCCCCACAATTTAATGACTCTATGCAACCTACATTGGTAATATTGGCAGCCGGTATGGCCTCACGTTATGGAAGTATGAAACAAATCCAGGGATTTGGTCCGGGTGGTGAAACTATAATGGATTATTCTATTTATGATGCTATCCGCTCTGGCTTTGGTAAGATCGTATTTATCATTCGCCGGGAATTCGTTGATGATTTCAAAAATATATTTGAGCCAAAACTGAAAGACAAGATAGAAATTGATTTTGCCTTCCAGGATATGGAATCTTTTACAGAGGGATTTGAAATCCCTGCAGAAAGAAAAAAACCCTGGGGCACAGCACATGCTGTATTATGTGCGAAGGATGTGGTAAATGAGCCTTTTGCTGTTATCAATGCCGATGATTTTTACGGGCATAATGCTTTTGAGAATGCTTCTGAATTTTTGATCAAAGATTGTAATGAGAAAAATTATGCAATCATTGGTTACGATCTGCTCAAAACCTTATCTGATTATGGTACGGTCAACAGGGGCGTTTGCACCCTGGATGAGATCGGGAACCTGGCTGGTATTTCAGAAAGGATAAATATTGCCAAAAAGGGAGATTCTATTCTTTGTGATGATGGACTGGAACCAAAAGAATTATCTGTAAATACCCGGGTGTCTATGAATTTCTGGTGTTTTGATGTTTCCTTTTTTTCTTATACACAAAAACTTTTTCGTCAATTTTTGCAGCAATCCGGTAATGAATTAAAATCCGAGTTCTTTATACCCATAGTGGCCGACCAATTCATTAAAGAGGGTGGTCGTGTAGAGATCATTCCTACAACCTCCTTATGGTTCGGGGTTACTTATAAAGAAGATGCACCTTTTGTTGAGAAAAGTTTGCAGAAACTTGTAAAGCAAGGTGAATACCCCGAAAGATTGTGGACTTGATAAGAAATGCTATCTATCAAAACTGTTGAGGAAAATATCAGATTTTGTAACCATATTTGACCATTAAATCATAAAAAAGCCTTCACTATTATAAATGATGGCTTTTTTATGATATGGAAAAGATCAATTCACTTTTACCATAAATATATAGTCTTCCACTTTTTTTACTTGCTGTGTGCGATTTAATCCCATCAAGGATGATTTAGAAGAAAGTTTGAGTTTCTGATACGAAGTATCTTTTCTTAAATCATTTAATGCCTCATAAATATGTTTAGCCTGCAATGCAAACACTACACCTTCAGCAGCTGTTTCCCTGGTGCTTAAAATACCAACTATTTCTCCATCTTTATTAAGAATTGGACTTCCGCTATTTCCATGATTTGCCGCTATTTCTATCTGGCAGCTCAATGTATCTCCTTTGAAACCGGTTTTAGCACTTAAATAACCCTGGCCGTAAACGATCTCATCACGTGGATACCCCAAAGTAAAAATTGGTTCAGCAAGATCAGCTTCAATTTTGCTAACCCCGTAAGGGATAGGTGCAAGTGATTTAAAATTTGAATCTTCGATTTTAAGAATGGCTATATCCCTTTGTTTATCGGTAAATACGATTTTGGCTATATATTCTGCTCCACGGGAACTTTGTACTGCTATATTATTCGCATTTTCTACCACATGGGCACTGGTTACTAAATATCCTTTACCATCAATTATAAATCCGGTTCCGCCAGTTTTATAAATAATTTCCCTGGTTGGTGTATTGATTTTATCTTTTACATTATTCAATTCTTTGTCCTGCAGGCGGGCTTTGTATTTTATGTTGGTCACTTCTTTTTTGAGTAACTCAATTTCAGCGGCAGGAGCTTTTGGCGAAATGGACCAAATCAATGCACTGATGGTTAATGCTGTAACACCAGCAATTGAAGCAGCTATGGCCGACACTCTCTTATATTTATTCCATAAGTAGGCTACTTTCGCCTGGCCTTTTAACTTGTCTGCGTTTATCTTCCCTTGTTGTGCAAGATCTGTGTGCACATCTTGTAGCGTGGAATGAAATTTCTTCCATTCGCCGAACCGGTTCATCTGTTGCAAAAACAAAGTATGTTCCACTACCAATTGATCAATTTCACCATTTGTTTTGCGCAGATTTTCAAAGTGCAGCCTTTCATCCGGGTTCATTTCACCCCGGATATAACGTTCTACTGCATCCAGAATCATTATGTCGTTATACTCGTTCATCTCCGGTTCCATTTTTATAGTGGGCAAAAAAGATTTTTTTTAGTCTCATCAGGCACTTATACTTCTGCGTTTTGGCGTTTTCAGCATTAGTGTATCCAAAACTGGCAGCTATTTCCTGCATATTCTTTTTTTGGAGATAAAAGGACTCCAATAAACTCTTACAAGGTTCTCCAAGGCTGGTAATTGCCTTTTCCATCATTTCAAATTCCGCATCTCTGCGGCTGTGGTCCTGTATATCATCTTCAACCTGTACCAGACTTTCTGCATTTCCAAAATCGCCGGAATACCGATTATTCTGATTCAATTTTTTGAGCCATAACCGCCGTGATACTGAATAGATATAGGTCTTTATCTGGCAGCTTAACTCAAATGTTCCCGATCTGGCTTTTTCATACAGTACGATCATGGCCTCCTGGAAAATGTCTTTTGCGTCGTCGGCTGATCCGTTGTTGTTGATAATCAGGGATTGAACCGTGCTATAATTTTCTTTATAGATCGTTTCAACGGCCTTTTTTTCGTTTCGGGCTAATCCTTGCAATAAGATTCTTTCGCTGTTCTCTGCTTTCACTATCCGTTATTTAATACTTTTTTTTAAAAATAGTAACCCTATACCAGCTTTAAAAAAAAACTTTAGCCGGTCGGGTTACCTTTTCAGGCTTTGGGTATAAAGAATGAAATATTTCATAAAATAAAAATTAAAAAAAATCACAATGAAAAAGCTTTTTATCGTATTGGCAGTAGCTACTCTTGGTTTTGTAGCTTGTAACAACGAAAGCAAAACAGAAGAAACAACTGACACACTTATTACAGAGCCTACATTAGCTCCTACAGTAGATACAACTATTATGGTTGATACTACAGTTAAAGTTGATTCTTTATCAAAATAAATCTTCTTGCGGCAAGCAATCGAGGTGGCCGTTCCGATCAATCGGAACGGCTTTTTTTATCCGGTAGGTAAAAGAATGCGGCATGACTTCTTTAGAGCATCTTCGTTTAGGTTTTGAATTGTGATTAGCGGGTTAAAATATATAGGGTGATTTTTCCTCCAGATTGTGGTGAATTAGGAAGTATCAGTGTTCTGTCAAGGCCCAAAACAATTACCTTTGCGTCCCTATCCTTGAAATCATATAAAATTTTTTTATCAGTGAATACATTTGAATCGTTAGGTATTGAGGAAGGTTTAATACGTTCTATAAGTGCTTTGGGCTTTACTATACCAACGCCAATACAGGAAAAAGCAATTCCGGTATTATTGCAGGGAACAAAAGATTTTATTGGCCTGGCTCAAACAGGTACCGGGAAAACAGCTGCATTCGGATTGCCGTTGTTGCAGCTAATAAATAAGGAAGATCGCTTTCCCCAGGCATTGATCATATGCCCTACCCGGGAACTATGTCTCCAGATTGCCAAAGACCTTGAATCCTTCAAAAAAAGTGCTGGACATACCAGCATAACTGCAGTGTATGGAGGCACTTCCATTTCAATGCAGATAAGGGACCTGAAAAGAGGAACTCATATTATAGTTGCTACTCCGGGCCGTTTAATTGATCTCATTGAAAGAAAAGCCATTAACCTGGAGCAGATTCATTATGTAGTATTGGATGAAGCAGATGAAATGCTTAATATGGGATTTAAGGATGATATCGAGTTTATTCTTAAAAATACACCTAACCGCCAGAGTACCTGGCTTTTCAGCGCTACTATGCCCCCCGAGATCCGGCATGTGAGCAAGCGTTACATGGACAAGCCTTTTGAAATAACAATTGGTAAGGTAAACCAGGGCAATGTAAATATTGACCACCAGTATTATGCAACGCAACATGTTAACCGCTATGAAACACTAAAGCGTATCATAGATTTTAATCCGGGTATTTATGGAATAGTTTTTACCCGTACTAAAATAGATGCACAAAATATAGCTGAGCAACTTACCCGTGAAGGTTATGATATCGAATCGATCCATGGTGATCTTACCCAGCAGCAGCGAGACAAGGTAATGGGTCTTTTCCGCGATAAAAGTGTTCAATTATTAATTGCAACAGATGTAGCCGCCCGTGGAATTGATGTACAGGGACTCACCCATATTATCAATTATGAATTGCCCGATGACACAGAAGTATATACACACCGGAGCGGACGTACAGGAAGAGCCGGGAAAAGTGGTATTTCTATTTCTTTGGTAACACCAAAAGAAACATATCGCCTGAGACAAATTGAAAAACTGGTGAACACCCGTGTTCATAAAATGGATATTCCCAGTGGTAAGGATGTATGCCGTAAACAATTTTTTCATTTCATTGAAAAAATGTTGCAGGCCGATATCAGCCATGGTGAATATGAAACTTATATTCCTCTGCTAAAGGAAAAATTTGAATCAACGTCAAAAGAAGAAATATTGCAAAGAGTAGCGGCTCTTGAGTTTGACAGGTTTCTGAAATATTATGAAAATGCTGCCGACCTTAATTTGCGTGGAGATGACAAGCGGGGAGAAAGAAGGGGAGAAAAAGTTGAAAGAGGTTTTCCCCGTGAAAGGGATCGGGATACAAAAGGAAGAAGTTTCGGTGGTGATGGCAACTATCAACGACTGTTCGTAAACCTGGGAACAAAAGATGGCTTTTACAAAGCCAGTTTTCTGCAATTCATTTTGGACATGAGCGAACTTAAAAAAGAAGTGCTTGGACGAATAGATATGAAGGAAATGACCAGCTGGATTGAGATAGAGCCAACTGCTGGTAAGAAGATGATCAAAGCGATGGATGGGAAAAATTACCGGGGTCGCAAGATCAGGATGAACGATGCCAATACCGGGGGCAGGGCAAAATA
>JBPPMM010000322.1:0-44179 GCA_051306075.1 Chitinophagaceae bacterium
TATTTTTATAAGGAATAAAATCTAAATTATTTTGCCAGGTTGTTTTTAAAAAAAATTCCGGCTGTACTAAATTCCTTTCCGAAATTTTTTCCCACCAATTCCGCAATCATGCCTGCTATTTGTTCCTGGTACAACTGCTGATCTTCTTTTATTTCACCCAATGGTAGTATGGAAGGTCCTATCATCGCCAGCCAGGTTTGGGAGGAACCGCGGATAAAAGTACTATGCGATGTCCAGTTTTTATCCAGTCTGCCACGGCCGTGATCGGTAGTAATAAGTAACGAAGTGTTGTCTTTATAACCTGGCGTTGTTTGTATCCAATGCCATAATTCTGCCAGCATACGATCCACTTTATTGGCATGTTCGAGGTACAGATCGTAGCGGCCCCTGTGGGCATATTCATCTGTTTCTCCCAATCCCAGGAACATCACTTTCGGCTTGTGTTGCTGAATATATTCCTTAGCTGTTAAAAAAGTAAGCTGATCATGTCTTATGCTTCCTTTATTATATACTCCTTCTGATTGCACCGCGTTTATTACAGTCTGCCCGCCAGAGATTAATTCACCTTCTATGTTTTCATAACCACTGTTTATCATCATACCGCTTCTTTCCTCATTTAAAATATAGGGAAAAACATCCCAGGAAGTGAAGGCTACTACTTTTCCTTTAAACTCTTCTTTGCTGTTCAGGTATTCGAGCACATTTATATTTGCATTCTTCTTCTTTTTATTGGATGAAACAAGCAGGTCCGTATTCCCGGTAAATATTTCATTGTAACCAGGGTAAGAGAAATTGTAGATATTGGCCGTGTTTACTTTATTATCAAAATGCCGGTTGCCATACAATTGTCCTTTTTTGCCAAGTATGTTCCAAATAAAAGGCATCAATTTCTGACGCCTTTCCTTTTCACTATCTGCCCAATACAGCATTTTCATCGTAGCCGTATCCCGCGTGTATGCTGTGTCATTAATAAGTGAAGCCTCTGCGCCGATAAATATTTCCTGCCATCGGAAACCATCAATGGTAATAATAAAAAGATTAGATGCAGGATCTACGGAAAACTGCTTTTTTATTTTTATGGGATACCTGGCGGAGATACCTTTCTCTGATTGCAGCAAAGGCATTGCAGAAAAAAAAATGATGCAGGTAAGAATGTTTTTCACTGACGAAGGTTTTGCAAAGAAAGAAATCAAATATGAACAGGCAGTTAAGTGAAGATCATGTTATTGTTAAGAGAACCGACTTATCGCAACGGGCAATCGTACTTTCCTGCCGGATAATAAATCCTTTTTCAATCAAAGCTATAATCACTGTTCGGGAATCATTACCGGCAGCGGCTTCGAAACACCGGCGGAAGCCCTGCATCCTCGCAAAAAAATAATTACTATTCCCATCCGCGGCCAGGATGAACAGCAATACAACGGACGGTATTAAAACAATTGGGTATATTAAAATTAAAAATCATCTGCATAGCTGGATGAATTCCGGCAAGTCTTTTGAAATAGATTACAGCCAGACCATTCCTCAATGCATGGAATATCTTTTTTCAAATATTCCTTCCAGGAAAATCCGTGAACATTTTACTGATTTGTTCTGCAGCGGTACTGTACCGGCCGACTTGATTTTTAAAAAAACTCACTATAAAATTCGGGAAATAATACCGGATCAAAGTATCACTCAACAACCCTCGACAATTATAAAACAAAAGCGATTTTAAAACTTAACATTGGAAAAAGTTTTGATGTATTATTTTTATGTTATCAAATCATAAACTATAGTGCGATGGCAAAGAGTAAATCAAAAACGGTAAAAAGCATTTCGCTGAAAAAAGAAATAAATCAGCAAATAACCTTCCAGCTGTTAACTTTATTGCCGGCGTTAAAAGAATTACTGGGAGAAAGAAAGTTTGAAAGCCGCATTAAGAAGGCTTCAAAACTTTTAAGCGAAGGAATTAAAGAGAAAACTCCCAAAAAGACCAAAGAGTTAAAAAAGAAAGCTAATAAAAACAAAATGGACAGTCCCGAGCAGGAAATGGCCGAAATAAATATTCTAAAAGAATAATAGTGGCAGGAAACGGTATGCCGGTATCAAATGAACACACCGCTCCTGCGCTTTAGGAATAAAAACTATAGTGAAATGATATTCTGATTGGCCAATTGTCTTTTATTTATTAATTGCTCACACAATCCAAAACTGAGTGTCATGCCCGCCCCGCCGCACTGTCGCAAATCTGTTTTCATTTCTGCCGCGACAGCATGGCTCTTTCATCCAATTCTCCATCAGGCCGACTCATGGGCCAAATCATTCCGAAGTGGCGGATAGATGCTCCTGTCGCTTTAGCATTCCTTTCCATCACTTTTACCTGATAGCCCCGCACGGCCAGAGCTCTTGCGGTGGCCAAACCTACAATACCTGCGCCAATAACAAAAGCTGAACGTGGTGTCATAATTATTGATTTTGCTCCCGACCTTGCCTGTCGGCAGGCAGGTAGCTATCGGTATTGAATTTTTTATTAAAATAAAATAGGGATACCAGCGTACCTATTACTCCTATTAAAGAAAAAATAATAACGCCATTTGAATAAAACCATGTCCACTGCAGTTTAATCTCCAGAAATGATTTTACCAGCATAATGATGACACTTCCGAGGTAGCCATACGAATCTGCTATATAAATAAGAAATCCAACATTGCCTGCTATCCTGAAAGAAGCGATCATTCGTTCAAAAAAAATGCAGTTGAACGGTATGTACGCCATATATAAACCCAGGCTTACTAATTGCATCCAGAAAGCTCCATCCATTTTACCGGTTACAAACAACCATGACGAAATTCCTGCTACCAAAAAACCAGCGGCGATCACTATATGAATAATTCGAAAAGCATTTATATTCTTTCGTATCAATACCAGTAAGCTCATTAACACTAATACAATTATCGAAGTGGTAGTTTCTGTTTTGGTAAAAATAGCTGCATCTTTTCCATAACCTAATTCATTCCACATGTTTGCCATGAAATTGTCCCTCACATCCCTGATTATAGTTAAGAAAGAATAGGTAATAGTGATAATAACAATTCCTCCGCCAAACAATTTCAAAAACCTTTTCCTGTCCGCTTTATCCATAGGCACTCTTTCTGTCCTTGCTTTTACATCGGCTTTATCCGGTTGAGGTACCCTCTCTAATAGCCAGATGAAGAGAATCAATGGTAAAATAAATAACAGCCCGGTTATGAAAGGCATCCATTGCTCAGTAATTCTCCATTCCAGCATTACCCATTTAGCTACTGACCGGGTAAAACCTCCGGCAAAAATAAAACTGACTGCCATAACGGAGCCGATGAAATCAGTTCCCAACCTTCCTTCAACATAGCTAAAAATAATGCCCCACATAAAACCCAGCATAAAGCCATTGACAAAAAAAAAGATCATACCAAATGGGGCTGGAATGATCGCAAAAAATAAAAGAGATATCCAGGCTATGGCAATAAGAATAATAATTGTTTTCCAGCGACCTATTCTTTTTAATTCGGCTATAAATTTAATGCCGTAAAATTTACTGAGCATATAGCCGACCACCTGGCTGATGATAAGCAGGGTTTGGTAGGGGACGCCCCAAAAACTAATTCCTTCAAAAGTTGCGACGGTAAAAGGTTTTCTAAAAGCATAGACAGAAGAATAGGCTAGAAAAGCGATCATTGCTGCAAAGAGGGTAACTGCAATGGGTTTATTCCCCGTTTTTGGTAAGGAAGCGGTGATAGCTGGCACGGCCTAAAAAATTAATGCGGGTAATTGAGAAAGATCATCAATGATATGATCAGGATTATGCACCTGCAGTTGTTCTTTTGTAAAGGCTCCGGTAGTTACTGCTATTACCAAAGCGCAGCCTGCATTGCGCCCTTCATTTATATCTACTTCTGTATCCCCGATCTTTATCACTTCTTTTGAATCATCAATTCCGCTTCGCTGCATGAGTGTCTGTATCATAAAAGGCTGCGGTCTTCCTTCTTCCACTTCATCGCTGGCAATGTAATCATTGATCAGCCCTTTTTCCTTCCATTGCAGGCGGCTTACAATTACATCAGCTATAACTTTCGGGAATCCAGTATTAAGCGCCACTTTTATTCCTTTTTCCCTTAATAATAGAAAAACATTTTCAGCCTGGAGCATTGGTTTTACTTCCGGAGAATATTCATAATAATCCATCATCCCGCTCACAAATTTTTCATGTATATCTTCAATCAACTCTTTGTCCCAATCAATACCCAGTTTCTCCAATACCATTCGTATAGCCAGAGTCTTTTTATACCCCATCAATGGCCTTACATCTTCTTCTGATACTTCATCATATCCTTGCGATTCAAAGGCTTTGCAAAAAGCGTTTGCTACTGCATGATCATCTGCAACCGTAGTACCGGCTATATCAAATACGGCGAGTCTGACTGACATACGTAATTTTTAAACAAGTTACCATAAACTACAGTCCGGATTCTTTACACTGTATGAACAAAAGTTTAATTCTTTGCAAATGATTGATTGGCTACCAAATGCCGGATGGCCATGTTTTTATACATTTGAATGGTAGGCATCGGTTGTTTTTCCAATTTTGCTTTTTCATCTCACCGGCGAAGTTTGATGTGCAGGTCGAAGAGATTACCTGATTCAAAAAGCATGGCTTCCTCCAATGTCATCATCCCACCCTGGAACTCAAGCGTTTTATTACTAGCTTCAGATAATTGTTCATAATAAGAAGGAAAATGATAGGTCAGATATCTTTTTGCCTGCACATGATTTTCTACCAGGCTGGCAATAGTTGAAGAAAACCCTTTGCCGCGTAAAAAATCAGCGCCGAGTTTTTCATGATCCACAACACCAAACCCATCCATCTGCTTAACAGGCATAATGTGCTCACAGAAATGACCGATATCATGAAAGAAGGCGGCGAGTATTATCTCTTCAGGGTAACCTTCTGCTTCCGCTAATTCAGCAGTTTGACACATGTGCTCTACCTGCGAAACAGGTTCGCCAATATAATCTTCATCACCGTATTTCTGGTACAACTCAAATATTTCATTTATCCTTTCTTCAACAGGCTGTTGCATATGTTTAAAAATTTAAATTTACAGATAACCAGACGCTTCTTCCCACTGCATTGATACCCGATCCATGTGTACGGTAATCTTCATTTAAAATATTTTGTACCCCTGCATTTAATTGAAGCATGGCCAATTTATATCCGCCAAAAAAATTCAATACTTTCCAGCCCGGCGTACCTCCTGCAGGAATACGGTTATCATCCTTATCACCCTGTGCTAATCTTTTTTGAAGTAAAGCAAACTGGAATTCTGTAGCTGCAAACCATTTATTATTTCTGTATGCACTTGTCAATCTTCCGTTAAATGGCGGAATACGACGTAATGGCTCATGCTTGGTTAAACTTTGTCCATAAGCATAAGCAATGCCTCCAGTGATGTTTAGCTGCTTCATTACAGTCCAGTTCAATTCTGTTTCAAATCCTTTTATAAAAGCAGATTCAGTGTTTTCTTTTTGATAGACCGGGTAACCACTAATCACTTGTCCATCCCTTTTCACTCTTGTGATCAGGTTGGCCAAATGCATATAATAAGCGGCCATCGTTCCGCTTAATCTTTTTGTTTGAAACTTGTAGCCTAACTCAATATGTTTTGATTTTTCCGGTTTCAAATCAGCTGTTGGCACTTCATAGCGGAAATCAACAATGCCCAATGTACCCATATCATCTACATTCGGCGCTCTGTAACCAGTGCTGAAAGATGCATAAACAGTTTGGGTTCCGCCAAGCTGGTACATCAGGGCCGCATTACCGACCCATGCGGAAGGAGAAATTTTTATGTTGCCCAAAGTTGTATCGCTGATACGGATATCAAACGTATTGAGCCGCAATCCCGCATCCACTATCCATCTGCCAAATCTGATATGATTCAAAGAATACAAGGAATAGTTGCCATACTTAGAATTATCGGGGTATAAACTTCGTTTGGGTGATGACTCTCCCGTTTGTGTATTGATATCATGCCGGGTACTTCCTACTTTATCATGATACAACTCAATACCCGAGTTGGCTGTCCATACTTTACTAAACTCTGAAAAAATATTGGTTGTTAAACCAATGGTATTGATCTTGTCCCTTTCTTTCTTTAAACTGTTGCTTCCATTCTTCCGGCTGTTACGCCCTTCAATGGTTTGCTGAAAAGAAAACGTTATTTCTGTTTCTTTAAAAAAAGAAGATTTACCCTGCCTATTCATTCTTACATAACTCAGTAAGCGTTGTTGCGGATCCATTTCATTAACAGCATAATTTTCCAGCACTACTTTATGATAAACGGGAACATTTTGTTGTTGTAAAAACTGGTTAGCCACGGTTAGTTGTATATTTTGTTTCAGCAGAAATTTTGCCTTCATATCCAACGACCACTCTTCGTAACCGGAAGGAGACTGTCTGCCCGTTGTATCTCCGCCTACCAGGTCGCCAAAATTCTTTTTTACTATCCCTGTGAGCAATGCAAACTTTTTACCCGAATACCGGGCTTCGCCACGGACCGTCTTCTCTATATCATCCGTCATGTATTTACCAATCAATCTTCCGTGCATTGCAGGTTTGTCTGTTGCAAACTGTGGATCACGGGTAAGAATATGCACTACTCCTCCTAACGCATCTGTACCATACTGTACCGAACCGGTTCCTTTAGCTACTTCTAAACGCCTGATCGTATAAGGATCAATGGTATTGAGGTATTGATTAGGACCATAACGAAATGTTGAATTATTTAAACGTATTCCGTCTATTAGTATGAGTGTTTGATTGCCCGTTAACCCTCTTACAAACGGTGAACCCCCACCATGATTTGTTTTTTGTACAAATATTCCATTCATCCCCATTAATGCTTCGGGTGTGGAACGGGAATTCATTTCACCAATATATTGCTGCGATACAGTATTCACGGAGTATGGCACCAATAAGCTTTGCTGTTGATGCCGCTGAGCAGTCACTACTACTTCACCCAATGAGTGGGCAATCGTATCTTTTTTATCTTCTTCGGTCTGTTGCGCTGTAACAACCAGGACAGAAAAAAGTACCGGTATAGTTAATAATCGTTTCTTCATTTTCCCTATTTATCTTCATCGTCCTTTTCCTCTTCCTTCATTTTTATAAAAGCACTTCTTCTGGGCGCCGGCATACTACTTTCTTCTCCTTTTACTGCCTTCCAAATCACTTCACTGAACACCAGATCGGGAATGCGGTCTTCTTTGCTGAAATCAAGTGTTTCGCTCAGCCGTGCACTGGCAGTGTTCTTTGTATTCTTTTCATTGAGATCAACATTGGCGGCTACAGATTGAAAGGTTCTAAAATCAGGAGTAGAAGAAAAGCATCTCCACATCGGTTCTGCTGCAGCATCATACTGGCTCATAGGTGGCAGGCCAAGAATGAGTTCAATTGTTCGCAACATAGAGGAAGTAGAATACATAGTATGATCCACCCACTTTCTTTTTACCAGACCCCCGGCCAGGTATGCCGTCGTTCTGTGCGCATCCACATGATCAGGTCCGTTTTGTGCATCATCCTCCACTATAAAAATGGCGGTTTCTTTCCAGATAGAACTTTTTGACAAATGCTCAACGAAAAGTCCTACCGCCCAATCATTATCCGCTACATGAGCAAAAGGAGTAGGCCTTCCAATAGTAGATCCTTCTGTATGATCATTGATAAACCTTAATGAATTAAATGAAGGGACTGCATTAACAGCCAACAGGGAATCAAACTCTTTTTTCCATTGATAAAACCGGGTAGTATCTCTTACCTTCTCATCCCAACTGGTATAATATGGACAAAAGTGATCTTCTAATACCTTTAAATTGGCCTTATAGTTATCGGCAAACTCGCCATAGGTTCTGTAACTCACTCCCGCCCTGTTACAATAATCCCAAATAAAGCCGCGGTCGGGGTTGGCGATCTCCCTGTTCCCCTCTGAATCATATTGCCCACCACGCCCGCCATAATCAGTAGGCCATGTTTTCTCCAGGTAATCATTTGCATTGGCCGCCATACTCCAATTATGTCCGTCTGCACTTACTTCACCATCTACATAAAAATTATCCAGCAATACAAATTCTTTTGCCAATTTATGTTGGTTAGGAGTTATGAGTTCACCAAATAATACAAGGCTTGTATCCCCATTACCTTCTGGTATATCGCCTAATACCTGGTCGTAGGTTCTATTTTCTTTGATAATATAAAATACATACTTTATTGGTGATGGATCACCCACTTTCATTGGGATGGGGTTGCCCGGTTCGCCTTTTGAATTCAACTCTCTTTCTTTTGTATACGGAGTGTTTTCATACACTGTTTTGGAATTAGCAGCCAGTTTTGCCGTGGTTGGCTCATCGATAACGCTCAACGTTCCTTTAAACAAACCACCGATATACTCAATCTTACTTTGCTGTTTTTTATAATCCCCATGCTGATAATTCACTTGTTCATCGCTTTTCGAAGGATCGGGCCCTTTTTTATTGGCTAAGGATGTAAAACCCTTTCCATTGCTTACAAAAATTTTTTTGCCTACGACTTTTACATTGGTAGGATACCAGCCTGTTGGAATAAATCCTTTTGATTTACTGAAGCCGGGCTTGCTCACATCAAATACAGCCAGGCAATTATTATCCGCATTGGCTACATACAGGGTCTTTTGGTCTTCGCTTAATGCCAAACCATTGCTGGCAGAGCCTGTTGGCGCATCAGGATATAAAGCAGCATTTAATACTTCCAGTACTTTTCTTTTTGTAATATCACTGACTGAAACAGAATTATCACCGGCATTGGCTACAAAAAGATATTTGCCGTTTTTAGAGAGGAGCAATTCATTGGGATTTTCACCTACACTTATTTCTGATACAATTTTTTTTGAAGCAATATCGAATACCAGTACTTTTTTTCCGCCCCATAATGAAATATACAGTTCCCTTTTATTACCAGACAGCATGCAACCGTAAGCCGCCTCACCCAGTTTTTGTTGAAGTATTACTTTTTTTGAAGTAAGATCAACCATGTATAATAAGTTATTTTCTTTTGTAACGACAAACATTATTTTCGTCAGGTCATCGATCTCAATACCGGCTGGAGAAATTTTAGTTGGCCATTTTTTTCCAAGTGGAATGCTATCAACCAATAAAAGGTTTTTTCCAGAAACCAAGTACTTTAATATCCAATTATCATTACCACCGCTTGCATATAAATTTTTTTCATCACTGCTGAATTTTAACCCATACCATGCACTTGGAACTATAACATTATCCAGAATTTTTTCGGTACCGGGGTCAATAAGCTGAATGCTTTGTACACTCTGCCCATTATTAGTGACAGCCATTAGTTTTCCTGTTTTTGAAACTGCTATATTTAAAGGCAGATCACCTAATGGCAGTGAACGGCCTGCTGGAGAAAGTGTCCACCCGTTGGGAAGGGTAACTTTTTGAGGCTGGATATCTTGTGAACTGGCGACGATTGTCTGCAGGATAGCGATGCTGATGATAAACAATTTCATAGTACTATTTTTCTGCGGATGTGAACTAAATTACTTATAAAATTTACTGAATGATTTTATGTATTGCGCTGAATGAAACTCAGTAATTAAATGGGTAGTTTAACCTCCATGATTCACCAAGAATTTTTTACTTTTAATACCTATTAAAATAAACAGGCGGCTTTTATTTTAACTGCATACACGTAAAGTGAAACTTATAATGTTTAGTTTTTCTTTTTGTAATGATCAGTCCTCTGCTCATCCTCATCATCCATTTCGGGCCCCTGTTGAATTTTCCGCCAATCGATGGTTTTGTTATACCGTTTCATTGCTTCCTGCGGATCAAAGACTCTCTTGTCCGGCATCACCAAAGAATAAGGAGTGTAATCAGGTTTATTGGTAAAGAAATCGCTGAGCAGGGAAGCGGTTACATCATATTGATTTACATAGTTGACTCCAAGAATATTATAGATCAATTTCAGAATGGAACCGAAATTGGCGTGGGTATGCGATACATAATTCCGTTTTATGTAGGGGCCGGCCATCATCAGCACACTGCGGTGAGCATCCACGTGATCAACACCTCCCTGGGGATCATCCTCTGTAACAATAACCAGCATGTTTTTCCAATATTTTGTTCTCGAAAGAAAATGCAGAATTCTTCCCACTGCCAGGTCATTATCCGCCATGTAGGAATGTACATAGGGATAACCATGCTCAGGTCTCACACCCGCTCCATGATCATTAGGCACCTGCATAGTGATCAACTTCGGCATTTCTTCTTTCCCGTCAATCCACATTTTGGTAAACTCCGATTCAAATTGTTCCATCCTGAACTGGTCAGGAATATTGGTATTATAACCGGCATAGTTGTGAGAAGTCCGGCTCCATAAGGCTTTCTGCATAGGCACCATCACAGCATGGGCTGCTCCGGTCAAGGTATCATACCATTCTTCCCTCACATGGGCTGTTTCATTTGCTTCACCAAAATTGTAAAATGAGATCTTGTTTCGCTCCAATGCTTCCCATAGTCCACCGATCTCAGCATAATCTTCCGGATCCATACTTCCCGTGCTACCCGGAAATCGGCGGCCCGGAGCTTTGGAAAAAATTTTCGCGGTTTTACTTACGCTGGAATTAGTTTCCACCCATTCATTAGGTATTACCCCTACCATCCAGTGGTGCCCATGGATAGAGGCATCACTATCACAATAAAAATTATCGGCGTAGGAAAATTCTGATGCTAATTTGGTATGGTTGGGCATCACATCGGCATTGGCAACTTTCAATGTGTCATTTATGTCTGATACGTTTACATTTACTCCATACCGGGCCAGGGTCTTATCACCCTTCCCCGTTTTCATTTGTCCCAGAACTTCATCGTATGTTCTGTTTTCTTTTGTGATATAGACAATATGTTTAACCGGGCTTTTCCTCATATTCGGCAAGGGAGGAAGAGGGTGCCTGGCGTCGTCCGCTATCGCAACCGATTGAAAAGTATTGTTGATGGACTGCCTGGTATAAGCAGCTAATTGCCTGCTATCGGGTATATTTATTTTCTGAAAAGAGGCCAACTGAACATCCCCGATATAAGTACCCTGAGCAGGTTTTATAAAATCTTTCCCTCCATTGGGACCTGCCCCCAGACCGCGGCAACTGATGACATACATTTCTTTTTCATCTTTGGAAAGGAGTACTCTTGCCGGTCCCCAACCCGTAGGAATTAATCCTTTTGTTTTGTGTGTGATCACATCAATAACCGCTACTGCATTGAAACCAAGTAAGGCCACATAGAGCGTCTTCTCATCCTTGCTGAGCGCAATTCCAAATGGTAGCAGACCTCTGTATTTATCAATCCTTTTGTCTGCCCGGATAGGAATATGAGAAATAATCTTCCGGCTCCTGGTATCGATCACAGAAATATTATCATTGGTAGCGTTGGTGACATAGGCATATTTACTCCCAACTGCAATAGAATTCGGACTTGCCCCGCCAACTACTTCTGCATCTTCGATCATTTGTCCCACCTGGTGGCCTGTTTTAAATTTGTTGATGACTTTATTAGACGCCAGATCAATAGTAAATACGCTCATTGCTTCCGGAGCCAAAGGGCTGCCAACGCCCGGAATTTTTTTTCCATCAATGATGGTCCCGTTAATTGATTCCTTTGTGTTGTCGGCATAAGGATGCCAGTTAACCATCATCTCGTTATAGTTGGAAGAATCCATCCCGGTTACCAATGGGTATTCATACATACCAACATTGGCGACAAATGCAGTTTTCTTATCCGGGCTTAATGAAAGCCCGAATGGCTGACGGCCTACCTTAATGGAAGCTGTAATTTTTTTTAAAGTAAGATCAATGCGAACCATCCTGAAATTGCCCCGGTCTAACACCAGCAATTCATTCTTATTGTCATTCAACAAAAGATCGGAGGTAAAACTGTCATCAAAATTGACATTATCTATTTTTCCATTTAATGATATTGAATCAAGACGCATCAAGGTGGAAATATCATATATAATTACGGCACCATTGTCACCACCACTTAGGAAAATAGTTTTAGAATCTGAAGCAAAGGCAACGCCCAGAAAGGAACCACTGGATAATGGTGAGGTAAGCCGGCCATCATAAGAAGGAATTCTGGTATGCGAAAGGGAAGAGAGGTCTATGATAGTGAACACTCCATTATGAAGCGTTACAGCCTTTTTACCATCAGGAGAAATGGCCATACCAAAGGGATCATGGGTTATCCGTATCAACTTGCCTGCGGGCGTGAGATACCTGCCGCTAGGAAGGACGGATTTTCCTTTTTCATCTATTTTGCAGAATTCGTTTTTACCGGGAACTTGTAAAATATTAACCTGCCTTTGCGCATTAAGCAGTATAGATGAGATAACTAAAATTAAAAAAAGAAAGTATTTTTTTATACTATACATAGCCTTGCAATTTTGTTCTAAGATATTTTGTTTCCCTGACTTTATTATTCGCCTAAGAACTTCGCTTTCTTGTCATTTATAAAAAATTAACACGATAGAATTCCGGCGAATATATTCATAAGCCACATGGCTGCAAATCTAATTGAAAAGAAAACGGAGCACTGCATGATGCTCCGCTTGTCTTTAAAACTGAATCAGTGTTTTATAGCTGTTGTTTACTGAACATATTATTTAATCAGCCACATTTCTGCATTGATATCATCCTTGCCGCCAAACTGATTTTGCAAAGTTGTATTCCAGTTTTCGCCATTGGTTGTACGTTCAGATGATGGATATTGGTACCGTTTAGGAATAACCCCGCTATTTCCTGTTCCTGTTCCGGTCAGGAAAACAGGAACATTTGTTCTTCGCCAGTTATAGTAAGCTTCGCGTCCGGAATTCTGAAAAAAAGCCAGGTATTTTTGAGTCAATATCTGTTCCAGGCCACTCACATTATTGCCCTTGTATTTTACGGCCGTCTGTTGGTAATAATTATTTTCAAAATCAAAGTTGACCGGAAAGATATTTCCCATGTAAACCTTAGAAATGATACCGGGAGCTTCTGTTGGTACTGAATAAAATTCAAGAGATGCCTTAATCCCTTTTTTATACCAATCCTCTGCGGAACCTGTAACCACCCAACCCCGGTTAATAGCCTCAGCAATATTGAAACACATTTCAGCAAAGCCAATAATGATGCCCGGCTCTCCGCCATAGTTAGAATAATACCTGGACCGGCTCCGTACAGAATATTCGCCATTTTCTGCATCCGCCATTTTAGAAGACATATTTGCCAGGTCCTCACCCGGATTTGCACCAACATAAGCTGTGATATCAGCAGGTGTTTTTCCAGCAGCCAATTGTTTGGTAGCCGGTTCGGAAGTGATAAAGGCACGGGGATCTTTTAATTCAACCAACTTATTCAGGTAGGTAGCGGACATATTATATCGTGTTGCATCAAACCCAAGATTGTCCGGATTAGAAGGATACTTATTGACGACACTGTAGATATACTGCAGGTTATCTTCTCTTCCATTCATTATTGGATATTTTGAATTATCATTCAGTATGCCGGTAATTTGTTGCTTTATATTCAGCATTGCATCAGCCTCTTTTTTACCTAAACTAATTAATACTCTTAAACGAAACGTATTGACCGTTCTTTGCCAGTGCCTCAGATCATTTTTAAAATATATATCCCCATCCAATGTTTTATTTCCGGCTAAGAGTAATTGCGCAAGCTCACTATTTGAATCTTCAAGCCATTGCAGGATTTGCATAAAAACATCTTTCTGGGAATCATACGTTGGGTTTGGATTTTCTAATCCTTTCAATGCTTCTGTCATTGGCAGATCACCCACCAGGTTGGTCATACGATAAAAGAAAAAGGCTTTGAAAAATTTTCCCATTGCACTGTAAGGATTTATATCGGGATTCCCGGCCCGCTTTGCCTCTTCTTCCATTTTAATCACATTTTTCAGAGTAGCATAATTCAACGAGGCCTCGGTCCAGTCGTACCGCTGGTCGCCATAGTAATTATAATTGCAGCAATCAAATTGGTTCCACCTGCTGACTAAACTCCAGGGACCATCGGTGTTCATGTCTGCCGTAACACCTCTGAATACAAGGTCAGGGCTTACCTCCACTGCCCGGTTAGGATTGCGTTCATTTTCATCAAATTTTTTTTCACAACTGGTTAAAAAAGCAAAGGTTACCAGCATAGCAGGAATTATGATTATTACGTGTTTCATTTTTTTTCTTTTTATGAATATGCACAAATTAAAACGTGATGTTGAAGTTTACTCCATACCTTTTGGTAGTTGGACTTTGTAATGAAGATGAATTGTTGACCCCAGGATACTGATCCATATCAACATCTTTATACTTTGAAAAATATAACAGATTGCGGCCAACTAATGACAAACTAGCCTGGCGGATAAATGTTCTGCCTAATATATTTTGCGGAAGTGTATATCCAATTATTACCTCACGCAGTTTGGCAAAGGTTTTGGTTATGAGATTGCCTTCATTGGTGTTGTAATAAAAACTTATATAGTCCTGCAAGAACGTTTTTGTCGTATTGGCTGCATATTGTAAGTCCTTATAGTTTGTCACTTTTCCATCAACATCATATTGTATAGCTGCTCCATTACTTACAACCACGCCCTGGCCAACCCAGGATTTTACACCGAGATAATCCTGCTCTCTGGCCACACCCATAGCTCCTTCTACAGTGTTTATGTGACGACCGCCTCTGTAGGTTTGCTGTTGGATATAATTAATCATTTTTCCACCTACCCGTCCATCAAACTGGAAACTAAACATGAAATTATTATACCTGAAACTGTTATTTACCGCCCATACCCAATCCGGGTTCATGTTACCAAGAAATTGCCTCACCGGCGTTCTGAAAGGTCTTCCACCTGCATCATTAATAAGTTGTCCCTCCGGCGTTTTTACAAAAGCAGATCCGTATAACTTATCAACCCGGTCACCCACTTTAAAAAAAGTATTCAGGGCATTAACGCCCGGATAGAAAGAGGTATATTTTTCTTTAAATGTTGACCAGTTTACCAACACATCCCAGTTGAATCCTTTTGCCGTTTTACTTCTCAGGGCTGACCCATTTACGCTTAATTCCATACCGGTTTTGGTAGTAGTTATTCCATTTACCAATGCTTCAGAAAAACCTGTTGCCTGGGAAACCGGCAGTTTAAAAATGCCCGGACCATCCTTGGCCGTAAAGTAAGTTGCTTCAAAACCAATGCGATTTTTAATAAAACGCATATCTACTCCGGCTTCAACAACTTCAGATGTAAAGGGTTTGATGTCGGGGTTGTTGATAGTGTTTGAGAAATATGCTCCGGCTTTATTATCGTATACCAATGGAGTGGTATAAGAAGCGGAGTTTTCATAAGTTGGCCCGTCATAAGAAGAATAGTATTCACCTCCATATCCGATAGGATAACTTGATTGTGGGGTGGCGCCAATGGAAGCCTGGGTCAGTCCTCCTTTTACATTTGCATACGACCCTCTCACTTTGAGAAATGAAATAGCCTGTGGTAGCTGGGTATAATCTGATATAACGGTGCTTAAAGATGCTGAAGGATAGAAATAAACATTGTTTCCTTTTGGAAGAGTTGATAATTTATCAACCCGGGTTGTTATAGAAAGATTAGCGTATTTGTAAAACCCAATATCAGTAAATCCATAGGCACTCATTACAAGCATATCAGACCGGAAGCTACTTGCTTTTAAAGGGTTTCTGGAATTAGCAAAAGCATACAGTCCGGGCACATTCAAATAGTCCGTCGTTACAAAACTTGAATTGTATTTGAATGAACGGATATTGCCACCTACTGATGCTTTGAAACTAATATTACTGATTATATTATTATTTGTATAGGTGGTTAATATATCAGTATTGTTTTCAAAAAGGCTTCGTTTATCTTCTCTGTAATCGCCCCTTGCCTCTTCACGTCCGTAGGGGTGAGCGGAAAAGGGCATTTTTTCGTTTCGGAACAGATCATATGTTGTTACCTGGGTGCGGGCCAGGAAGTCCCAGTTCTTACTGAGTTTATAGGTAAGCTTTGTATAAGCTGTTATATCTGTTTTATAATGTCCCCGTAACCACTCATTCGACATAAAATATGGATTGTGATACCGGGTATATTCTGCAAAAATGGATTGCACTCCTTCTTTACCAGGCTGCCAGTAATTTCTCATCTGGTCTATATCCCAATCGGCGCCTCCCCATATTGAAATATTATAAATGATACTGTTTGGACCATATGTTACATCCGGAAAATTGGGAGTAAACTGTCGGTTATAATTAAGGTATGACTCTAACTTCAATTTATCAGTAAAATTGTAACCCGCCGAAACATTAAAATTAGCTATGTTTAATTTTGTATTTGGAACGATTCCTTTTTGATAGGTATTTGATAACGAAAATCGAAGATCCGCCTTTTCGGTTTTTGAGGAAACGGCAATACTGTTAGTGGAAAGCAACCCTGCCTGGATGAAACGTTTCAGGTTGTCTTTACCACGGGCAATCCAGGGTGTTCCGGAACGAATCCCTGTAACCGGATCTACCGGACTATCATATTGAGGAATTAACTGACCTTCGAATTTTGGGCCCCAAACATCATAATCCGCATCGTTAGTACCACCACCCTTACCATCTACAAATTCATATTTGCCATGATCGCCGGGGCCATACAGATCCTGTACTTTTGGAATAGCGTTAAATCCTTTTTCCATCATGGTACTGCTGTTAAACTCAATAGAGAAACCCCGCTTATCTTTTGAACCCCTTTTAGTCGTAATCATAATGGCACCATTCAATCCCCTTGAACCATAAAGTGCAGAGGCTGTGGCACCTTTCAATACGGTATAACTTTCAACATCATCCGGTGAAATATTCCAGGTATCTGAATTGATAGGAACACCATCTACCACATACAAATTGATACCACGACCTCTCAATAAAAGATTGGGAGCCGCTAATAATTCAGCATTAATACCTACGGTGAGGCCTGCTACTTTACCTACTAAGCCGTTAATAGGATTGGGTTCCCGGGCCTTTAAAAGGTCTTCACCTCTTACCTCCTGAACAGCATAGCCCAGCTTTTTCTTTTCCTTCTTAATTCCCAAAGCTGTCACTACTACTTCATCTAAATTCCTTGCTTCAGCAGTGAGGACTACTTCGCCCGACTCCGTTGCTTTTACTTCCCGGATACCATAACCAACATTGCTTATAACCAACAGGTCTTTTTCATCGGCGGCAATACTGAATTCACCGGCAGCATTTGAAATTGTTGTTGCTTTACCTCCCTTAACTGCAATGGTAGCACCAGGTAAGGCTTGTTTGTCATTTGAAATTACTTTTCCACTCACGGTCCGCTGCGCCATTGCCATGAATGACACCGTAAGGAAGAAAAAAAGGAACTGGAGTTTTTTACAGCGGAAGTTAAAATCGGACATAATGAAAATTAATTTTGGTTCTGATTGTAATTGTCAGGCGAATTTCAAATTGCAATATGAACACAGTCTTAAGCCGCGATGTTGAAATGATTATCGAATTGTGACGGAATTGTAAACTTGAATGGATTGGTCATAAATTAATACACAGGTAATACTGCCTTCATGCTGATTTAATATAACAGGCCCATTTTTGCAACAGTTCTTATCCATCAGTCGTTAATGGAAGAAAGGGGTTAGCAGTTACCCAACCAGTCAGTTTCCTCATGCAGTTACCATCCCGGAGCAAGCACCGGGGTGGTTTTTTTATAATAATTAAATGGATATCCCCTCATTGGTCTTCCTGGTAAGATTTGCCGCATACCCTTCATAAAACTCCTCAGCACCATTTCTGCTAAAGAGGAAATTCAGGCATTGTGGAATGGATTGACTATAATCCATTTTAATAGCTTTGGCCTGATTCATCCATTTATATAAGTGGGTTTCAAAATCACTGTCAATGCTTTTCAGCTTCAATACCCCTAATTTCTCAAGTGCTGTTGCATTGCATTGCTGTTCATACTGGCCGCGGATGGGAATGGTCATTATTTTCTTTCCAAGATGAAGGGCTTCTGCCGGTGTTTCAAAACCGCCGCCTGTTATAATACCTGAACAATTAATAAGGCTTTGATCAAATAATGTTTTATTGACCGGAAGAAAGGTAATGTTTTTGTTCTTTTTGATTTGAGTGGTTTGCGCCGTAAAAACTTCAAATCTTAAATCACCGAATGGTTGAAATATGTTGATTAGTTGCGGCTCGCAATAGGAAGGAAGATACACAGTAATATAGTTTCCATCACCTGGTTCTGCCTCCAATATTGCCTTTTTGACTATAGGAGTAAAAATATAATTATCGTATGGTTTGAAATGCAGGCCGACATATTCTGGAGCTTTCGCAAAATTTTTCAATATCCATTCTCCGGATGTACTTTTCATGTTTGGTCTTGGAGTAAGGGCCGATTGAAAACTGGCCTGGTGTCCAAAATGAATAGACGGTATTTTCTTTCGGGCACAGGCTGCAGCTGTGATGTAATCAAAATCGTTAATAACCAGATCATACTTTTCTACCGGCAGTTCTTTAATTTCCTGCTTCAAACGAAAGGGTTGAAAACCTTTGGCCAGTTGCCACAAGTCAAGACCCCCGTTGCAATTATAGTATAAACTAAGGCCCTTGCTGCGGTATTTAACAGGTGCATCAAGGTTCAGGTTACTATTATTACCACTCAGAAAAAAATCGACAGCGCCATATTGCTCAATGTGGGGCAGCAACTCCATTGCTCTGCTAATATGCCCGTTTCCGGTAGCCTGAATTGCATAAAAAATTTTCATGGTTGCGATTTTATAGATACATATTATTTTATTGCCGGTTGATTAGTTAATAAATGGAGATATATAGCTATTTCATTGGTCATTACTTCAGGCTTCGGCTTGGGCGACTGAATATGTTCTGAATTCATAATTTTTTCATCATACGAATAGATATGCCAATCGCCGTGACGGAATTCCAGGGCTGTAAGATGCTCTACCCAATCACCAGAGTTGAGATAGGTAACGGATCCTTTATCTGTTGTGATAACTCTTTTTTGGGGTTGATGAATATGCCCGCAGATCACACTGTCGTAATGCTTTTCTATCGCCAGTTCCGCAACCAAAGTTTCAAAGCCATCTATGTTGACCATTCTTTTGTGAAATTGTTCCATAATTCTTTTTGACAATGACAGCTTTTTCTTTCCCACTAATATCAGCAGCCAGTTAATAAAGCTGTTAAGTGCCAGCAATGATGCATAGCCATTACTCCCCAATTTTGTCCAGAGTTTTGCCTGCCCTTTGGTTGTATGATCAAATACATCACCATGAAATACCCAGGTCATTTGGCCATTGATCTCGAAAACTACTTTATCGGTAAGCTGAAAATTGCCAAGATTTATGTCGGAATAGCGACGCAATATTTCATCGTGATTGCCGGTGATATAGATGACTCTTGTGCCATCTGAAAGTAGTTGGAAGATTTCCTGTATCACTGCCATATGTACCGACGGAAAATAATGTTTACTGAATTGCCATCCATCTATGATATCACCGTTGAGGATCAGTAATCGTGGAGAAATACTTTTTAGATAAGCCAGGAACTCTTTGGCATGGCAAGCGTAGGTGCCGAGATGGAGATCGGATACTACAACAACATCAACATATCGTTTTTGCATTCAAAAGGTTTTACAAAGTTTGACATTGTATGTAAACTTATCATTACGCCTGCGTTAATCTTAAATGATGAAACCGGATGGAATGAGCCTATAACAAAAGGGCTGTGGGTTAATAAGCGGAAAGGCTTTAATCGCAACACTCCATGGTTTTAAAAGAAAATATTGCACCGGCCAGATAATAAAGTCAATTGATCCGGTAGAATTATGTCTTTCATTAATTGATATAATTAAGAGAAAATAAATTCCGAACCCGGGCTTTACCTACCCAATTTAATTCTCAAGACCCAACTGCCCTTCATAATTATTTTCCGGAAGGGGAACCAGGTAAGCCCTTTTGACCTGCAATAAGCAAAAAACGTCAGGCTAAAAAAATTTAATATTACCTTATTGTTAAGTTTTTGTACTTTAGTGAGTCTGGGTTAGACTGTGAAAATAAAAGTAACCATAATATCTCTTCTGTTTGTTCTGAGCATTCGACCCATAGTTTCGTTTGCGCAGGATAATGTTTCTACCGTTCATTTTGACTTTTACGGTGATCCTTTTGAATTTGAATTTGACAAATCGTCCCGTATTGAATTTAATGAACCGTTATCCGAAGAATCTATTCAAAAATTTTACAATCAAATTATCAGCAGCAACTTTGAACCAATTATTAAAGCACTTATTTCTTATAAGGAACGGAACAAGCCCGATGACTGGCTGTTTTACCAGCTTATCCGCAAAACCGCGCAGAAAATAAGCCCAAAAGCAGAAAATTATCATCGGTATACACTTTACAAATGGTTTTTTTTATCTAAGTCCGGGTATGATGCTTCATTGGCGATTGCCGGAGACCAGATTCTCTTTTATGTGCAGAGCGATGAAAACATTTATAACATTCCTTATCGTATACGTGAGGGTAAACAATATGTTTGCCTGAATTACCATGACTATGGAAAGATTGATTTTGAAAAAACAAAGTTTAAAGAAATAGGTATCCGCAATTCTGAAGCACAAAAATCATTTTCTTATAAGGTCACCCAGTTGCCCGGTTTCAGCTCCGGCGACTATGTAGAAAAAGATCTTACTTTCATTTACAATCAAACCGATTACCATTTTAAAATCAAATTAAACCCCCAGGTAAAGGCAATTTTTGCCAACTATCCGGTTGTAGACTATGGATCATATTTCAATATCCCTTTGAGCAAAGAAACCTATAGTTCCCTGATTCCTTCGCTCAAAGAAACGATTAAGGGGATGAATACAAAAAATGGAGTTGACTACCTGATGCGGTTTACCAGGTATGCCTTTTTATTTAAACCGGATATAGAAGTTTTTGGAGCTGAAAAAAGATTATCTGCAGAGGAAACGCTTCTATATAGTGAAAGCGATTGCGAAGACAGGGCCGCCTTATTCTTTTACCTGATAAAAGAAATATATGATCTTCCAATGATCGTATTGGCCTATCCCAGCCATGTAACCATCGCTGTGCAATTTGAAAAGCCCATCGGTAAGTCTATCGTATACAATGGTGCCAGGTATTCAATTTGTGAACCCACGCCTCAAAAACAAGATTTAAACATTGGACGATCATTGCCGGCTTTGAAGAAAGCATCATATGAAGTTGTTTATGCTTATCATCCGTTACAGAAATAAAAAGTAACTTAATTTTCGCTTACCGGCTCCTTCGCCATCTTCTGCAGATCATCCAGCATCTTTTTAGTGCCTTCATTCATCCGAACAAAATATTTTTCTCCCGTTTTAATGAAAGACATTGTCATACAATCTGACGCCCGGGTGAAATAAACTACAAACACTGCATCACCCTTGCCATAGCAATATATTTTACCCTGCGTAACACAATTGTTTTTGCCAGTCAGCAATTCCCCATTTATATCTTTTGCAATATTGGTAATGATCCCCTTATCATACACCTTAGACATATTGAAAAATCGGGGATTCCCTGGCTCATGATAATACATGACGGTTGCGCTATCACAGGCTACAAGTTCCGGCACCAGGTCATTGCCTGCCTGGTTTTTACACCCTGCCAAAAAATAAAAAGAACCCATTATTAAGTAATATATTTTGGGCATGGTATTCAATTTTTTTTTTCAATACCCTATGAAAAAACGTCCTGAAGAATTCCAGGACGTTTTGAATAATATTAAATCATCGATTAATAAGAAGCATTCTGCGGGTCCCAATTGGTCCAATTAGCAGTCCAGTTAGCTGCACCCATTGCGCCCCGATACGTAGTTGACGTAAAATAAGAATTCATCCCTGAAAAGCTGGCACCAGTCAAGGCCGGTGATCCGGCTTTTGGCAGGAAGTTAGGGGTAGTAGAATAAAATGGATTTTCCAGCATGATTGCATCTGCACTTGTAAAAGTGATTGAACCATTAGCTTCAGCTTTTTCTTTCAAAATCTGCGCAGCATCCCGGCGCATTGCCTTTTGATCAGCGGAGGACATAGGGTTACCCGGATATGCATTTTTAGCAAATAAACGTGCTGTAGATGAATCCGTATAATAAGGTTCTGCCACTGCATGAACCAGGTTATTGGCAAATTCAGAGGTACCGCCGATAAACTCATCCCATGAACCTTTTGATTCAACATTGAAACCCCCTTTCTGATAACCTACCAAAATTGAATTTCTCAATACAAACTGGCTTCTTCTGCGCCAACGGTTGGCATAGTTATGATTAGAAGCTGTACCTGTAGCATTATTGGGTCCAACAAAAGTAAAATTGCTCAACTGGGGACGTGTAAAAGGAGTAGCTATTGTACCGCTACCATCATTATCACTTTCAATACCATTACCAGCATCACCAGCATCTACAAAATCAGGCTTCCTCATTGAAATTGCAAATTGTATTTTTCCTATATAACCAAAGTCGAAATCAAAATCATCATCAGCTGTAGCAAATGCAATAAGATTTTTTGCATTGACAGTACCCCCAAAAAACTCATAGGCATCATCATTACCAAAAGACACCTGAACATTTTCAATGATAGTACCTGAACCCACACCACCCATTGTCAAACCATTGATCTCAGATCCCGGCTCTGCAGCGATACCAGCAAATTCTATGCGCACATAACGGAGGATACCGCTTTCATCATTAGGATCAGTACCGCCATATTTACGGCCTACACCACCTTCGATAGTTGGCCCGGGATCAAGCGGACGATTAGTTGGTGCTTTACCCAATAAGATAATTCCACCCCAATCACCCGGAGCTCTTTGGCCAATGGGTTTACCACTGGTAAAAACAATTGGGCTATTGGCTTTCCCATCAGCTATCAGCTTTCCACCTCTTTCAATGATCAAAGCTCCCTTTTCAGTAATATCGCTTTGGATAACAGAGCCTGCTTCAAAAGTCAATGTAGCCCCTTCCGCTACATATACGTAACCTCTGAGCACATACTTTCCTTTTGCATAGAAGCGACTGGAAGAAACGGTGCCTGTTATTACGTTACTTGTGGAATCAGCAGGTTGTGTAATAGCACCTCCTTCGTCAAAATTCACCTTTACACAAGAGGTAATGCTGAGCAGAGAAGCAAGAACCAATGTGCCTAAAACTATCTTCTTCATAAACATTTTTTTTGTTTTATTTTTTCTTTTTTAATTTTTTACTTTTTGCTTCCCAGGTTAAAATCATAGGTAAATCCTACCGTAATTGTAGATCCTGGTTTATAGGAATTGAACAGGCGGTCAGTTCCTTCTGTGAATGTTTTTTTAGTATCTATATTTTCATAGAAATAATAAGCAGGGTTCAGCAGATCGGCCCAGGTAATTTTGAGTTCACCTCTTTTATTGAATATTTTTTTGGCTAACTGAAAGTCAACCTGGTCACGGGGACGTTCATATATATCCGGGAACCCAAGATTATTTAAACCAACCAGCGCTAAACGCTGACCAATACGGTTATAAAGCAGTGAGCTATTCCAAATGTTGTTCTTGCTATTAAATTGCAGACCTGCATTCACCAGATAAGGAGACTGCCCCTGCAAAGGACGATTAGCAGTAGTAGCCCCGCCTGTACCACTGGTGGAAGCCAATGTTACTTTTGAATAAATATAAGTGAGGTTGGCAAATACATTAAACGCTTCCAGGTGCTGACTGATAAAATCAAGCCCTTTTCTTGCTTCAAATTCAGCGCCGATAGTATAGGCTTTATCTGCGTTGCTATATCCATAGTTACGTCTGTCCAATACACTGGAGGGATCCAATCGCAGCTCAATCGGGTCATCAAAACTTTTATAAAAGGCTCCGACTGTTATAGCCTCTCCACCTTTTGGATAAAATTCATATCGAACATCACCATTCAGGATAGAACTTCTTTTCAGGTCGGGATTACCGTTTACTCCATAATTTGATTCATAATCATAGAAAGAGAATGGAGCAATTTCCCTGAATTCAGGACGTGCAACCGTGCGGCTACCGGAAAGTCGGATGCTATGTTTGTCGGATGGAGAAAGTGAAAAATTGAAAGAAGGCAATACATCCCATTTTTCCGTATCTATTACTACACGCTTGGAACTTACATTTTTGGTGGTCAGGAACTGCTGAAAATTTTCAACCCTTACACCCCATACCAATCTTACTTTATCACCAAATTTGTTATCGAACATACCATATATACCGTTGGTAGCAGATACACCAAAGTATTTATCCTGGTTATTGGTAAAATCCAATATTTTGAATCCATCTATTGCAATATTCTCCGGGGCAAATATCTCGTTATAAGGCAACAGGTTTTTATCCGCATCAAACTGCGCACTGGCTGGTTCATATCTGAAAATACGGCTCTTGAAATCACGAACCCTGATCAATGTTGATCCTCCTAATTTAAAGGACTGTTTGTTTTTTCCCAAAATGTATGGGATAGCCAGGCTTCCGTTTGCTCCATAGCTGTAGTCTTTCAATTCGCTGAAGAAGCGGCGTGTATCATCATCATTCTGCTCAAATGGATTACTGGTTCCCCTGGAGCGGAAATACGCAGATGTACGAAGGTCAGGTTGTGATTTTGAATTATAAGCAATATTCCCATTCCACCTAAAGCGGATACCACTGTTTGTTAACTGGTGCTCGCCTTCTAACTGTCCGCTATATAAAGAACGTTGATTTAAAACAGAAGAACGGAAATTGATGTCTTGTATCCGGTCACTACTTGTACCAACACGGGTATAGTAGTTATCTTCCAGTAATTGATTAAACAAATTCTTGAAAGATATTTTATGGCGGCCTTTTACATAGGTAAAGTTGGCCAGAGCTCCGGCATTAACGCTGTATTTGTTTTGAGCATCCTGCACTTCTACAACTACATCACCATTGTCAGCATGTAATTTTCTCGTTACATTATATAGCAACATGCTATTACGATATTGCAGGGAAAGAATAGTACCGAAAGTTCCTCCATTCTTAAACGTTGCTCTGTTGCCCCAGGTTAAGCTATAGGATTGTGTCGGCATTGCTGTAGATTGCTTTTCACTGAATACATCATTTCTAAACAGCTTGCTTAACTCCAATTGCTGCCGCACTCCCAAATTAGTAGCGCCTAATGCTCGGTAAGCCTGGGCCGTGGAAGGAAAGTCTTTTGGCAGTCCCCTTTTTCCATTATCAAACCCTAACCAATCTGTGCTATTACGTTCGTTGCCCGTAAAATCTTTAAATACAGACTGAGTATTAAATCCAAAGCTGATGCCCACACTTAACATATTCTTAGTCGGTACATCTCTGGTATTTATCTGTACCAATCCCCCGGCAAACTCCCCTGTTAATTCGGGAGTGGCTGTTTTATTAATAATGATATTATCAATAAGAGCAGATGGAATCACATCAAAAGAAAATGCTTTTTTATCCGGCTCTGTGCTTGGCAACTGAGCGTTGTTAATGACAGCAGAATTATAACGATCACTGAGGCCACGTATAATAACAAATTTATTATCCTGAATGCTGGCTCCACTAACTCTTTTCAACACTTCTCCGGTATTCTTATCCGGTGTCCTCCTGATAAAATCAGAAGCTAATCCACTGGATAAAGCGATATTATTTTTTTGAAAATTCAATAATGCAGCCGTACTTTCCTGGCGGCGTGAAGTAGCTCTTACAATTACTCCTTCAATATTTGTAACGGCAATCTCCAGGATTATATTCAGTTCATTATCTAAACCGGGTCCTACTTCAATTTCATTAACCAGCTTGGTTGAAAAACCCGAAGCGGAAAACTCCAGTTCATATTTCTTACTTGCAGCGAGGTTTAAAGAATAACGTCCTTCTACATTAGAGGTAGTTCCTGTTTGAGTGCCAACTATTTTAATGGATACGCCGACAACGGGTTCATTTTTATTATTGAGAACTTTACCGGTAAGCCTTGTTTGTGCAAAAACAAAAGAAGATAAGCCTGAAAACAACACAAAGAATACTAATTTCAACCTTAAACGCATATCATTTATTTGCGGCAAAGGTGGGTTTACAATATTACCCGGATGTTACTCACTGATTAAGAAATTGTAAAGTCAATGTTACCTCAATGTTAAGCCGGCATATGCATCCATTTTAATCGGGCTGTTAACAATTTAGTAATAAAGGCTTAATAGGTAATTAATGATTTGGTAATACATGTTTTTAATTTTTGTGTTCCGTAATAAATCATTACGAGCACAAAGGCCCCTAGATAAGGCATATATTATCTTTTAATTGCAAATCCCCGTCATTCCTGGCGGGGATTATGTTATGAGTTAACAATTTGGTAATACACGATTTCCGGGCGAATTGAAAAATAAATTCATTTTTGCCGGGCAATTAAAAAGATAATGAAATTACAAGCCCTGTCTTGCTGGCAGCTGTTTGTGTTGATATTAATAACACCCAGTGCTTTGTCGCAATCTAATCAAATGGATTCTTCCAGAAAGGAAGTTAAAAAACATTGGTATGAATCATTTGCTATCCGCGGATATATGCAGGTGCGTTACAACCGTCTTTTAGAAACCAATGAGAATTTAGAATGCGAACAATGCGACAAATCCTGGGGAAAAAATGGAGGAGTTTTTATAAGGCGGGGCCGGATTGTAATCAGCGGTAACCTCACAAAAAATATTTCTTTCTATATACAGCCGGATTTTGGAAGCAGCACAGGTAATTCGCAAAATATTTTACAACTCAGAGACGCTTATGCGGATATTGGATTTGATAAAAATAATGAGTTCCGCATTAGGGTAGGTCAGAGCAAGATCCCCTTTGGATTTGAAAATTTGCAGAGCAGTCAAAACAGGCTACCATTAGATCGAAACGATGGATTGAACAGTGCTGTAGCTAATGAGCGAGACCTGGGCGTATTTTTTTATTGGGCCCCTAAGGAGAAAAGAGAACTTTTTTCTTCCGTGGTTAAAGACAATTTGAAAGGATCAGGAGATTATGGTGTTTTTGCTTTTGGCGCTTATAACGGACAAACAACAAATCGTGCAGAACAAAACGACAAACTACACCTGGTAGCAAGATTTAGTTATCCATTTAAATTAGGCAAACAAATAATTGAACCTGGCGTGCAGGGATATACAGGAGATTATGTCTTAGCTCCCGATGTGAGAAGCCCTTCCGTTAAAGCCGTGAATGATTTTGAGTTTAAAGATCAGCGGGTAGCTGCCAGTTTTGTATTATATCCCAACCCACTGGGTATTCAAACGGAGTATAATTGGGGCAGAGGACCTGAGTATAATCCTGCCATAGATTCCATTGAAATTCGAAATCTTAATGGTGGATATATTACTGTATCTTACAAATTAGATGGTAAAAACGAAATGGTGTTTTATCCTTTTACAAGATTACAACACTATAAAGGTGGAAAAAAACATGAATTGGATGCCCGTCGATATCGTGTAAAGGAACTGGAAACCGGGCTTGAATGGCAGATCAATAAAAATTTTGAGTTTACAGCCTCCTATGTCATTTCAAAAAGAAGGTTTGAAGATTCTAAGTTAAAGAGTAATCTTCAATCCGGAAATCTCCTTCGCTTACAGGCACAAATAAATTTTTAATAAAAAATCAAACATAAGGTATGGGACTCAGTTCTTTTCTAAAATTATTTACCCCGAAGAGCAAAATATTTTTTGAGCTATTTGAAAAGATGGCAGATAACGGTTTTAAAATGGCAAGCATCCTCAAAATGGTAGTTGCTGAAACTGATTTCGATAAAAGAGCCTCCCTGATCAGCCAGGTTGAAGATTTGGAACATGCCAATGATGAACTTACACATAATGTATTTACTGAATTGGGCCGAAATTTTATTACGCCTTTTGACCGCGAGGATATACATTACCTGGCTACTTCATTAGATGATATAGCCGACTACATTTATGCCGCCGCAAAAAAAATAAACTTTTACAGGGTAAATCCAAATGATATGGGTATGCAGAAAATGGCTGAACTCATAGAGCAGGGCGCTGCACAAGTCCGTATTGCAGTAGCTGAATTACGGGATATGAAAAATATGCGCAATATAACAGAAGCGCTTGTTAAGATCAATAGCATTGAAAACCAGGCGGATGATATTTTTGATATGAGTATTGAGAAACTCTTCGCTACTGAGCCTGATGCCAAAGAGGTAATTAAGAAAAGAGAAATATACCAGGTGATGGAAATCGTTACTGATAAGTGTGAAGATGCAAGTAACGTAATTGAATCCATTATCATAAAATACTCCTGATAATTTGACAATGTGACAATTTGAAAACTGGTCGCATCCTAACAAAATTATTTTCAAATCAACTCATTCTCAAATTAAGTTATGACTACCTTTCTCATAATAATTATTGCCCTCACCTTAATATTTGACTACATCAATGGTTTTCATGATGCAGCAAACTCCATAGCCACAGTGGTTTCCACTAAAGTGTTAACTCCTTTCCAGGCAGTATTATGGGCTGCTTTTTTCAATTTTATAGCACTTTATATATTTACTGATTTTAATGTAGCATCCACCATTTCAAAAACAGTACACCAGGAGTTCATTACATTGCCGGTAATTTTTTCAGGAATTATTGCCGCCATTTTCTGGAATCTTCTTACCTGGTGGTTTGGTATTCCTTCCTCATCTTCCCATACTCTTATCGGAGGATTTGCAGGGGCGGCTATTGCCCATGCTGGTTTTGGATCTGTTAATGCAGATGTGGTTATTAAAACGGCCAGTTTTATTTTTCTGGCTCCGCTGATCGGAATGATCATGGCGTTTATAATGTCTATCTGGTTTCTTAATTCATTCAAAAACGGGCCGGCACCCAAACTAATATCCATTGGCGTAATGTTACTTGTCATTTTCTTTCTTTATAAAAACCTGGAATTTGATCCGGCCAAACTAAAGTCAAAATATGATGCTTACATATGGCAGGTTGTATTTTATTCAAAAAATTTTAAATGGCTGCTGCTTGCCTTTATAATTTTTATAATGGCCATTTTTACCTTCTACCTGAATTCATTGAATACTTACCGGTCAAATCAGTGGTTTAAGAGATTGCAGTTGGTTTCTTCTGCAGCTTTTAGTATCGGCCATGGAGGAAATGATGCGCAAAAAGCAATGGGTATTATTGCAGCAGCTATGATTGCTGCTGGTCAGATTTCGGATGTAAAGGACATGCCTTTTTGGGTGCCTTTTGCCTGTCATTTTGCAATTGCAATGGGTACACTTACGGGAGGATGGAGAATTGTAAAAACAATGGGGACCCGCATTACCAAAGTAACTCCATTTGAAGGCGTGGCGGCCGAAACGGCCGGAGCCATCACCCTTTTTGTTACTGAAGCGTTGAAGATTCCGGTAAGTACTACACACACCATTACAGGGTCGATCATAGGAGTAGGCGCCACCAAAAGACTATCTGCTGTAAGATGGGGTGTAACGGTAAACTTGCTCTGGGCCTGGATTTTAACCATACCTGTAAGCGGTGCACTTGCTGCATTAATCTATTACATTGTCAACATATTTATTTAAAACATCAGGTCGTTATTTTCCCTTTCATAGATTGAATGTTATTCCCCACCTTTGCGGGCAAGAAAGAATAACTACTTATGGCTACAATACTAGTAACGGGAGGTTCCGGCTATATCGGTTCTCACACCATTGTTGACCTTATTGAAAATGGATATGAGGTGATTTCCGTAGATAATAATAGTCGCTCGAATCCAGCCATGCTGGAAGGCATTGAAAAAATTACCGGCCAGAAAGTAAAAAATTATAAAGTTGATCTGTGCAATTTTGACGATACATTCGCGATCTTCCAGGAAAACGAGGATATAGTTGGCATAATTCATTTTGCCGCATACAAATCCGTAGGAGAGTCGGTGGAAAAGCCGCTGATGTATTTTGAGAATAACCTTACCTCGCTCATTAACCTTTTGAAGTGCGTTCAGGAGTTTAAGATCCCCTATTTTGTGTTCTCTTCTTCCTGTACAGTTTATGGCAATCCTGACCTCATTCCCGTTACTGAAGAAACACCTCCCAAGCCTGCAGAGTCTCCATATGGATATACCAAACAGATGGGGGAACAGATCATTAATGAATTTTCAAAAAGCGTGGGCACACAATGTATCTTATTACGATACTTTAATCCCGCAGGAGCTCACCCTTCTATTCATATCGGGGAAATGCCCATTGGCAAACCTCAAAATCTCGTTCCGGCCATCACGCAGACTGCTATCGGTAAATTGCCCAAGATGATCGTATTTGGAAACGACTATGATACCCGTGACGGATCCTGTATCAGGGATTTTATACATGTCAGTGATATCGCCAATGCCCATACCCTGGCTATCCAGTATCTTGAAAATGGCAGTAGCAAAGCCCGTTGCGAAGCATTTAATTTGGGTACGGGCAATGGGGTAACCGTGCTGGAAGCAATTAAGTCTTTTGAAAAAGTAAGTGGCATCAATCTCAATTATGAAATAGGCCCTCGCCGTGGTGGTGATGTGATCGCCATATTTGCCAATAATGATCTTGCAAAAGAAAAACTGGGCTGGAATCCTCAATTTTCAATGGATCAAATGATGATAACGGCGTGGGAGTGGGAACAAAGGCTAAAGGCAGACGACACCATTTTTAACGGTAAACCCAAAGAATTAAATTAAGCCAGTCAATTTGAATGGTGCATTTCAATTCATCCTTAACAATTGAACATTGAACCTTACTTTTGCCCTTCTAATTTCAAACTATGTTATTAAAAGAAATTCAATCAACTGGAAATAAGGATACCCGAAGCGGATTTGGCGATGGGATTGTAGAAGCAGCCCGAAAAAATTCAAATATTGTAGCTCTGACTGCCGACCTGGCGGGTTCTTTAAAACTAAATCAATTCATTAAAGAATTTCCAGAGCGGTTTATCCAATGCGGGATTGCTGAAGCCAACATGATCAGCATAGGGGCAGGATTAACTATAGGGGGAAAAATTCCATACACCACTACTTTTGCCAACTTTTCAACAGGCCGTGTTTATGACCAGATCAGGCAATCTGTAGCCTATAGCGGTAAGAACGTAAAAATTTGTGCATCCCATGCCGGTCTTACGCTTGGGGAGGATGGAGCTACACACCAGATTTTAGAGGATATAGGCATGATGAAAATGCTGCCGGGTATGACGGTTATTGTTCCCTGCGATTATGCACAAACTAAAGCTGCCACCCTGGCTATTGCAGAATTTGAAGGGCCCGTTTACTTAAGATTTGGCAGACCCGTATGGCCAATTTTTACCAAAGAAGAAGATTTTAAAATAGGAAAAGCACAAATTTTTTCTGAAGGTACAGACGTAAGCATTTTTGCCTGCGGCCATTTAGTTTGGTATGCAATTCAGGCTGGTGCTATATTACAGGAAAAGGGTATTAGTGTAGAAGTAATTAATATGCATACTGTAAAACCCCTGGATGAGAAGGCAGTGATCCGGTCTTTACAAAAAACTAAATGTGCTGTTACTGCAGAAGAGCACAATATTATTGGCGGTTTAGGTGATGCTATCGCCCATTGTGCCTCCAGGAACCTGCCTGTTCCCATAGAATATGTGGGCACTAAAGATACTTTCGGAGAAAGTGGTAAGCCTACAGATCTTTTGAAAAAATATGGGTTAGATATCCCCGATATTGTAGCAGCCGCTGAACGAGTGATGAAAAGAAAATAGCGCTTTTGCTTGAGGGGAATGTATTTCATCTGAATTGTAATTAATGCCAGGATTCCGAACCATAGGTATTGTGAATTAAAATGGGTGGTTCCTGGTTGATGAGGTATTCTAAATCAATCAATCTACATACTAAATAAAATCACCAGGTGTTATCAGTCTGGACTAATTAAACATTTGTAAAAAGTAAATGTGTTTTTCTATATTAGCTATAGAATGTTTTTGAAAATTTCCCCATTCCCCTTTAACCCTTGTTAAAGTAAACTACATGTCACAAATCCTAATGAATGATACCGAATTATTGATCCAGTTTAATGATCCTGGTACCAGGGAAAAGGCCTATACAACTATCATTAAGAAATACCAGGAAAAACTTTATTGGCATATCCGAAGGATGGTGGTAGATCATGAAGATGCCAATGATGTGCTTCAGAATGTTTTTATAAGAGTATGGAAAGGTCTCGGAAACTTCAGGCAAGATAGCCAGTTATATACCTGGCTTTACCGCATCGCTACTAATGAATGCCTGACCTTCCTTGAACAACAGAAAAAAAGAGCATCTATCAGCCTGAGCGATGATGAAAGTGGTCTAAGTGAAAAAATAAAAGCTGATCAACACTTTGACGCCAATAAATTAGAATGGAAATTACAATTGGGCATTCAGCAATTACCTGAAAAACAAAGAATTGTGTTCCAATTGCGATATTATGATGAAATGCCTTATGAAGAAATGAGCAGGGTTTTGGATACCAGTGAAGGGGCCCTGAAAGCCAGTTATCACCATGCCGTTAAGAAAATTGAAGATTATATAAAAAATAATTAAACTTCAGTGAGCAAATCATGTCTTATTGCTGTATAAAATGGACAACAGAGCAACCATATTACAAGAATTAGAGGAGCTAAAAAGCCATCTGGGTAAAGAAGGATTTGAAACCCCTTACCGCACACCAGTAGGCTATTTTGACGGGCTGTCTGATATAATTTTGAAAAGAGTAAAAGCCATTGAATACGGAGATGCGAAAGAAGAACTGGCTGGCCTTTCTCCATTACTGGGTTCTATGTCCAAAAAAACGCCTTATTCTATTCCTGCATCCTATTTTGATTTGCTTCAAAAGGAAATAAGAAATATTACAGGTGAAGATAAAATTCAATCGGCAAAGGAGGAGATAGAAGATCTGTCGCCGTTATTAAGCACTTTGAAAATAAAGAAGCCCTTTACCGTTCCGGAGGGATATTTTGAAAAATTGCAGCCAGTACAAAGTGCCTCCCATGAGTCTAAAACAAAAATTGTTTCAATAACTCATCGCAAATGGTTTCGATATGCCGCCGCTGCATTGGTAATAGGTTTTATTTCCACCATCGGATTCTTGAATTTGAATAAAAAAGAAATTGACCCTGCTGAAAAGTCTTATGCATGGGTAAAAAAGAACCTGAAAAAAGTAAGCACCGATGATATTGATCAATTTGTAAAATCAACCAATACCGAATCGACGGATGTGGTGAAATTAGAAGCTAAAGATGAAATCATTAATTTATTGAAAGATGTTTCTGATAAAGAGATCCAGGATTTCTTAAATGAAACGGGATCAGGTGAATCAAATTCAAATGATGATTCTATATTAAATTAAATATGAAAAAATTTTTACTCATTCTCAGTTTATTATTTGTAAGCAGCTCTTGTCTCTTTGCACAGGATGACGATGAGAATGATGGCAATGATAAGATAAGGGATAAAATGAATGAATACATTCAAAAGAGACTAAATCTCTCAGACGATGATGCAAAAAAATTCAGTCCGGTCTTTTTACGCTATTTCAGGGAATGGCGACAAACTATAAAAGAAAACAAAGGCGATAAACTGATTTTACAACAAAAGGTCATTGATCTTCGCCTCCGTTACAGAAGCCAGTTTCGTGAAATCATCGGAGAAAAGAAAGGTAATAATGTTTTCAGCCACCAGGAAAATTTTATCAGGGAATTACAAAGTATCCGCAGGGATCGAATGGGAGACCGACCGTTGAAACGGCAGTTAAATATGATACTTGTCAATTAACCAATTTGCAATACCAGGTTACCTCTTAAAATGCGAATACCGGATTTTTTACATCATGGTAAAATAAAAAAGTCCATTTCTCTTTTTCTCCCTGGGTCCACCAATTTTTCCTGAGCTCCATCGCTTTTTTTCCGTCGTGGTCATATTTGGCTGAAAACCTGTGCTTCATTTGTTGGAGTTGCGGCGCATCATCACCACCGAAAAAAATTATTTTTTCTTCATCTTTTATCCAGAATACCTGGTGAAGCGGGGAATGTGCCCCGGTAACCATGTATTGAATGTAGTCATCAATCCAACCTTCATTATTTCTAAGCCATACCACCTTTTCAGAGTCTTTCAAAGCCTTCAATTCTTCTGTTAAAAACGAAGGTGATCCTTTTTCAAAAGCATAATCAAATTCTCTTTCCTGTATATAATATGTTGCCTGCGGAAAACTCAGAAGGCTTCGATTTCTTGGGTCAGTCACCGCACCTGCATGGTCTTTATGCAAATGGGTCAGCAATACTTTTGTAATATCGGAAACCTGGATACCGGCAGCGCCAAGGTTTTTATGGATCTGCACTTCTCCTTCATTTTCCGAAAAACCGAGACCGGTATCCAGCAGTAAAATATCTTTAGAAGTTTTAATAACAAAGGGCTGAATTTCTACCAACAGGCTGCCGGAGCTTCTGACCTGAAGATCTTCGGATTTCATATCAATGGGAACAAAAAGTTTCGTCTTGTCAATGGTGAAAGTACCTTCTGATAGTGGGATAATGTTCATACTCCTGGTCCGGCGGGCGGAGAAATTTTAATTCAATATTATTAAAAAATTAAGCCTTGTAAATGTAGGTTAATAAACTAATGGGGAAAGGCCATTATCGTAAAACCATCTGCCTGTCTGCATCCAATCTTATTAAAATAAAGAGCAGAATTGTAAAGGTGAGTAAGGATGTGCCTCCATAACTTATAAAAGGAAGAGGGATGCCTATAACCGGGGCAAGACCAATCGTCATGGCAACATTAATTCCAATATGAAAAAAGAATACCGCCGCTACTCCGTACGCATAACAGCGGCTGAAAACACTTCTTTGCCTTTCTGCCACTGTTATAATGCGAAATAATAATAAAAGGTAGATACTCATTAAAACAAAGCTGCCTATAAAACCGAATCCTTCCCCGATAGTGTCAAAAATAAAATCGGTTCGTTGTTCGGGCACAAATCCATACCTTGTTTGAGTACCTTTTAATAATCCTTTACCAACTACACCTCCGCTACCAATAGCTATCTTGGATTGTTTAACGTTATAATCCGCAGTATTAATAACTTTTTTCCCGGGCTGTGCGGCAGATTCACCTTTCATGTATTCCACGGGAACATCGCGGCCAATAGTGCTGTAAATTCTTTCAACCTGGTGCTTTGCAAGTAAATCTTTAAAGATGAAAGGCACACCGAATCTTTGAATAGCAACACACAGAACCCAAATCATAATGATTTTTACCAATATAGATTTGTCTCTCTTAACCTGTCGCCGGAACAGAAAAACAACTACTAATGCAATTCCGGTAAGTATTAATGCCAGCGTATTCTTTTCTAAAAGCAATGTTGCTACCACGAGTGCAGCACCCGCAAATCCAATAATCAAAACTGCAGAGGGCAAACCTTCGCGGTACATAACAAGGAAGAAAGCAAAAAAGACCAGCGCCAGCCCGGTTTCTTTCTGCATTATAGTCAATGCGGCCGGTAAGAGGGCTATACCTGCGGCGATAAGCTGCGACCTGGTTTTGCTAAAATCAGTTTCGGGTCTTGATAAATATTTAGCTAATGCAAGAGCCACACAAATTTTACAAAACTCTGCCGGTTGAAACTGAAAGCCACCCAAACGAATAATTGACTCAGTACCTTTTACTTTAGAATGGAAAGGAAAAACGAGTAACAGGAGTATGATCCCCGCCACATACCAAATATTGGAAGTGGCAGGAAAAAATTTACTATCCGTAAGCATAATAAGCAAGCCAATTCCCAATGCTATTATGAAAAAATAAAACTGTTTGCTGTAATCTGTTTTGAACCCCAGGAAGCTTTGTAAAATGGCATCATCTTCCACATAAGTTGCTCCAAAAATGGCCATAATACCAATTGCTACCAGCAACAGATACATCCACACCAGGCTCCAGTCAATTCCTTTCGATATCGGGTGGTTACTTGGATTCATGAAGTGAAGGGAAAGTAGGGTAGCTGTTTATAATATTTTTCATTTTTTAATATGGCTAAAACTAAAGACGGGTTACTGTTTATAGGAATTTCTTCTTTTTTAACCGGCACTTTTAGTGGCTGCACAAGAGCGTATTTCTTTATATAACTACTATCCTTTGTCATTTCAAACCATTTACGGGCACGAATTGAATCTTCTTTATACTGCAGTCTTTTTAAATGCTTAGGCATTTTATTAGTAGTAGAATAAATTTCAAATTCAGCCTGGCTTGCTTTGGATATTGTATCATTTAAATACTTTTCCAGCAAAATCCTGGCTATAGGCCCGCCCCATGTTCCTCCAAATCCTGCATTCTCAACTACAACGGCTATCACTATTTTTGGATCATCTTTGGGTGCAAAAGCAACAAACATAGCATTGTCATCCAATTTAATTCTCTGCCCGTCCAGGTAAGCATACTTTTCAGCCGTTCCTGTTTTAGCACACACTTTAATATTAGGTATCGCTACCCTGCGTGCAGTACCATAAGTTACCACATCTTCCATACCATCTATTACTGCAGTGTACATACCATCTGAAATATGTGTCAGTACTTCATGCTTTACCCGGTATGGGTTCATCATAGCTGTATCTTGTTCATTTTCTCCTTCAATTTTTCTAACAAAATGCGGGGTGTAATAATATCCCTTATTGGCAATAATACACATAGCATTTGCAAGCTGGAGAGGAGTAGCTCCCATTTTATCCTGGCCAATTCCGAGGGTAAGATTGGTGCAGGAGCTCCAACTACCCCGGTACTCTTTATTGTAAACTGAAGTATCAGGAATATAGCCGCGGTCTTCGCTTGGTAAATCCACACCCAGCCTGGTACCTAATCCAAACGCATTCAGATACTCTTTCCATTTCATGTATCCATTCCTGACTCCCCCATACTTTGGGTTATCAGCCGCCATTCTGTATAAATGTGTAAAATAGGAGTTACATGAATTAGCAATTGCCAGTCGCAAGTTGGCTGCGTGTCCACCGCCTGAGTGAGTACAAGCTGGCTTTCCGCTGCCACAGGCTGTATACCTCCCAAAGCAAGGATAACCAAAAGAGGGTGTTATTATCCCTTCATCCAATGCTATCAGTGCGCCCAAAGGTTTAAAAGTGGAACCAGGTTCATAGCGCCCTTTTATAGCTCTGTTTAATAAAGGGCCGGCCACATCTAATACAAGCCGGGAATAATTTTTATTCTTATCCGGTCCGGTAAGGTCATTGGGATTAAACACGGGGCCAGAAGCCATTGCCAGAATACCTCCTGTTTTTGGTTCAATAGCAACAACAGCTCCTACTTTGTTGGTCATCATTTTTTCAGCTAGTTCCTGTAGTTCAATATCCAGGTAAGTGCGCAGACCACGGCCAGCAATAGCAGCCGTATCGAAAATTCCATTTTCATAGCTACCCACCAACCGGTTGTGATTATCTTTAATTAAATGCTGAACTCCGCGTTGACCCATTAATACACTTTCATAAGTAGCCTCTAATCCATTTTTGCCGATATAATCTCCCATACGATAAAAATTACCCGACCGCTCTATATCAGACGGGGAAACCTCGCTAATGTAGCCAAGCATTTGCGCAGCGACATTGTATGGATATAACCTGATAGGTCGTTCTACCAATGCAAATCCGGGAAATCGCCAGCTGTTCTCTTCAAACCTGGCCTGCATTTGGGGTTTAAGCAAATCCTGGAATGATGAAGGACGCACAGCCGTGTTTTTATATGTCGCTTCCTTTATTCTCTTATTAAATTCAGCTGTATCAATTTCCATCAACCGGCAAAATGAAAGTGTATCAAAGTTCTTTAACCCGGCAGGTGTAACCATTAAATCAAACATAATGGCATTATTCAAAATTGCTTTTCCTTTACGGTCATAGATAATGCCTCTTTCCGGATAAACTATTTTTGGGAAGACGGCATTGTCCATTGCCAGTTTGCTGTATTTACCTGAAACAACCTGCAGGTTGAATAATTGCGCAATGATAACTACGAAGGAAACGAGGAATATCAGACGTATGATACGGCTTCTTGATTGGTTGAACACAGACATGATGGGTGAACGAAATATAAAAAAGATATCCTGAATAAAACAAATACAAATTTCGACCTACAAATTCCTGATTCCAAATGTTTCCCTGATTATATTTTTCTTTTAAGAAAACTTTTACCTGTTTTCAGAATTAGTATGTACATAAAAGTACTTTTCTACGCTGTATTGGTACGAAATTTCATCCGCCGGGGAAACAATAATTCTGTTGTAATGATGAGTAACATACTAATACCTGTGGTGGCTAACATTTTAAAAAGAAACTGAAGAAAAGTTCCGAAAGAAAGCCATTCCAAAAATGTCAGATACCCGTGATGAAATAACGTTAATACAAATACATAAACAAGATAAGGGGTCCATCCCATAGCCCGGGGAGAAGGTTCCCGGTAATTAAATTCAGATGGGTCCTTAGGTGTGAGTATATTGATTATAAAAGGGCGCAAATAGGCCATTAATATACAGGCAGCAGCATGAAGACCAGGCGTCATGGTAAAAAAATCAAGCGTCAGTCCAGTCACTAATCCCATAAAAAGTAATCCAATCCTGGGTATACTAAAGGGCAACCACAATAAAAATAAATAATAAATACTTGGGGTGATTAATTGGTGCAGGTGCGGGATCTTATTCAATATATATACCTGAAAAAGAATGAAAATTGCAAAACGGATAATATTTTTTAGAAGTAAATTCACAGCCTGTTTTTTTTGGGATCCTCAATTTTCTTTTTCGTCTCTTCCATTAATTCATCCTGGTCAATATATTGTAGATTTTCCACAATCATCACTTGTTGCAAATCCTGAAAATTAGCTGCCGTTTTTATCCTTAATACATAAAAGTTGGTTGAAGGGTCCGGAATTATTTCGGCTACTGTACCCACCAGGTGACCAGGCGGAAAACTAATTGAATAATTCCCCGTAACTATCGTATCACCAATTACAAGGGAATCGTTTTTTGGAATGCTGCTTAAGGTAAGAAAACGCGGGTCCTTTCCGTCCCAGGAAAGGGTACCGGAATTTTTGAATCTTTTTACCTGAACATTTACCCGGTTTTGTACATGCAGCAAACTCATTACCTGGCTGAAATTGGGGCTTACATTTACTATTTGTCCTACTAATCCCCCGTCTGAACTGAATACCCCCATATTATCCTTTATTCCCTGGTTAGATCCCCGGTTCAGTTGTACAAAGTTTTTTTGAGAATTCACAGTGCTATAAACAACCAGCGCTTCTCTCCAGGCATAATGGCGGAAATGACCCAGTGTATCATAAGCGACAGAATCTTTGACATATTTTACAGCAGTATCATTTTTATAAAAATTTGAAGGAAGCAGGTTAATTAGTGAATCGTTCATTCGTAATAACCGCCGGTTTTCCTCTTTCATTCTAAAAAAGTCTTCCAGCGTATTATATCTTGAATTGAACCAACCTGTGGCTTCGCTGGCCACACCTAAACCCTGAGCCCTATGAAAGCGATTGTAGGTAAACAAGAACCAAAGCGCAATCGCCTGCAAAACCAGGAAAACAAAAAAGGTAAAAAAGCGGCGAATGAAGAGAAATATATTACGCAACGTAGCAAGTTTGAAATTAGATATACGAAACAGGAATAACTACTTCCGTACTTCGTATTTTGTTTCTCGTAAGCCTATCAGCTTATCTCATTACAAAGGGATATTTGTCATAATGCTTTAATGCAATACCCGTACCACGAACCACACTTTTGAGGGGATCGTCGGCAACATGAACAGGAAGTTTTATTTTTTGGCTTAATCTTTTGTCAAGGCCTCTTAACAATGCTCCGCCTCCGGTCAGGTATAGTCCGCGACGATATATATCACCAGCCAGTTCGGGAGGTGTTTGCTCCAAGGCTTTCAGTATAGCTTCTTCAATTTTAAAAATGCTCTTATCCAATGCCTCAGCGATTTCCTGGTAGCTTACCATGATTTGTTTGGGAATACCTGTAACAAGGTCACGGCCATTAACAGGAATATCGTCTGGCGGATTATCAAGATCCTTCATTGCCGATCCCACTTGTATCTTGATTTGTTCCGCAGTTCTTTCCCCAATTAATAAACTATGGTACCGGCGGAGAGCCTCCATAATATCAGCGGTAAACTCGTCCCCGGCAATTCTAATTGATTGATCACATACGATGCCTGCCAGCGCAATAACGGTTATCCCTGTAGTTCCTCCGCCTATATCTATGATCATATTACCAACAGGTTCTTCTACATCAATTCCGATACCCAAAGCAGCAGCCATAGGTTCATGTAAAAGATAAACTTCCTTGGCTCCGGCTTGCTCAGCACTATCGCGGACAGCCCTTTTTTCTACCTCTGTAATGGAGGAAGGAATGCAAATCATCATTCTCCAGCTAGGGGGAAATAAAGGTTTTTTGGGATAAACCAGTTTTATCAATTCCCGGATCATCAGCTCAGCCGCATTAAAATCTGCAATTACACCATCTTTGAGAGGACGAACGGTACGAATGCTTTCATGCGTTTTTTCGTGCATCATTAAAGCCCTTTTTCCTACAGCCAGCACTTCCTTTGGATTATTCCTGTTAAGGGCAATTATACTAGGCTCATTTACTACTACTTCATCATTATGTATAATCAGAGTATTTGCAGTACCCAGGTCCATTGCTATTTCTTGTGTAAACCAGTTAAAAAGTCCCATTCTATATTATTGGATTAAATGTGTGCAAAGTTGAAGGAATAATTCGAATTAAAAAAGTGAACTCCGGGAGGCTAAAACTCAATGGAATAAATGGAGCAGAGTAAATAAAGCCACGAATCACTGAAACTGTATCTCACTACCAGTTTTATTATTATACCTTCGGCACCAGTTATTTAACGTCATTGAATTGTTTCTATTATCATTTATGCAATTTTCTTTTTCTTTATTTCAAATTCAGTCTGAATTTTCCCCGATACAAGTGAAACTTACTCTTAAATTCTGGCACAAAAATAGCATCCTACCTTTGTAAGGCTCTAAAATAGCCCCTTACTAAAATCAATTTATGAGAATACTTTTAATTGGTTCCTTTCTTTTATTTTTTTCAATATTGGTTCAGGCTCAAAGCCGTAGCGCTAACAGCACTACATATAAAACTGCTTTGGGTGTGAAAGTCTGGGATGGAGGAGGTATTTCACTAAAGCATTTCTTTAATAGCAAAGATGCTGGTGAATTTATAGGGTATTTCTGGAAGAACGGTTTTCGCCTTACCGGGTTATATGAAATTCACAATCCCATTTCCGGTGCCCCGGGCCTCAGGTGGTATATCGGACCAGGATTACATGTTGGAACATACAACAACCACCACTTTCATCATAATGAGAATCATGCCCACGACAGTCATGCAAGTATAGGAGTTGATGGAGTATTGGGACTGGACTATAAATTTCACCGGGCGCCTATCAACTTGTCTCTTGACTGGCAGCCTTCTTTTGAATTTGCCGACGGCCATGGTTTTTCAGGCAGTTGGGGTGGTTTGGGAATCCGTTACACTTTCTAATATATAAATTCGATTTATCAGCAAGGAAGAGGTGAGGCTTTAAAGAAGCTTCACCCTTTTTTTTGAAGAAGGATCCCCTGTTTTAAAAACTTATCCGGCTATAAATCCTAACCTTTTTTCTACCTCCGGAGGTAGGGCTGGCAATTTTTTTCTTTCAATTAATAAACTGGTTAGCCGGGCTATATCAAGGAAGATATAATGCTTAGCTGCCGCTGCCCTTAAATAATCTTTTCCTGTGCTTCCGCCAGTTCCAATTCTTGTTCCTATCATCCGGTGTACCATATTCATATGCCGGTAACGCCAGGAACTCAGTTGCTCATCTATTTCCAACAAACTATTTAATAGTTGAAAGGGCAATTGCAACATGGGGTAGCCCCGGTAAAGCATAATAAATAAAGCGGCCCTGTTTGCTGCCGGAGAAAAAGATCGATGACTTTCAAATACGCCTGACTGAATTGTTTCAGCGTTTTGGTTATTTTTTTCAGAATGGTCGCCGATTTCTAAGAAAGAATCAAAAAAGGAAAGATTGCCTTTTTCAGCTTCCGCGAGGCTTTCTATATATTGGTACCGATATTCTAACCAGAACGGGTGGGTATTTCCTTTGTTAGGGGTATGAGAGGCAAAATTTCCCCAGTTTTCGTTTTCATCAAAAAATGGCATTCTTTCCAGCCAGCTATTTAATAATACAAGAAGGGTTTTATCTTTTTCAGCCTTTTTAATAATCTCTACCTGCTCGTTTTTTAATTGCGATATATAATATTCTTTACCGTGCCTCTGTTCAAACTTTAAACCCAGTTTGGCTTCAAGCTCCTTGAACTGCCAGCTTTGAAAACCTGAGGCGGGGCGGAGCATATCCCGAAAATCGAGAAAATCCATAGGTGTCATGGTCTCCATAATATCGATCTGGTGCACCAAAACCCGTAAAATGGTAACACATCGATTAAGTCTGTGCACTACAGTTTGTAATTCAGGAGCATTATCGTTCAGAGATGGTTTAGCTAATATATTTATTACAGAATCTACTTCGAAATGCAATTGTTTAAACCAAAGCTCATATGCCTGGTGGATGACAATGAACAACATTTCATCATGAGCGGGCAATGATTTTTTATTGCTTTCTGGAAATTGAGCGTTCAGGATCAGGTCAAGCTGAAGATAATCGTGATAATGAACATCAGGCATAGAAAATGTTTGCACAAAACTACTGGATCTCTTTGCTGTTTTTGCAATAAGATATAACCCTTACTGCAAAGGAGGAATGGATTGGGATATAAACTCATACCCGATATCATTCCGGAAATACATGTTTTCAAAATTAATGTGATTCAGAATATCAAGAGAAGTGTTGACTGATTCCTCAATAGAAGGACCATAGGAGGTAACACAACATACGCGGCCGCCGTTAGTTACAATTTTTCCATCAAGTTCTTTGGTGCCTGCCTGGAATACAAAAGATTGCTTACCATATTTTCCGTTCAATCCTGTTATTTCAAAATCTTTTTCAAAAAATCCGGGATATCCACCACTAACCGCCATAATAGTTGCAGCGGCTCTCTTGTCAACACGGATATTAGCCAGGTGTAATTCTTTGTTGCTGGCCGCTACACAGAGACCCACCAGGTCCGTTTCCAATCTTGGAATCACAACTTCGGTTTCCGGATCACCCATACGGCAATTGTATTCAATTACAAATGGATCTTCATTGACTTTGATCAAACCAAAAAATATAAATCCCGTGTATTCAATTCCTTCTTTAAATAAACCATCAACTGTAGGTTTGATGATCTTCTCTTCTATTTTAAGCATGAATTCAGGTGTAGCAAATGGCACCGGACTTACAGCGCCCATCCCTCCAGTCATCAGGCCTTTATCACCTTCCCCTATCCTTTTATAATCTTTCGCTTCCGGTAAAAGCAAATAATTTTTTCCGTCCGTTAAAACGAAAACGCTTAATTCAATACCGGTCAGAAAATCTTCAACAACCACTTTTTTACTGGCTTCTCCAAATTTTGCTCTCTGGATCATTAATTCAAATTCGGCTACGGCTTCAATGTGGGTCTGGCAAATTACAACACCTTTACCTGCAGCTAACCCATCGGCCTTTAAAACGACAGGCAAAGAATGTTTTCTTAGATAATCCAAACCGTCCTGGTAATTTTCCAAAGTAAATTCCCTGTATTGTGCAGTGGGTATATTATGACGTTGCATAAAAGCTTTTGCAAAAGCTTTACTTCCTTCCAACTGTGCTCCATGTTTTGAAGGCCCTATAAAATGAATGTGCTGCAAGTCTTCTCTCGATTTAAAATAATCGTATAAGCCATTTACCAATGGTTCTTCGGGGCCAACAAGAAGCACATCTATTTTTTCTTTAATGCTGAATTTGGCTATCTATTCAAATTTGGAAATATTTATATTGACATTCTCGCCATATT
>JBPPMM010000186.1:0-13238 GCA_051306075.1 Chitinophagaceae bacterium
GTAATTTCTAAGATGAGAAATGATAATCAAAATATTATTGTAGATAAAACAATTCATTTTTCTCTTGCTGTTGTTACTTATTGCGAATATCTTGAAAAAAAGCTAAGAGATGATTTGGATGAAATAATCAAAATCCTTTCAAAAAAAATTGCAACTTCAAAGGAAAAAACTCTGATTTTATGAAAGGGTATTTGGAGGTATTTTCAAATTTTCAAATTTTCAAATTAACATATTGATTTCTATGGAACATTATTTAATGAATCTTAAGCTGAAAGTGTGGAGGCAGAAAAATGCAAAAAGCCCGGGTCGGTTTGAATTATTCGAAGTGACCGGTATATCTTCCGAAATGTCATTCCTGGAAATGTTTGATGTTTTGAATGAAAAATTGATACGTGAAGGAAAAGATCCCATCGCTTTTGATCATGATTGCCGTGAAGGTATTTGTGGCGCCTGTTCCATGTATATTAATGGTCGTCCGCATGGCCCCTGGCTGGCAAACACTACCTGCCAGCTTCATATGCGGGCCTACAAGGATGGCGATACCATCACGGTAGAACCCTGGAGAGCGAACGCATTTCCAGTAATTAAAGACCTGATGGTAGACAGGGATGCATTTGATCGCATCATACAGGCCGGAGGTTTTATTTCTGTAAATACCGGAAACGCTGTAGACGCCAACGCCCTGCCTGTTAATAAAGAGGATGCGGATAAAGCATTTGCAACAGCAGCCTGTATTGGTTGCGGCGCCTGTGTTGCGGCTTGTAAAAATTCATCAGCTTTACTATTTGTTTCAGCTAAAGTAACTCACCTGGCTTTATTGCCTCAGGGAGAACCTGAAAGAAAGAAAAGAGTGATGAGCATGGTAGCCCAGATGGATAAGGAAGGCTTCGGTTCATGCACCAATACCGGCGCATGCGAGGCTGTTTGTCCCAAGGAGATCTCTATTACCAATATTGCACGTTTAAATGCTGAATATATGGTGGCGGGACTTACTTCAGAAGTAAAATAAAGCAGCAAAAATTTAAGAATAATGCCTTGTTGGAGAATAACTCCACAAGGCATTTAGTTTATTCGTAATACGTGCAATATTTTCAATAACCTTATACCCATAAAACTTTTCTATTTTATACAATGTATACATGCTAAATAATTCCATATTAATACTGGGACAAAGATTAAACCGGCCAAACTTTTCTTCATCAATTTGATCCATTTTAGGCGAATTAACCGCTGTTAATAATTTTAGGGCAATAAAAAGACCGAATTTTGCGATTTGAGAAAAACTCACTGCTGTTGAATGGTTTGCGAAGAATATTATTGGTTTTGGTTCCTCTGTGGTTTGCAGTCGCAGGCAAGGCACAATCGCCAGGCCAAACTGGTTCTAATCTGCGGCTTCGGGTATTTGCCGTTTCAGGTGACAGTATCCTTTTGGATACTATCAGCATCATTCCTCAAACATTTGTAATAGATGGAATTTCTTCAACCGATTATAACCTTGATTTTATAAATGCCATTTTAGTTTGGAAGAATAAACCAACTGCTGATAGTGTCCGGATGTCCTACCGGGTATTTTATTATAAGTTAAATCCTGTTGCACAGCACATGCGGGCCGATAGTGTTATAAACAGTATGTCCGTTGCTCCTTATGAATTCAATAATGAATTGACGGAAGCGCAAAAAGGCATTTTTAATTTTGGAACTATTAAGGCGGAAGGAAGTTTTGGCAGGCAGATCGCATTTGGCAATAGCCAGGACGCAGTTTTGAATTCTACATTGAACCTGCAGCTTAGTGGAATGCTGGGCGACAGCATAGAAATACAGGCTGCTATTACGGATAATAATATACCTATTCAACCCGATGGAACCACACAACAACTGAATGAATTTGACCAGGTGTTCCTGCAATTTAAAAAGAAGAACTGGCAGCTAAATCTTGGCGATATTGATATACGTCAAAATCAAAGTTATTTTCTCAATTTCTATAAGCGATTACAGGGAGTGGCCTTTCAAACTACTACCAAACTTGGTGATAATGTTGAATCAAAAACCCTGGCCAGCGGCTCCATTGCAAAAGGAAAATTTACCCGCAATGTGATACAGGCACTGGAAGGAAACCAGGGTCCTTACCGGCTAACGGGAGCCAACAATGAATTTTTCTTTATCGTACTGGCCAATACGGAACGGGTATTTTTGGATGGACTATTACTCCAACGCGGCGAAGACCAGGATTATGTGATCAATTACAATACTGCCGAAGTAACTTTTACACCAAAAAGAATGATCACCAAAGACAGCCGTATTCAAATAGAGTTTGAATATGCTGACCGGAATTTTTTGAATGCTAATTTCTATATTTCGGAGGAGGTTGATTTTAACAACAAACTAAAACTTCGTATCGGCGCTTTCACCAACAGTGACGCAAAAAATTCACAAATCAACCAGGTACTGGATAACCCCCAAAAACAATTTCTTGCCAATTTGGGAGATAGTATTCAGCGGGCTTTTTATCCCTCTGCCGCTATTGATACTTTTTCGGCAAGTAAAATATTATATCAAAAGATCTATTATAATACCGGATCTGCGGTGGACTCATTTTATCAATATTCAACTAATCCTGATTCAGCTAAGTACAACTTATCTTTTATTAATGTAGGTCAGGGAAATGGTAATTATGTACCGGATTTCAATGGAGCCAATGGCAAAGTATACAAGTTCCTTGCGCCGGTGGGTGCCGCAAGACAGGGAAATTATGAACCGGTCATAGTATTAGTAACTCCCAAAAAACAGCAGCTTGTTAATTTGGGCCTTGACTATGCTGTAAGCAAGAATACATTATTCAAAAGCGAAGTGGCTATGAGTAATTATGATGCCAATACTTTTTCCAAAATAAATAACCGGGACGATAAAGGATATGCCGCAAAATTTCAATTGAATAATACAAAGCAACTCAGGGAGAAAAATAAATTGCTATTACTGACAGGATTGGATTACGAATACGTACAAAGTAAATTTAAACCCCTGGAGCGGTTAAGGTCGGTTGAGTTTTCAAGAGATTGGGGCTTGCCCATATTGACACAACCGGAAGAAGAAAACATCATACGGGCTTCTGCCGGCATGAAAGATAATAAAAGCCAGGCCATTATTTATAAGTTTACAAATTATAAAAGAGGCAAAAATTATAATGGATTTCAAAATGCTATTACCCAGGTAACCGACTGGAAGGGTTGGCAGTTTAATAATGAAATTGTGATCACAAACTTTGATGCGCTCAATGAAAAAGGCGTTTTTTTCAGACCCACGATTGACCTGAGCCGGCAGTTTAAAAAATTGAAAAATTACCGGGTGGGAGTGCGGTATGCTGAAGAACAAAATACTGTTAGGGATAAAATGACCGATACACTGGCTCCCACTGCTTTTTCATTCGACAGCTATTCTGTTTATATCAAATCGGATGAGGCAAAGAAGAATCATTATGGCATTACCTTTTTTACCCGCTCAGATAAGTATGCCTATGGCAAAAGTTTTCTTCGGGGGGACAGAAGTTACAACCTGAATCTCCAAACTGAATTGCTTTCTAATTCTAAGCGCCAGTTTTATCTCAATACCACATTCCGCAAACTGCAGGTGATAAAATCTTTCTTATCAAAACAAGAAGAGGATGAAACAATTTTAGGCCGGGCGGAATATGTAATGAATGAATGGAAAGGATTGCTAAGTGGAAATGTATTATATGAGGTAGGAGCAGGGCAGGAGCAAAAAAGAGACCAGACCTATATAGAAGTTCCGGCAGGTACTGGTCAATTTGCCTGGATAGATTATAACAACGATGGCGTACAGCAGCTGAACGAATTTGAGCTGGCAGCATTCCAGGACCAGGCAAAGTTTATCCGGATTCTGACACCTACCAATGAATTTATTAAAGCAAATTATATCACTTTCAATTATAGTTTGAATATAAATCCGAAATCAGTTCTTAATAAAGTTGATATGAACAAGATGAGTCAATTTATTTCCCGATTCAATTTTATTACCTCCCTGCAGATCAGCAAAAAGTCAGTTGCAAAAGGAAGTTTTGAATTTGATCCGTTTAAATACAGTGCAAATGATACGGCCCTGGTAACCTTGAATACAGTAGTTCACAATACCATTTCATTTAACCGATTCAGTAATGATTGGGGAATCGATCTGAGCAATCTGCGTAATAACGGAAAATCATTATTAACCTATGGTTATGAAAGTCGTGCTGTCAACGACTGGACGGCAAAAATAAGATGGAATATCAGCCGGTCACTTTCATTATCATTAAATGGAAGAAAAGGAGCTAACTCATTGTTTACTCCCAATGCACAATTTGACAACCGAAATTATGATCTGGATATCAATAGCATTGAACCCCTGGTTACTTTTTTAAGGGGCACTACATTTCGTGTGGCTACCGGGTATAAATATGAAAACAAAAAAAACCATCCTGCCTATGGCGGGGAAAAAGCCGGATCACACTCGATCAACGTGGAGTCCAAATACAATGTATTGCAGAATAGTTCTATAACAGGCAGGTTTACCTTAAATAATATTGATTATAAATCAGCTAACGGATCAGCCACTTCTACGGTTAGCTATATCATGCTGGATGGCCTGTTGCCGGGAAAAAATTATTTATGGTCTGTAATACTCAGTAAGCGATTGTTGAATAATCTGGAATTAAACTTTCAATACGACGGCAGAAAACCGGCTACTTCAAAAACAGTGCATATCGGGAAAGCCTCGTTAACTGCATTATTTTAGATTATTTCTTACTATTGATAAGGCACTGAGAACAGTTTCCGGCCACAAGCTGATTGCAACAAGATTTCTCAGACATTAAACCTGAAGTGCATCACATCGCCATCCTTTACTACATATTCTTTTCCCTCAATTCTTAACTTACCAACTTCCAGGCAGGCTGCTTCTGATTTATATTGTACAAAATCATCATAGCTGATTACTTCTGCTTTGATAAAACCTTTTTCAAAATCTGTATGTATTACACCGGCTGCCTGGGGTGCCTTCCAACCCTGGTGAATGGTCCATGCTCTTACCTCCTGAACACCGGCTGTAAAATAAGTAAAGAGATTTAAAAGTTTATAAGCCGAATGGATCAGCCTGTCTAATGCAGGTTCTGTCATTTTATATTCTTCCATAAATAGCTGGCGATCTTCCGGGTTTTCCATTTCAGCAATTTGCGCTTCAATATTATTATTCATGATGATCACTTCCGCCTTCTCATTTTTTACCGCCTCCTTTAAGATCTCAGAAAATTTATTGCCCGCATGCATAGAAGCTTCATCTACATTGGCAACATATAAAACGGGTTTATCCGTAAGCAGGAACAGATCGGCAATAGCTACTTTTTCATCTTTAGTCAGATCCAGTTCACGAATGCTCTTCCCTTTTTCCAGGTGTTCCTTGCATCGTATTAATATTTCCAGTTCCGATTTCAGTTTGGAATCAAGCTTAGCCGCTTTTTCCGTTTTTGGAATTTTTCTTTCAATGCTGTCCAGGTCTTTCAACTGCAGTTCGGTGTCTATGATTTCTTTATCGCTTATGGGGTTAATAGCGCCTTCATCTCTTAGAATGTTTTCATCTTCAAAACAGCGGATCACATGGATAATAGCATCCACTTCCCGGATATTTCCTAAAAATTTATTGCCTAAGCCTTCTCCTTTACTGGCGCCTCGTACCAACCCGGCTATGTCTACTATTTCGATCTGCGTAGGTACAATGCGGTCGGGGATCACCAATTCTGCCAGTTTATTCAGGCGCAGGTCCGGAACATCTACCAATCCTACATTGGGATCAATAGTACAGAAACGATAATTGCTTGCCTGTGCCTTGGCGCTATTGCTCACTGCATTAAACAAGGTTGATTTTCCAACATTGGGTAATCCTACTATTCCAGCCTGTAAAGCCATGAAGAAAAGTTTTTAGTTTTATAAGTTTTTAGACTGCCGGGTGATTATTTTCTCCCTCATTGCAGACCTCTTGTTTTCGGGGCGCAAAGATAGGAGAAATCAGGGAGGCAGAATCTGTAATGAAGATTGCATTAACTTCAAACCGGAAACAAAAAATCAAACTTATTATATGGCTTTAAGCAGGATTTGGTCGGCATTTATCATTATTGCTGTTTTGGTTGCTGGATTCAGGATGCTGACAGGAGATGAAAAGATCTTTACCCGGATGGTAGTTGGCAAATCTTCTGATAAATATGATAGTGTTTATTACGTAGGATTGGGATCTCCGCTTAATCAAAATTTATCACCGGAATATGCCGGCTTTTTGCGTGAATACGGTTATGCAAAAACAGATTCAGTTTCTCAGGCAACAGTATTGCTGACAGATAACCTGGCAAGTGATTCGGTAAATATGATAAAAGCGGCCAGCCCCGGTATCCAGGTATATACATATGTTTCTGTACAAAAAAAATTAGTGCGAAAGGTAGATGGTGTAATAGAAACGGCCAAGAATGCCGTTATTGATATCATTATCCCACTGATCGGTATCATGGCTCTTTTTATGGGCTTTCTGAGCATTGCAGAACGGGCGGGTGGGGTCCGGCTTTTATCAAGATTGATATGGCCTTTCTTTTCAAAGATATTTCCTGACCTGCCAAAGAATCATCCGGCTATGGGACATATGATGATGAACTTCTCCGCGAATTTATTGAACCTTGATAATGCAGCAACTCCGTTTGGTTTAAAAGCAATGGAAAGCTTACAGGAGTTAAATACCAATAAGGCCGTAGCGTCCAATGCGCAGATCATGTTCCTCGCTTTGCATGCATCAGGACTTACGCTGATACCTGTTACCATTATAGCTTACCGCAGCGGATTGGGGGCACAAAACCCAACGGATATTTTTATACCCTGTATGATCGCCACTTTTGTAGCAACAATGGCTGCCATGTTTATTGTATCCTTTAAGCAAAAGATCAATATTTTTCAACCGGTGATACTGGCATGGGTAGGCGGTATCTCAATGTTGATCGCCTTGTTGGTTTGGTATGTTACCAGTCTTGATTCTTTATCTTCTCAAACCTTTTCAAGTATCCTCAGTAATGGAATTATTCTTGCTATTTTCTTTCTGATCGTATTAGGAGGTGTATATAAAAAAATTGACGTATTCGATGCATTTGTTGAAGGAGCCAAGGGCGGGTTTGAAACCTCCGTTCGCATTATACCTTATATCGTAGGCATGCTGATAGCCATCAGTATGCTGCGAACCAGCGGCTCATTTGACGTGATCATCAATGCGATGAAATCTTTATTTGCTGCTCTGGGAACCGATACCCGTTTTGTGGATGGGTTACCCACCGCATTAATAAAACCAATGAGTGGCAGTGGTGCAAGAGGAATGATGCTGGATACCATGAAAACTTTTGGCGCCGATTCCTTTGCGGGCCGGTTGTCAAGTATTTTGCAGGGATCTTCAGATACTACTTTTTATGTGGTGGCTGTTTATTTCGGTTCGGTGAGTATTCGTAACACCCGCTACTCAATTGCCGCCATGTTACTGGCCGACCTGGTAGGAATAATTACAGCTATAGGGTTATGCTATTTATTTTTTGGCTAAAAAAACACATTAGCCTTATTATTAAATCAATACTTATTCAATTTTTTGGGCTTCTTCCTGGCTGGCGTATTCTTCTTCGGGATCAGGTAATATTTTTACTACCGAATGTTGTAATGAAATGATAGAGGAAGCAGAGTATAATCCAATCCTATTTCCCGAATAAGTATAATCCATTAAAGTGAGTTTCACTACACCGTCTATTGACAATTCAATATAGTGACCATACCTGATAAGTCTGAAATGAAAAGTATTTTGTTCATTTGGAGTAAAGAAACCGGATTGAATATCAGTGAAAATAAAATTCTGACGTGTATTCAATGGATTAAAGCCCCAAGCCCTTATCAATACCTGGCCATTGGAAACATTGAATGAAATAAAATAACCATTACCATCCGCATCAACATCGCTTACCAATCCCAGTTTTCCCATGCCTTCTACCGTTAACACTCCTTCCCAGATAAAGCCAAGGGATGGTTTCATGAAACAGAATAATTCATATCCGCTTCTGCATCCACAGGTCCACTTATCGGGTTCTGTTGTTGATGATGCTGTCGGGTTTTTAAGCAAATGGTCCACTGTTCCCAATTCATGCTGTTGTATTGTTTTAGTAACCATCTTTTCCCACCGGTAATAACTTTTTAATATTAATCTTCCCTTATTATCAGTATCAAGTTGTTTAGGCGGTGGAAGTACACGCAAGGCATCAATTTTTCCATAGGCATAAAAAAAATTATAAACCAACACATGCTCACCATCCTGTACAATGCGGGCTGCATAGTTTCCCTGGGGCAATAAAACATCGGCATGGAATGAATGGTATTCTCCAAAAAAATCAGGTGCAAACCAATACCGCACTTTTATATCTTCCCTTATGGATCCAAGCAAATAAAAGCGGCCGTTCAATTCAAACACACAGGGACATTCTATGTCGTCATACACCATGGGAAATAAAAGAGGAGGCAACAATTCAATAACATCGTTAGTGATTTTCACAAGGCCCACACATCCCCGGCGGGATACAGGACCCTCTATTGTTCTTGCGTCAACAAGCAAGTATACTTCGCCTTTATGTTCAAACCGGAATGGATCCCGGAAACTCAGCCAGGTGCGGGGATTGGCGTTGGCTGTTTCATAAAGATCTCCTTCTGGTCCAATAGGAAAGATATTTTTTTTATTTTTTTTCCAGTCAATAAGATTATCGGATTCAGCAAATCCAATTCTGGAGACCACACCACGGTCTTTTCTTTGCAAACCGGTATAATACATTTCAAATTTGTTCCCGACCTCGCATACATGCATGGTCCATAACATATCATCGTCCCACTCACCGGGATGCCCAACGAACATGGCATTATTGACCCTCTTCCATGAAATGCAATCCCTGGATGTGGCGTGTGCAATATAATCGTGGTTGGGTATGATAAGGTGGAATAAGTGGTAGATCCCTTTATGAATGATAACCGTTATATCGCCAATTTCCCAATCGCTGAAACCTGATCCTGAATACATATTATTATTTTGTCGGTTTCAATAAAATTACAAAATACTAGCACTAATTCTGATTTGGTTAATTTTACCAATTTCCATGAAACGATTTATGAAATGAAGAACGGGTATTACATTCAGTTATTCAGTCCGCACGGCCTCATTCGCTTTGTAGATCCGGAAATTGGAAGGGATAAGGATACAGGGGGCCAGGTAAAGTATGTTCTCGAACTTTTAGAAAATCTTTCGCAGCATCCCCAGGTAAGAAAGGTAGATCTTTTCACACGCAGAATAAAAGATAAAAGAGTCTCCTCGGCTTATGAAAAAGAAACGGAAATACTAAATGCCAAAGCCCGCATTATCAGGGTTACCTGCGGAGGAAATGGATATCGCCAAAAAGAATCGCTGTGGGATTACCTGGATGAATTTATTGATAAGACCATCCGGTTTATTGAAAAGCAGGACGATTTTCCGGATGTGGTGCACGGCCATTATGCAGATGGAAATTACCTGGCTGGCCAGGTCAGTGAAATTTTTGGTATACCGTTTATTGCAACCAGTCATTCGCTGGGCAGAAACAAGAAAAGTATTCTATTGAGTGATGGCATGTCCATTGAAAAGATCAATGAAAAATTTAAAATGGAACGGCGCATTGAAGTGGAAGAAAATGTTTTGAAGACGGCCGATAAAATTATTGTTAGTACGCAACATGAAATAGATACACAATACGGAACCTATAAAAATAAACAAGCATCCAGGTTTGAAGTGATTCCTCCCGGTGTTAACACGGATTTATTCTATCCCTTTTACCGGTTTGATATGCCCGCTTTCAAAATGACGATTGAACAGGAGCAGGCGCTTTACCGGGTTAATTCTGACATCGAACGTTTCCTTTTCAATCCGGCCAAGCCATTAATTCTTTCAATAGGACGGGCGGATAAAAGAAAAAATTTTGAAACCATCATTCAATCTTTTGGACAGGATAAGGAATTGCAGGCAATGGCTAACCTGGCCATTTTTGCAGGCGTCAGAAAAGATATTTCTCAAATGCCTCCCGATGAAAAGGATATTCTGACCAACCTTCTTTTGCTTTTGGATAAATATGATTTGTACGGCAAAATGGCTATTCCCAAGAAAAACGATCCTACACTTGATGTACCGGAAATATATCGTGTAGCTGCAAGAAAAAAAGGAGTTTTTGTAAATGCAACACCCGGTGAAAATTTTGGTTTAACCATAATAGAAGCGGCTTCCTGCGGACTACCGGTAGTAGCTTCACCAACCGGGGGCCCTAAAGAAATTCTGGAACATTGTGAAAATGGATTACTGGTTGACGTAGATGATCCGGTGGCCATAGCAGAGGCATTAAAAAAAATTATTTCAGACCAGGTTCTTTGGGAAAAATATTCAGGAAATGGAATTGTTGCCTCAAACCAGTTGTATTCCTGGACAGCGCATTGCAATAAATATATGGAGGCCATCGACGATATTTTCAAAAAAAATTCCAGCGGCGCTTCATCCAATACAGACAAAACATCGTATGGGAAAAAGTTGGCAAAAGCAAAACTGTTTGTTATTTCAGATCTTGATGGTACGTTGGTTGATGGCGAAAAGGCCGATGGATTGCCTGAGTTTAAAAAATGGATAATAGAGCACAAAGAGGAGATCGTGTTTGGTGTTGCTACCGGGCGAAACCGGGAGATCACACAACTGGCCTTTAAAGATTATGATATGCCAGAGCCGGACATTCTTATTTGTTCTGCGGGCTCGGAGATATATTATACAGATAAATTTATTATCGATCACGGTTGGGAAAGTCATATCGATTATCAATGGAAAAGAAAGGAACTAGAGGAGGAATTAAAAGGATTTCCAAATATCCGCTTGCAGGAAGCCCCGGCTCAATGGCGATTTAAGCTTAGTTATTATGTGGATGGCAAATTTAATGAAGACGATATGGCCGATCTTTATAAATTTCTTGATGATAAAAAATTACGGGCAAAAATATTACTCACTGAAAATAAACACCTGGACCTGCTGCCATTTCGGGCCAGCAAAGGAAATGCGGTGCGTTACTTAAGTTACAAGTGGAAAATACCTCTTGATCATTTTATTACTTCCGGCAATAGTGGTAATGATAAAGACATGCTCACCGGAAAAACAAATGGCATAGTGGTATCCAACTATAGCCCCGAAATGGAAGAGCTAAGGAAAAACAAGTACATCTATTTTGCAACGCAGCCCCTGGCTAAAGGAGTAATGGAAGGTATCGAATACCACATGGCTAAAATGAATAAGACGATTCATTTTCCCGAAAGCAAAGAACTTAACGAAGTGTGACGGATTTAGTGCCTGGGGTGCTCAGGCAGCAAAAGAATATTTAAATCAGCTGATTTTTAAATTTTTCAATTTGCCTGCTGTGACGGAGAATATGCACTATGGCATGTTCTGTTAACTGCTCGATGTCATACAACTGTCCCCATCCCGTTTTTATTTTCAGGGTATTTTCGTATTGTTCCAATTCGCTGTCAACAATTTCTTTAAAAATGGTTTCAGTGAATGCAAAAACCCGGTTGAGGTCTTCTGAATATTTTTGGATTGTTAGATGAAAAGTTTTACTGGGACGTTCCAGATTATGGCCCGTAAGATTATGAATGCTGGTGGCGTAACCAAATCCGGCATGCACCACATGCGATAAAATGGCCTGGAGGGATTTGCAATTTTCGTCAGTTGTATTTGGATTGATGATTATAGTAAGTTCATCATCGGGAAAATCTTCAATCATTTTTTTCAAATGAGCGATAGCTTCCTCGTAAATATCAAGTAAAGCTCCCACTGCTCCTTGTCTGTATATTTTTGTCATCGTTTTGTTTGTGGTTACCCCTTACATTTATAAACAGGGCTGCCAGAAAAATAAAAATCGTTTTGGCAGATACTAAATTACATTAAAAAGTGGCCCCTGTATTTTGAATAAAATATTTTCTGCATTTACGATAGGTAATATTCTGCAGTGAATTGCCAGGGCAGCGTTTTAGGTTAATGGGTATTAGAATAAAGCGGCGAATACTTTCTTTATTTGATTATCTTAGTTGTGTTACCAATTAATTAAAATTAAATGAAAGCATTTTCCATTTTTTTCGCCAGCCTGATGCTAATTATATTTTCATGTAGCACCAATAAAAGAATAACGGATAAGCAAAATAAATGGGTCAGTCTTTTTAATGGAAAAAACCTGGAAGGCTGGAACATGAAAATAGCCGGCTATCCACTGGGAGAGAATTTCGGAAATACGTTCCGGGTAGAAAATGGAATACTGAGTGTTCGTTATAATCAATATGATAGTTTTAAGAGCCGCTTTGGTGCGTTGCATTATAATAAGGAATTTAAAAATTACCGGCTGAAAGTTGAATACAGGTTCGTTGGCGAAACAACTCCCGGAGCACCTTCCTGGGGGTTTAGAGATGGTGGTATACAATACCATGGACAACCACCCACCAGTATAGGATTGAGCCAGCCTTTTCCTGTTTGCCTGGAATATAATTTGCTTGGTGGTAATGGTAAAGATGACCGGCCTGGTGGTGAAATATGTTGTTCGGGAATTTATGTACAAATAAACGGGCAGAAAAATTCTTCATATTGTACTCCGGCTACACTTAAGAAAACAGTTCATGGCGATCAATGGGTAACAGCAGAAATTGATGTAAGGAATGATACTATCAGGCATTTTATAAATGGCGAAGAAATTCTGAAATTTTCTGATCCACGCTTTGATTCAACACACCCCATTGGAAAAACATTTATTGTAAATGGAGATGACAAGGTTTATTCAGGTTATATCTCTCTTCAATCAAACAGTCACCCGATGGATTTCAGGAAGATCGAGATTATGGAGTATTGAGAATATCACCGATTCTGGAAAGGAACCCGGGTGGGTCACTTGTGCCGTTTCCTTGGTCAACAATAAGTGCCAGTAGTTCTATCCACTGGTCTTTTTATTATACCTTCTGTTTTATGGGAATCCATATTTCTTCTTCTGACAAAGGATCATCATTCTTGTATTTTTCCCCCAGTATTTCGAAATGGGGTCGGTTATCTAAATCATAGCCGGATGGAGGTAACCAGGTATTAAATATGTAAGAAAAAAT
>JBPPMM010000394.1:0-27556 GCA_051306075.1 Chitinophagaceae bacterium
ATCAACCCGCAATAGAACTGGCAGAAAATCTCCTCACTATATTGCCACCCAATCAGTCAAAGATTTTTTATTCTGACAACGGTTCAACAGCAACTGAAGTGGCGATAAAAATGGCCATCCAATATTGGCATAATACCGGACTCAGAAAAAATAAGATCATTGCGTTTGAACATAGTTATCATGGTGATACTTTCGGAGCTATGTCAATTAGTAGCCGGAGTACATTTACAAATCCATTTGAGGGTTTACTTTTCGATGTTATTCATATTCCGTTGCCTGTGGCCGGGCAACAGGAAGAAACCATTCAATTTTGCCTCCGGGTAATAGAAGAAAATAAAAATGAGATAGCTGCTTTTATTTTTGAACCATTGGTACTGGGTGCAGGTGGAATGTTAATGTATGAAGCCAGCGTGTTGAATAAGCTTTTAAAGATTTGCAAAGAAAGTTCAATACTCACTATTGCAGATGAGGTGATGACCGGATTTGGAAGAACAGGAAAATATTTCGCATGCGGATATTTAAATCACAATCCGGATATCATTTGTTTATCCAAGGGAATCACCGGGGGTACGATGGCGCTCGGGGTAACTTCATGCACCGCTGATATTTTTAATGCTTTTCTTTCAAACGACAGGGCCAAAACTTTTTTTCATGGCCATTCCTATACAGCTAATCCTGTGGCCTGTGCAGCCGCGATTGCCAGTTTTGAATTATTGATTAAGGAAGAGTGTCTTCAAAATATAAAAAGGATAGAAGATCTTCATTTATCTTTTATTACAAAAAACAGGAAGAATACTTTTATAAAAAATTTGCGCAGCCGGGGAACCATTCTGGCCATGGATTTTGGTACGGATGAAAAAACATCCTACTTTAATCCGCTTCGTGACAGGTTGTATGCCTTCTTTTTAAAAAAGGGCATCATACTCCGGCCTTTAGGTAATACAGTTTATGTTATGCCCCCGTATTGTATAAGCAATAATGATTTGCAGTTAATATATTCAAGCCTGGAACAAGTGAATGAAATTTTATAGTTGCTCCTGGAGTAAATAAAATAACGTTTGTCTTTATTCCTTTCAATTAATCAGTATGATTCAGACTCATTTGGAAAATCGTTGGTCTTTACATCAGATATATATTGTTGCACTGCGCTGGTAGCTTGCTGATGAATATCCAGGTACTGCCTGAGAAACCTCGGTTTAAACTCAGTATTTATTCCCAGCATATCATGCATTACAAGTACCTGGCCATCGCAATAGCCACCGGCACCTATTCCAATAGTAGGGATGGATATACTTTCCGAAACTTCTTTTGCGAGCAAGGCAGGAATTTTTTCAAGAACAATACCAAAACAACCCGCCTCTTCAAGAAATTTTGCGTCCTTTCTTAATTTATCTGCTTCTACTTCTTCTTTAGCTCTTACGGTGTAAGTACCAAATTTATAAATCGATTGGGGAGTAAGACCAAGATGTCCCATAACTGGAATGCCGGCCGAAACAATCTTTTTTATAGAATCAAGTACTTCCTCTCCGCCTTCTAACTTGATACAGTGGCCCCCGGTTTCTTTCATAATGCGGATAGCGGAAGCAAGTGCTATATCGGAGTTAGACTGAAATGAGCCAAATGGCAGGTCAACAACTACAAGACACCTTTCAACCGCCCGGATAACAGAGGAGGCGTGATAAATCATCTGATCAAGTGTAATGGGAAGGGTGGTTTCGTGTCCGGCCATTACATTGCTTGCTGAATCACCAACCAGTATTACATCTACCCCTGCACCATCAATGATTTTGGCAAAAGAAAAATCGTAGGCAGTAAGCATGGAGATTTTTTCCCCGGTTTGCTTCATTTTTTGCAAAGTATGAGTCGTTATCCTCTTTATCTCTTTGTTTACAGGCATGAAATTTTTTTGAAGTATAAAAATAGATAAAATCAAATATTGCAATTATATAATTCCAGTAGTAAAAAATAAGTCTATTTTTCTACCAGGAACATAAATGCAAGAAACAATAAAACAAGCGATCTCTTTTTTATAATTCAGTTTTCGGATTGAAAGCATTTATATGGCAAGGTCCTGCACAATCAAAATTTATTTAGCTACCATTGCCATTTTCTCCCTCACCTCTTCATAAAGAGTATGGATCAGTCCATCCGCCAGGCCAATTTTAGGAACAAATATTTCCTGAGCATCAGCCCAACGCATTACATTGATATAAATAAGTAATGCGGGTACAATAACATCGGCCCGGTCTTCACGGAATTTATATAAACTCATTCTCTGCTCCAGTGTCAGTGTGCTAAACTCTTTATAATAATCCCGCAACAAATCGAGAGAAAGGGGTTTTCCATCCTTGCGTTTGGAAATTGAAAATACTTTATTGATGTTGCCTCCGGTTCCTATAGCAGAAACATGATGAAAGCCACGGGTCCTTGTCTTTATACATTCTTTCATTTCGTCCCAGGCCGCTTCCGATACCTGGTTTTTTAATAAACGGATGGTACCGATATTAAAGGATTCTTTAAAAACTAATTTGCCGTCGCTGAAAAAAGTTAGTTCTGTACTACCTCCACCTACATCAATATATAGGTAAGATTCGTCCATTGTTAAACCTTCGGCAAAATGGTTTTCATAAATAAAAGAAGCCTCTTCCTGCCCGCTGATTATTTGTATTTCGATTCCTGTCTCTGCCTTAACTTTTTTTATTATTTCTTTTCCGTTTGAAGCATCTCTCATGGCCGATGTGGCACAAGCTTTCAAATGTTTTACCCCATATACATCCAGCAATAATTTATAAGATTGAATGGTCTTAATAACATTCTCCGCCTTTTGCGGTGAAATTTCACCGATATCAAATACATCGAAACCTAAACGAAGCGGTACCCGAACCAGGGCGATCTTTATAAAATCAGGCGTAGTCTTTGTGCCAGGAATTACATCGCTGATCAATAATCTTGCTGCATTACTTCCTATATCAATGGCTGCCAGTCTCAATTTGTGTTAGTGTTTTTTTATATAAATAATCATAAGTTTCTACCTGGGAACGAATTTTCTTTTTCTGTGTTTTCACATAGTCATTGTTCAATTCATTATCCAGCCATCTTGCTTTTACATTATCCTGCAATTGAATATTCAGGATATCTTTTAATTCCTGCTTAATTTCTTTATTCCAGATGGGGCAGGTGGCTTCCACCCGATGTTCAAGGTTGCGTAGCATCCAATCAGCCGAAGATATATAAACTTTCTCTTTGCCACGGTTATGAAATACCCACACCCTTGCATGTTCCAGGTACTCATCAACGATACTCACGGCCTTGATTTTTCTTAAAAATTTTTTATTTTCAGTAAGCATGCAAAAGATCCCCCGTATGATTAACCGGACCGGAACACCTTCCCGGGCGGCTTCGTACAATTTTTCGATCATACCTTCATCAGACAGAGAATTCATTTTTAATGTGATCCCGGAAGCTTTATTCTTTCTTGCATTCCGTATTTCCACATCAATCAATTTATAAATTTCCTTTCTTAGTATTTGCGGGCAGGGTATGACAGCACTGCAATTCTTTAAGGAATGATTGTCGGATTTATAATGTTCCAGGTAGCTAAACATGCGGCTTACGTCAGACATGATACCCGGATTTGCTGTAAGGAGACAATGATCTCCATAAACTTTTGCTGTCTTTTCATTAAGATTTCCGGTGCTTATAAAACCATATAAAACACTCTTGTCTTTTACTTTTTTTCGGATCATACAAATCTTGGCATGTACTTTCATATTGGGCATACCCACTAGCACTTTGGCACCTTCTTCTTCCAGTCTTATTTTCCAATCCAGGTTAGCTTCTTCATCAAACCTGGCTCGCAGCTCCAGCATTACCAATACTTCCTTCCCATTTCTTACGGCGTTTATCAAAGCATTTATGATCCTGGACTGTGGCGCCAGGCGATAACAAGTTATCTTGATGGAAGTAACGTCCGGATCTATGGCCGCTTCACGTATAATATCAATAAGCGGAGTAAAGGAATGATAGGGAAGGTGAAGCATCACATCTTTTTCAAGTATTACTTCTGATACTCTGCGTTCAGTCAACAAGGGATGATCAAATGGCTTTCTCCTTGGCTTTTTTATTTTGAAAGCCTGCTCAGGAAAATCTATAAAATTGCGAAAATTATGAATCCGTCCTCCGGGAATAAGGTTGTCTTTTTTTGACAGGTTCAGGCGACGGGTCAGGTATTCCAATAAGCCCGGATCCATTTCTTTGTCATAGACGAAACGAACAGGTTTTCCTTTTCGCCTGTTCTTTAATCCTTTTTCAATTTTCTCCATAATGTTTGTGGAGATATCATTGTCTATATCCAACTCCGCGTCTCTGGTTACTTTAAATACGTGGGCATGATATTGATCGTAACCGAAATAAGAAAAAATTTCCGGCAGGTTAAATCGTATAACGTCTTCCAGCAAAATAATCCGGTGTTCATCCGCTTTAGATGGGAGCTGAACAAATCTTCCCATAACCCTGCGGGGAACTTCTATAAGGGCAAATTTTTTCTTTAATGGACTATCTTTTTTCCACATAACTACTCCCAGGTAAATCGATTTATCACCCAGGTCGGGTAGCTGGGGAATGTTTTCGATCATCAGGGGTATCACATTGGGGCTTACCTCGGAGTCATAATGTTCTGTCACAAATTCCTGCTCGGTTGGGCTTAGCTCGTTTTCTGTTACCAGGAAAATCTTTTGTTCTTTCATTCGGCACTGCACATCATCCCAAATCCGGGCGAACTCGCTTTGCTGTCGCAAAACGGTCAATTGAATATCATCCAGTATTTGCTGTGGATCAGATTCCAGGTGCATGTTGGCTTTCCCACTGATCTGCATCATTCTTTTCAGTGTAGCTACCCGCACACGAAAAAACTCATCCATATTATTAGAAAATATTCCCAAAAAACGTATTCGTTCTCTTAGTGGTACTGAATTATCAGCAGCCTCCTGCAAAACCCTGGCATTAAATGATAACCAACTTATGTCCCTGGCGATGGTTTTTTGTTTTGAGTGAGGCATGAATTCTATACAGTTTAAGGAGAAAGTTATAAAGTTAAATAACAAGGATAAAAGAAAACATTAAGTTTCCGTCAGAATTAAATTGACCATTGAAAGTGTAAGGGAGTAAATCATCAATTTTATTTTAATTGTTTTCTTTTATTATACCAGGGAAGAAAAGCAAAACTAAATAAGCCTGCAACCATTATAACCACGGTTTGTGCCAGCCATAACAACCAGCCAAAGGCAACGGCTATGCTTTGTTGCAATCCGTACAACTGCATGGTGGCTTCTATGAGGTAGGGATAAGCTCCAATACCTCCCGGAGTTACTATCATTCCTATGCTGCCTGCTGATAACACAGTAAAAGCTTCTTTTATTCCATAATGTCGGGTTTCATTCAATGCCTGGAAACCGATATACCCGCCTGATATGTAAAGTGACCACATGGCCAGGGTTAAAAATAAAAACTGCCACCTCTTTTTTAAATGCTGAATAGTGCTGATGCCCTGCCAGATCCTCGTTCCAATTTTTCTAAATGCGTTTGCCAGGTCATTAAAATTTTTCCGTTTAATGATCATCCATATTGCGATAAGAATAATTATGATTCCAAAAAAAATAATACCAATGACATAACCCGGAATTTTATTTTGTTCATCCTGGTGACCTCCATTAAAAATGGTACCCGTGATCTGTGAATATAGGCCAGGCTGTGTGGCCAGGGTAATTCCAAAGACAATGACCAGCGAAATTGCATCGATTATTCGTTCAAGAATGATGGTGCCTACCAGTTTATCTGCCGGTATCTTCTCGTAGCGGGCCAATAAAGTACATTTCAATACTTCACCCAACCGGGGAAGAGCCTGGTTTGCAAAATATCCTACCATTACGGCAAAAAAAGTATTGGCTTTACCCGGCTTATATCCCATGGGTTCCATTAGCAACCGCCAGCGCAACGCTCTTATGTAATGACTCAATAATAAAATAAAAAATACAGGTCCTATAAGATAAAGCTTTGCATATTTTAAAGCCGCATGTATTTCCGCCAATTTTTGATTATCAATATCCTTTACAGACCACCAAACCAGGAAAACGCCCAGACCCAGGAAAAAAAGATATTGAATAACTATAAAAAGCCGCTTGTTCATTGTTATTTGGTAAAGCTAGTTGGGCCGGATCATAAAGAAATCTTATTATATAAAACAAGTTTCCCTGAACTGCACAAAAACTATTAATCTAATATTCTTGCTTCAAATTTTATTATCAGCTTTTGGGAATAGAATCCATGGTTTAAAGGATTTCGCTTCTTCAAAATCCATACTGGCATAAGAAATAATGATAACGATATCTCCCACAGCAACCTTTCGTGCTGCAGGGCCGTTCATGCAGCAGAGGCCAGAACCCCTTTTCCCTTTTATTATATAAGTTTCCAATCGCTCACCATTGTTTACATTAACCACTTGCACCTTTTCATTCTCTATCATATGAGCCCCATCCATAAGATCTTCATCAAGTGTGATGCTGCCCACATAATTAAGATTCGATTCTGTTATTACCGCACGGTGAATTTTAGACTTTAGAACTTCTATATGCATATTGCAAAATTAGAGCATTTAAGAAGTTGATTAACTGTGATTGAATTGACCGGTAACAATTAACAAGACCGATCTAATAAAATATTGTCAATAAGCCTCACCTGGTTCAAATAAGCAGCTGCAAGAGCCACCAGTTTTTGCTTTCCATTCCAATTTTCCACCAGCTTTAAATTACAGGCATCTGCTATTTCAACATAATCTATGCGGAAACCCTTTTTTTCAAGGTTTTTTTTTGTTTGAGTTTTTAAGGTCATTAGTTCCCCAACCTGTAATTGGTCTTTTATAGTTTGCAGTGCATGGTATATTCCGGATGCATTGATTTTTTCTTTTTCATTTAGTCTCATATTACGGCTGCTCATAGCCAGGCCATTCTCTTCACGGACCGTGGGGGAAATATCGACCCCAATTTGGCCTTCCATTCCAATAAGTTCAATCAATTTTTTAACAACCAGGCATTGCTGGTAATCCTTTTGCCCCAAGTATAAAGTATCAGGTTTTATCGTATCAAGTAAGCGGTGTACCACATTGCATACGCCCTGGAAATGGCCAGGTCTGTATTGTCCTTCTAAAACCGTTTCAAGGTAACCAAGGTCATAGCCATGGGTCATTTTTATGCCTTCGGGATAAATTTCAGTTATGGATGGCAGGAACAATATATCGCAGCCGGCTTCTTCCAGCATAGCAATATCCTTTTCAAGAGTTACCGGGTATTTTTCGTAATCCGCCTGGTTATTAAACTGAATTGGATTAACAAAAATGCAGGAAACGGACAGATCATCACTTTTTTTTGAATTAGATATAAGTGAAATATGTCCCATGTGTAACGCCCCCATAGTTGGGATAAGACCATATTTTTTGCCTTCTTTTCGTTGTAATTCAAGATAATTGGCCAGGTCATCTTTTTTCTTAAATAATACCATAAACAGTTTTGTATGTTCCAAAATTCAGCACAACTTAACTATTCCTTGTAAAAAACTGTACCTTCGCACACGTTTTCTAAAAAACGTTTCATTTAAACGGGACTACATGTCAGCAAAAAAAAGGATTTTATTTATTGCCAACGAAATGTCGCCCTATCTGGAGTTGACTGAATTTTCCGAGACTGTAAACAAGCTAGCAATAAAAGCAAATGATAATGGCTTTGAAGTTCGTTGCATTATGCCAAGGTTTGGCACTATCAATGAAAGGCGCCACCGCCTGCACGAGGTAGTTCGTTTATCTGGTATAAATGTGTCTGTAGATAATGATGACATGCCACTACAAATTAAAGTAGCCTCGTTGCCCAGTGCCCGCTTGCAAGTTTATTTCCTGGAAAATGAGGACCTCTTTAAACGCAAGTATATTTTCAATGATGAAAGTGAAAAATGGTATGATGATAATGGTTTAAGAACAATATTTTTTTGTAAAGGCGCCCTGGAAACCGTGAAGAAATTTGGGTGGCCTCCCGATATTATCCATTGCAGCGGCTGGATGACAGGTTTAATACCGGCCTATCTGAAAACATTGTATAAAAAAGAACCAGTTTTTTCGCACAGTAAAACTGTTTTTACCATTGGTCAAAATACGTTTAAAGAAAAATTGGGTAGCGGGTTTTTACAAAAGGCGCTTATTCATCCCACGCTGAAGGAAAAAGATTTTGAACTATACAAGGAAGCGACTAATATGGCTATGTTCAGAGGAGGCGCTTCCTATGCAGATGCTATTACTTTCGGATCAGATAAGATTGAGAAAAAATTGATGGATGAATTTACCAAGGTAAGAGGAAAGAAGACATTGCTGTATAATGAAGAATCTGATTTAACAGAGTATTTACAACTGTATAGCGATCTTGCAGGCAAGTAACCTTGCTTTCCCTCTCCATATCGGTGAGGGTATTTTTAACCATGGTATAAATTTTTTTTGTGAATTATAAATACCCGGCATTTAGGCTTGGAGCTATTGTTACCAGCATTGTTATTTTATTTTTCTCCTGCAAAAAGATCAACGAGTCTTCTACTCTTGGTGGAAATTTAATTCCCGTAGTTGATAACATAACCACATTTGATACGCTGCTTACAGTTGAAGCTTTTAATGATACCTTCTCCGTGTTAACTGATACCACTTACTATAGCAGCGATTATGAAAACTTCCTGGGGCTAATAACTAATGATCCTTTTTTTGGGAAAACAGATGCCAGGCTTTTCCTGGAATTAAAGCCTCCCAATTACCGCTATACATTTTTAGGTAAACCCGATAGCCTTCATATTGATTCGGTTGTTTTGATATTGGACTATGTAGAAACCTATGGTGACAGCAATGCAGTACAAACAGTAAATGTATATGAGATCCCTCAATCAAGTGATTTTGGAGATACATCCTATACCATCCGGAAGAATAATTATTCAAAGGCCGGGTTATTAGGTTCCAGAACCTTTGTTCCGGGTGTTTTGAAAGATTCGGTAAAAGCATACCAGGATACAACGGCAAGACAATTACGGATTAGGCTGAATGATGCATTCGGCCAGCGATTATTAAATTATGATACAATCAGCACTTCTTCTAAAGGTGCTTACTATTCTGATTCTGCATTTCGTAGTTATTTTAAAGGATTCGCACTGGAATCCACTTCTGGCAATGCTCTTATTGGAGTAAACCTGGAAGGAGCTAATACCAAACTTGCCATTTATTATAAAGATGATAATGGGGATTTGCCAGTTGAAAAATGGGATACTGCCGTGGCCTATTTTAGCTATGCAGCAAATCCTACTTCATTCTCTGCAAATTATATTAAGAGAGATTATGCCGGGACACCCCTGGCTGCAGCTATTGGCGGCACTACACCAGATGATCTTGTTTATATTCAATCTGCACCCGGCTCCTTTGCTACGCTTAAGATTCCAGGGTTGAAAAATTTGAATAACAGGGTTATCCACCGGGCTGAACTGATTATGGAGCAAGTGTATGATGTAAGCGATACTCTTTTTTATCCAACAAAATTGTATTTGGATGCTTACGATTCTTCGGAGTCTAAATTTCGTACAATTCCATATGATGTTACATTCAACGGCACTGGAAGTTCCAACCTGAACAGTTTTGGTACCAGTCCTATCCAAACTAATGATGGAACAGGTAATAACATTAAGAGCTGGCATTTTAATTTAACAAGGTATGTGCAGCATATTGTAAATGATACGGAGCCGGTATATGATCTTAGACTTTCAGCTCCGGTTTATATAAGTGAATTATACCGGCCGGGAGATTTTGGAACAACAAGTATCAAGGTTCCTGCTTTTATTGTGAACAATGAGGCCGGTAAGGGAAGAGTGCGATTAGCTGGTAATACAGGACCTTCTGATACAAATCCAAGACGAATGCGGTTACGAATTGTTTATTCCAAAATTTAGTGGTAAAACTAATTATATCGGATTGTATCGGGTGCTATCTTTGCACCCGATTTAATTTAAGCTGTTATTTTATACCGGTTTTGTTTGAAATGGAAAGACACGTAAAATGATAAACAGAAAGCCCACAGTCTGCCAGTATAAATCAAAACCTATTTGAATTAAAAATTAGAAGGGATTAAAACCCAATTAAAATATAATACTCTTTTCTAAACCTAAACCAAAAAGAATGCCTTATTTGTTTACTTCTGAAAGTGTATCTGAAGGACACCCCGACAAAATTGCTGATCAGATTTCCGATGCACTCATCGATAATTTTCTTGCATTTGATCCCCAAAGTAAAGTGGCTTGCGAAACGCTGGTGACCACAGGCCAGGTAGTATTAGCTGGCGAAGTGAAATCAAAAGCTTACCTGGATGTCCAGGAAATTGCAAGGGGTGTAATCCGGCGCATAGGGTATACTAAAAGCGAATATATGTTTGAGGCAAGCTCATGCGGTGTATTGTCTGCAATTCATGAACAGTCGGCTGATATTAACCAGGGGGTTGACCGGAAGAAAAAAGAAGAACAGGGAGCCGGAGACCAGGGAATGATGTTTGGCTATGCTACTAACGAAACGGACCACTACATGCCACTTGCGCTGGATCTTGCGCACAATCTCCTGATTGAACTCGCTACCATTCGCCGCGAAAAGAATTCAAAAATGTCATACTTGCGTCCTGATGCTAAAAGCCAGGTCACACTGGAGTATGATGATAATAATAAACCTGTCCGCATTGATGCAATTGTTATCTCTACGCAGCATGATGATTTTGACAGTGAAACTAAAATGCTTGCCAAGATCAAAAACGATGTGATCTCCATCCTGATTCCAAGGGTGAAAGCAAAGTATAAGAAATACGCTAAGTTGTTTAATGATCAGATCAAATACCATATCAACCCAACAGGTAAATTTGTGATCGGCGGCCCTCATGGTGATACGGGTGTTACAGGAAGGAAGATCATTGTAGATACATATGGTGGTAAAGGAGCACATGGTGGCGGCGCCTTCAGCGGCAAGGACCCAAGCAAAGTAGACCGCAGCGCAGCTTATGCTACCCGTCATATTGCAAAAAACCTGGTGGCTGCAGGCGTAGCTGATGAAATATTGGTTCAGGTGTCTTACGCTATTGGAGTGGCACAGCCTACCAGTATTAATGTAAATACATATGGTACGGCCAAAGTCAATCTTACCGATGGAGAGATCAGTAAAATTGTGGATAGCGTTTTTGATATGCGGCCCTATTTTATTGAGCAGCGATTAAAATTGCGTAACCCTATCTATAGTGAAACATCAGCTTACGGGCATATGGGACGTCAGCCTAAAATTGTAGAAAAAACTTTCGTTTCCCCTGATGGAAAAAAGGTTACAAAAAAAGTTGAATTGTTTACCTGGGAGAAACTGGATTATGTTCCAAAAGTGAAAAAGGCTTTTGGTTTAAAATAAACACTACCCAATACCCTCAAAAAGTTTTGGAATAAGCAGACCCTGTAGATGTAATCATTCAACAGGGTTTGTTTTTTTATTTTTATACTATGAATGAAAATCCCTGGCAGGTGATTTCTGAAAAAGAAATCTATAACAATAATTGGATAAGCGTTACAGAATACGACGTTATTAACCCATCCGGAGGACAAGGTATTTACGGGAAGATCCATTTTAAAAACATTGCAATTGGAATCATTGTTTTAGATGAAGATCTGAATACCTGGCTGGTGGGTCAATTCAGGTTTGCAATGAATGAATATAGCTGGGAAATACCGGAAGGGGGTGGTCCTTTGGATATTGATCCACTGGTTTCTGCTAAGCGGGAACTTGAAGAAGAAACAGGGTTAATAGCCAATGAATGGAGTTCCATATTGAATATGCATCTTTCTAATTCAGTTTCCGATGAACAAGCCATTATTTTTCTTGCCCGGAAATTGGAACAACATCAACCCCAACCAGAGGAAACAGAACAATTGAGTATAAAGAAAATGCCATTCGAAGAAGCCTGGCAAATGACGCAGGAAGGCTTAATTACAGATGCCATGTCCGTGGCGGCCATTCAAAAGGTAAAATGGATGTTAATGGACAAACAAATATTCTGATTAAATTCACCGTGGTAAATTCCTTTGATTGTTTTATAGTTTCTTTGCTATGTGAAAAATTTCAGACAGCAACAGAGACCAAAAAAAAGTTCCCTGGTCATTGGTCCCACGGCCGTAATGGCTGCAATAACCGAAGGTCAGCAATTCGATAAGATATATCTTGATACCAGGGTGCAGGGAAATGTTATCAATGAGATTAAGAAACTTGCAGCTAAACATTTCATGCCTGTTAGTTTTGTTCCTGCCGTTAAACTAGACAGTTTTAACGTAAGTGGTCACGAAGGATGCATAGCCCAGATAGCCAGGGTTCAATATCTCAACCTCCAGGAAGTAATTTCATTTGTTGTAGAAAAGGGCGAGTCTCCCTTGTTTTTGATATTAGATGGGATTACTGACATCAGGAACATCGGAGGTATTGCCCGCACCGCCTGGTGTACGGGTGTTCATGCTATTATAATACCTGAAAAAGGAGTGGGGGCTTTGAATGAAGATGCGGTACTTACTTCAGCAGGTGCATTGGAAAAAATATCGGTATGCAGGGTCAACAGCCTTATGAAAGCTGTGGACGAACTACATCTGAATGGTATAAAAGTTTTCGCTACAGAAATGACAGCAATAAAAAATGTTTATGATTGTGATTTTAAGGAGCCCTGCGCCATTGTTTTGGGAAGCGAAGACAACGGTATTTACCCTGCACTCCTGAAAATTTGCGATGAAAAAATAAAGATCCCGATGAAGGGAGATTTTGAAAGTTTGAATGTATCGGTTGCAGCAGGGATGGTATTGTATGAAGTGATGAAACAGAGAAGCGTTTAATATTATAAAATTGAAAACCTGGTTATGCCGGAGAATTCCCAACAAAACGCACCCCACAGAAAAATCAAACTCATTGAATGTCCACGCGATGCCATGCAGGGATGGAAAAATATTATTCCTACAGAAAAGAAAGTGGAATACATTAATATCCTTCTGAAAGTGGGATTTGATACCATCGATTTTGGATCCTTTGTTTCTCCAAAAGCCATTCCTCAAATGGCTGATACGATGGAAGTCGTTTCAAGACTGGATATGAAAAACACCGAAACCAAATTACTAGCCATTGTAGCAAATTACCGGGGTGCAGAGGAAGCAAGCATCTACGACCAGATCAACTGCCTGGGGTTCCCTTTTTCTGTTTCTGAAACCTTTCAGCAGCGCAATACCAATTCCTCAATTGACCAATCGCTGACCAGGGTGGAGGAGATTCAAAACTTATGTATAAAAACAAAAAAGGAGCTGGTCATTTATATTTCAATGGGCTTTGGAAATCCATATGGCGATCTTTATGACGAGGATATTGTTTTTGAATGGATAAATCGTTTGGTGGCTATGGATATAAAAACAATATCTCTTGCTGATACAGTTGGTATTGCTACTGCCCAACAAGTGTATGATGTTACAAGATATTTAATTGAGTCGTTACCCGGCGTTGAGATGGGTGTACACCTTCATTCCACCCCGGAAGGCTGGAAAGAAAAAATGGAAGCTGCCTTTAAAGCTGGCTGTAACCGTTTTGATGGTGCGCTTAAGGGAATTGGTGGTTGTCCCATGGCTGATGATGATCTGTTGGGAAATATGAATTCGGAATTAATGATTGCATACTTTAGAGAAATGGGATTGATTCCATCTCTCAATGATGATGCTTTGAATGAAAGTTTACAGATAGCCTCAGAAATCTTTTTCAGCGGGATTGACAAATTATGATATTTGATTTCTAACAGAACACTTACAAACTTACCACCAATCAACTTTTAAATATAGCAGGAACATTATGGATTTCATGTTGAATTTTGAACCAAAAAAATTGGCAACTCCTGTCAATTACCGGCATAAATTATTGCTGGTGGGTTCTTGTTTTACAGAACATATCGGGAATGCATTAATTGAATCAAAATTTTCGGTAATGCAAAATCCTAACGGAATATTATTTGATCCCGTTAGTGTCTGTAATAGCCTTTTATCTTATATCCATAATAACCCTGTTAAAGAATCTGATCTTTTCTATTTAAATGAGATCTGGCATAGCTGGCAACACCATAGCCGCTTTTCTCACATCGACAGGGATGAAGGTTTACGGATCATAAATGGGTCAATGCAAAATGCCCATAAATTTTTAAAGGCAGCGGACTGGATTATAATAACCTTGGGCACATCCTTTTCCTATCGGCTGAATGAGGTTACTGAGGCAACGAAAAACTCTTTTTACCAAAAAGGGCTGGAAGGTTCAGTTGCTAATTGTCACCGGGCTCCGGCACAATGGTTTTCAAAACATTTATTAACTGTTCAGGAGATCATTGAGGCTTTCGACCTTTGTTTACATCAATTGTTTCAATTTAACCCCCGGCTCAATATTATTTTTACCATTAGCCCGGTAAGGCACATACGGGATGGAGTAGTAGACAATAACCGCAGTAAGGCAAGACTTATAGAAGCCGTTCATCACCTTGTTAATAAATTTGATAAGTTACATTATTTCCCCGCTTATGAAATTGTTATTGATATACTAAGGGACTACAGGTTTTATGATATTGATTTCGTGCATCCCAATTATATGGCAACAGATTTCGTTTTGCAACAATTTGTTTCGTCGTGCCTTGACGAAGAATCCAGGCAATTGATGGATGAATTGAAAGTGATTAATATTGCCCGAAAGCATAAACCCTTTCAACCAACGACAGAAGCCCACAAAAAATTTTTATCATCCAGTGCAGAGAAAACAATAGAATTACAAAAAAAATATCCTTTCGTTGATCTCAGAGAAGAGTTGGAATACTTTACTACATGACAAAATTATTAACCTGGCTTATAAGAATTTTATTTTGGCTCCAGGCGTTCGCAGGCCCTTTTATCTTCTTTGGATTAATGGCGTTTTTGGCATATAGTAAAGGGGAGCAAAACAAAAATATTGCAATTGGTTTATTGGCAGCTGGTGCAGTTACAGGAATAATTCTGGCTGAATGGATAATAAGAAAGTATGGACTGGAAACTTTTTTTGGCAGAATATATGGTCCCAATGAAATGGACGAAAAACTTAAGAAATAATAGTTCAGGTAATGAGGCAGTATTTCGTTTTTGTATGATAAACTTCTCCCGGGCGAAGTATCGTATTGGGAAAATGAGGAATATTAATGGAATTAGGATGTTTCTGAGTTTCAAGACAGAGCCCCGAAAATGGTCCGTAACTGCTTTCATTTTTTTGATGTAAACCGGGTATCCATTTACCCGTATAAAAATGGACTGTAGGTTCTGTTGTATATACCTGCAGTTTTATACCACTCTTTTCTATGCATACTTCTGCGGCTGGTGAAATCATGTCATTCTTTTCTAATTCATAAGTTTGATCGTAACCATTTTCTTCATCCCACAATTCACCCGCCTTTTTCCAATCCATAAAATTATATTTTGTATTCTTCACCGATATTGTATTGCCTGTAACAACAAAATTTTTATCCTGTTCAAGTATAGTTCGGGAATTTATTCTGATTAAATGGTCCGCAATTGTACCGAGGCCATTATTTAGATTAAAATAACTATGATGCGTAAGGTTGACAATGGTCGGTCTGTCAGTTGTGGCGGTAAACTCGTATGTCAGTTCGTTATTATTATTATTAAGCTCAAAAAGTAATTTAACATGCAGGTTTCCCGGGTAGCCTTCTTCCCCGTCAACGCTTGTGTATGAAAGAATAAGTTTTCCTGTTGAATAGGATTCGCAATTCCACGTTTTTTTATCAAATCCAGAATAACCACCATGCAGATGAGCAGGTGCCATGTTTTTCCCCAGGAAAAACTTAATGCCATCTATGCTGAACTCTCCGTTTCCAATCCGGTTGGCATATCTTCCTATTGCCGCACCAAAATAAGGACAACCTGCAAGATATTCATCGGACAAATATTCTTCCACGTTATCAAATCCCAATACTATATTGTTGATGGAATGATCTCCTTGTTTTATTTTAAAGGATGTTATTATAGCCCCATAATTGGTAATACACACTTCCGTGCCTTTGGTGTTGCGCAGAGTATATAAATAAATATCTTCACCCGATGGATGGGTTAAGCAAAAGCTTTCTTCAATTTTTACCATTTTTAAAAATACTATAATCCGGATGACAAAGGTTGGATTGAAGAAAAAGTTACGCAATCGATTTCAAAAACAAGCACTCATTTATACTTTGCCAGGCTCTGTTCAATCTGATATGTGAGCTTAAAATTTTAATGGGAGAGAGGTTATGCTATGAAAAGTTTTTCCCGGAACTTTTTCTGATCTTTCAAATAAAAGTAAGAAAATGGATTACTGAATTAATGAATTCTATCACCCCGGATTTCCATGTTCTCCATTATGAGTGTTTCGTATACAAGCCATTCTTTCCATCTTTTTCTCACTTTTTCTTTGTCAACATAAGTTTCAGCTAGTTCGATAAATAAAGTGTAATGTCCGGCCTCACTTTCCATAAACCGTCGGTAAAAATTACGCAGGTATTCATCATCTAGGGCTTCACTTAGCAGCTTAAATCGTTCGCAACTTCTGGCTTCTATTAAGGCCATGATTAATAATTTATCCAGAAACCTGGCTTCTTCACTGCCGCCCTTTGCTTCAAATTTTAAAAGTTCATTTACATAAATATCCTTTCGTTGCTTGCCCAATTTAAGTTTGCGTTTGTGTAATTCGGCCATCACCAGGCGAAAATGACCCCATTCTTCTGTCACTATCGGGGAGAGATCTATGATCAGCTTTTCTTTATCACTGTAGCGTTGAATTAAGGAAATACAGGATAAAGCGGCTTTTTGCTCACAATAAGCATGGTCGGATAAAATATCTTCAAGTGATTTTTCGGCCAGGCTAGTCCATCTGGGGTCAGTTGGCAATTGAAGGCCCAAGATGGTTTTAGCGTCCTGAGATAGTTCCATCTGGCAAAAATATGAGGTAATGGGCTCAAAATTTCCGGGTTTAGGTTTCCGGAGCAACTTTAGTCTTCCTTTCTTTTGCCATTAAATTTACTTGCCTTACCTTCGCCGCCACAAAATATTTAGGATAAACAACCGGATGAAAAATAAAAAAAGTCAAAGATGCCTTTAACAAAAGAAAAAACCGCGAGCATTTTCACAGAGTTTGGTGGTGATGCAAAAAACACTGGTTCTATTGAGGGCCAGATTGCACAATTAACTGAGCGGATTAGCCAGATCAGCGGTCACCTGCAACAAAACAAAAAGGATTTCTCTACACATCGTGGCTTGATGATTATGGTTGGTAAGCGTAAAAGTTTGCTGAACTATTTACAAAAGCATAATTTGACTGGTTACCGCCAATTGATTGAAAAGCTCGGACTTAGAAAGTAAACCCTGCCCACCGTTCCCCGGGCGTTGGGATGTAGTCGTTTAGTTTGAGAATTTTCTTAATTTTTGCATGTAATATGACTCAGATATAAAGATTATTCCCAGCCTCCAAATAATGATGTTGGGAATAACTGTTTTTGGCCTTTCCGTATTCATTTTTATTAAAAATTTGCGGATTAAGCATTGATTATCGAATTAAATTTCAAATAGGGTGATTGAATTAAAATTGATAGCAAACACCCGTTTAGAAAAATTTCTGAAAATAGTTTGAGTGCTTTTATACTCAAATTTCAAACTTCTGACAACTTATGTTACAACAACCTATTCGTAAAACCTTTGATATAGGCGGTGGCCGTATGGTGACTATTGAAACCGGCAAATTAGCCCGCCAGGCTGATGGAGCGGTTACCGTTTCAATGGGAAACTGCATGATCCTGGCTACGGTGGTAGCCAATAAAGAACCAAAAGAAGGTCAAAGTTTCTTTCCTTTATCTGTTGACTACCAGGAAAAGTTTGCTGCTGCCGGCAGAATTCCCGGCTCTTTCTTTAAAAGAGAAGCAAGACTAAACGATTATGAAATATTGACAAGCCGTTTGATTGACCGAGCCTTGCGTCCACTTTTTCCTGACGATTATTTATGTGAAGTGCAGGTTTTAGTATCCCTGATCTCAAGTGACGAACAAATATTACCTGATGCATTAGCCTGCCTTGCGGCCTCTGCAGCGCTTGCCGTTTCCGATATTCCAATCAAAGAAATTATTTCTGAAGTAAGGGTTGGTAGGGTAAATGGTGAATTTAAGATCAACCCAACCAGGGCGGAAATGGAAGTTTCTGATATAGAATTTTTGGTGGCAGCTACTGATAAAAACCTGATGATGGTTGAAGGGGAAGCCAAAGAATGCAGTGAGGAAGATCTTGTAAAAGTGTTGCAGGTAGCTCATGATGCTATTCGTATTCAAGTTAAAGCACAGGAAGAACTTCGTGCTTTAAAAGGCGTAACGGGAAAAAGAGATTATACAAAACCTGTTACCGATGAAGCTTTAGAAGCGAAAGTAAATGCATTTGCAAAGCAGAAAGTATATGAGGTTGCAAAAGCGAAGTACAATAAGCATGACCGAAGCGATAAATTTGCAATAATAAAAGAAGAGTTAATGGCTCACCTGAAGGAAGGATTACCGGAAGGTGAAGAATTGCCAGAACAAACAAAAAAATTAGCCAGCACGTATTATGGCGACCTGCAATACTATGTGGTACGGGATATGATCCTTGATGAAAAAATAAGATTGGATGGCCGTGGTCTTGAAGATGTTCGTGCTTTGGATATGGAAGTGGACGCTTTGCCTTCTCCCCATGGCGCAGCCTTATTTACTCGTGGTGAAACCCAATCTTTAACCACCGTTACCCTGGGCACAGCCTTAGATGAAGTTTTGGTTGAAAGTGCTGCTAAATCAGTGGATTCAAAGTTTTTTCTGCATTATAATTTCCCTCCGTTTTCCACCGGTGAAGTAAAAATGATGAGAGGGCAGAGCCGAAGGGAAGTAGGGCATGGTAACCTGGCTATGCGATCATTAAGACAAATGATGCCGGGTGGAGATTTTGGTTATACAGTACGTATTGTTAGCGATATCCTGGAATCAAATGGCTCATCGTCTATGGCTACGGTTTGCGCCGGATCATTAGCCCTGATGGATGCAGGCATCCCAATTCCTAAACATGTTTCGGGGGTTGCTATGGGCCTGATAACGAAAGGAGATAAATTTTCAATTCTTACAGATATCCTGGGAGATGAAGATCACCTCGGGGATATGGACTTTAAGGTTACAGGAACCCGCGATGGCATCTGCGGTGTACAAATGGATATTAAAGTTGATGGTTTAAGTATGGAAGTTATGAGAATGGCTTTGGACCAGGCCAAGCGGGGTCGACTGCATATTTTGGATGCCATGTACGAATGTATCGCGGAAGCAAAACCAGAGGTAAAAGAACATGCCCCACGTATGGTTAAAATGTTTATTGACCGGGAATTCATTGGTGCTGTTATAGGGCCGGGTGGTAAAGTGATACAAGAAATGCAAAGGGAAACCGGAACTACAATTAACATTGAAGAAAAGAATAACAGGGGAGAGGTGACAGTGTTTGGAGTTAATAAACCCGGTGTAGAAAAAGCTGTCAGTATTATTAAAGGTATTGTGGCGGTCCCCAATGTTGGTGACGTATATGATGCAGTTGTGAAATCCATAATGCCATTCGGAGCATTTGTTGAATTCTTACCTGGTAAGCAAGGTCTTGTTCATATTTCAGAAATCAGTTGGAAACGATTGGAGACACTGGAAGGCATAGTACATGAGGGCGATACATTCAAAGTTAAATTGATTGGAACGGATCCAAAATCAGGTAAATTCAAATTATCAAGAAAGGCACTGATTCAAAAACCAGAAAATAAACCGAGAGAAGAATCTCAGTAAAAAGAATAAATTTTAGCGAAAACCCTGAACAAAATTCAGGGTTTTTTAATTTTCAATAATGAGCCAGTACATTCAATTAAAATTCGAGTCTGTTCGGCAGGAAGAGTCCGACATATTAGTGGCACAATTAAGTGAAATAGGGTTTATAGGATTTCAGGAAGAAGAAAATTGCCTGATTGCATTTATAAATTTAGAAGAGTATGACGATTCATTACTTCAGTCGCTCACCGGGTTGAAGCGTAAAGAATATACAAAAACTCTAATAGAGGAAAAGAATTGGAACAAGGAATGGGAATCCAATTTTGAGCCTGTACTGGTTGATGATTTTGTTGCCATTTGGGCTTCTTTTCATGAACAGGTGGAGCACGTTAAATTCGACATCGTTATTACACCCAAGATGAGTTTTGGTACCGGCCATCATTCTACCACTTACATGATGATAGAACAAATGCGAAAAATTGATTTTTTAAACAAATCAGTTTTAGACATTGGAACCGGTACTGGTGTTCTGGCTATTCTTGCCGAGAAAATGGGAGCGAAAGAAATTCTTGCAATAGATAATGATCCATTCAGCATTGAAAATGCCGCTGAGAATACTAAAATAAATAATTGCAGCGTTGTTGATTTGAAACTAACTGATGGATCGCTTATGCGTGGCCAGTTTGATGTTGTTCTTGCCAATATTAATAAAAATATGATCCTGGAAAATCTGGGCCTTTTATCAAATTTAATTTCCAGGAATGGATTATTATTAATAAGTGGTATCCTGATTGAAGATGAACCGGAAGTACAGGCTAATTGTAACAGGCACGAACTAAAGGTATTAGATAGGTTTGAAAGGCTCAATTGGTTGTTTCTTAAATTATCACATACGTAAAGTTGCTATGTTAAATTAACGTTACCAACCTTGCTTATTTTTTGTATTTTCGTCGTTCAACTTTAACCACCAAATTCTATGAATGAACTATTGGTCATAGTTCTTGCATATTTGATTGGCAGTGTTCCTACTTCAGTCTGGGTAAGCCGCTATTTCTTTGGCATTGACATAAGAGAGTATGGCAGCGGAAACCCTGGTGCCACTAATACCTTTCGTGTGTTAGGTCCTAAATGGGGAACTGTAGTAATGGTGGTAGATATGCTGAAAGGTACAGCGGCTGTAAGCCTTGTTTTACTTCTCCCTCAATATGCGGATACAGAAACTCTTTTCCTCAATTTACAAATCTGTTTGGGCCTTGCGGCAGTTTTGGGGCATATTTTCCCTATCTGGGCTGAATTTCGCGGAGGTAAGGGGGTGGCAACCTTATTTGGATTAGTATTAGGAATTTCTCCATGGACCGCATTATCTTGCTCAGGAGTTTTTCTACTAGTGCTATTTTTAACAAGGTTTGTGTCTTTAAGTTCCATTCTTGCCAGTATAGCATTTCCTATTTTCATACTCGTTATTTTTAATGTAGACAATCCCATCTACCGGGTGTTTGCCATTGCCGTAGCGCTAATGGTAATTTTAACTCACCAAAAAAATATTGGCCGTTTACTAAAAGGAATTGAAAGTAAGGTGCCGGTAATGAAACACCGTGACCGCAGAAGGCAAAGAAGAAGAGATAATGCTTCTTTGAATAACCCTTAAGGGTGTAAAAAAATCTTAACTTTTGTTTCCGGGTTAACCACATGTAAGTTTGGTACAATGATTGAATTTTGTACTTCAAACTTTAACGAAATGCTCAAAAAAATAACTTCTTTTTTATTGATCAGTACTGTTGTAATAGCATGCTCACAAAATTCTGTTACAGGTCGTAGTCAATTTAAATTATTACCTGAATCACAGTTGCAGGCTATGGCTGTTGAGCAATATCAACAATTCCTATCTACAAATAAAGTTGTTAGTAGTTCTTCAAACCGGGATGCTGAAATGGTTACCCGGGTAGGTCAGCGCATCACCAGGGCAGTAGAACAATTTTATGCATCAAAAGGACTTTCCTCAGAGTTGGAAGGATATAGATGGGAATATAAACTGGTAGATAGTAAAGAAGTTAATGCATGGTGTATGCCAGGTGGAAAAATAGTTGTGTATACTGGGTTATTGCCGATCACTCAAAATGAGGCTGCATTAGCAGCAGTAATGGGACATGAAGTTTCACACGCAATTTTTAATCATGGAAATGAAAGAATGAGCCAGGGGTTAGGCGCAGAAGCAGTGGGCGCAGGTTTGCAAATAGCCCTGGCAAATAAACCCGCTACCACGCAAAACCTGTTTATGACTGCATTTGGAATTGGAGCACAAGCCGGTGTATTACTGCCTTTTTCAAGAAAACATGAGTTAGAAGCAGATAGATACGGACTAATTTGGACCGCTATGGCAGGATATAACCCCCGTGAGGCGATAAGTCTGTGGGAAAGGATGGAAAAAGCTTCAAATGGACAAAAGCCCCCTGAATTTTTAAGTTCACATCCAAGTGAGGGAACAAGAATTGCGCAATTAAAAAGATATATGCCGGAAGCACTTAAATATTACAAGCCAATTGCCAAATAAAAGTAGATTTGCATCAATAATCCCGTTCAAAAAAAAATTGAACGGGTTTTTTATTAGTATTAATCCCTTAGTCCGGGCATTTTAATATATCTTTGCACTCCCGTTAATAATTATACGCATATGGCATTACAGGCCGTCGTAATTGTTTGAAACTCTTTAAAATAACTTCAAAGTATGTCACAAACAGTATTTGAAAAGTTACAATTGGCAGACGAAAGAAATCTATTAATTCAGGGTTTGCCTTCCTCCATCGAAAAGCAGTTCAGTAAATTATCCTTCGCCAAAAACATGACTCCGCTCCTGAAAAACAGGAAAATCGACTTTGCTCTTGTATTTGCGGTAAATGAAAATCAATTAAATGGGATATTAAGGGACGTTATGCCTTCTTTAAAGGATGAAAGTAAATTCTGGGTAGCCTACCCCAAAGTCACTTCTAAGATTGTTACAGATCTCAACCGCGAATGCAGTTGGAATCATCTGACTTGCGCTGGTTATGAAAGTATTGAAAGAGTTGAACTTGACCATGTATGGAGTGCAATGCGCTTTGTACGCGGAGAAGAAGCCCCGGTAGAAGAGGTTGTGGTTGTGTCCCGCAAAAGGACAGCCGCTGCCCTGGCTGATTAATTCTTTTAAAAAAAATTGACAAGGTTTGTTGCAACGCAACAAACCTTTTTTTATGAAGTGACATTTATCAACCCTGATAAAAGTAAATACCTATGAGTTTTCTGAATGTGGAAATAAAAGCCAGGTGCACCGATCCTGTTTTTATCCGCAATTACTTTTTGGCTAATAATGCAGAGTTCAAAGGCATTGATGAGCAAACGGATACTTATTTCAATGTTATCAATGGCAGGCTAAAACTTCGTGAAGGAAATATAGAAAACAACCTGATTTATTACCATAGAACAGATCAGGCCGGGCCCAAAAATTCATCTTTTCAATTGGTCAAAATAGAAGATACAGAAGGATTGAAAGATGTATTGTTGAAATCATTAGGACAGAAAATAGTAGTTAAAAAGAAAAGAGAGATTTATTATATCCGGAATGTAAAATTTCATTTGGATGATGTACCCGGCCTGGGCTCATTTGTTGAGATAGAAGCCGGAAATATTAACGCTGATCTTACCCGGCCGGAATTAAAAGATCAATGTGAATTTTATATGAAGGAATTAATGATAAAACCTGAAGACCTGATTAAATTATCATACAGTGACCTGCTTGCCGGAAAATTTTAGCAGGAATTTGATTTAAAAGGAAAAGAGTTTCTTTCAGAAAAAAGAAGCAAACTTATTTACCTGATAATCACCGTGCCCATTTTTGAAGTCAATTCGATCTCCATTGCTTTTAAGTGGGTATGAGTCTGGTGGAGCATTTCATATTCCTCAGGTGTATGTGTTTTTTCCAGGTCTACCTGGTTTTCCAGTAACATTCTTTTTACTTTTCTTAGCTGGAGATAGTTTATGACAGACTCCACCTCTTCATTGGTTTTATCTTCATCCATTTTTAGAAATCCCATCAGCTTCTTATCATTTTCCTTTGCTATGGTTTTCATAAAATCCTCATAGCTCTGTTCAAACAATTGTTTTTGAAATCCACCTGCCTGGCTGAATTCGGTGCGCCATCTTTCACTTTCTTCATATGGAAAATTAAGGAGAGACACGGCGAATGTGCTGAGTCCGGGATCAGGATGATAAATAAAGTAACTTTTATTTGCTTCTTCTGCATTTCTTTCCAAAACCACTTTGAACGTATTGACCAGGACCAAAACATTCTTGTTGTCAATCAAACTTTCATCAACCATTTGTTCAAATATATGTTCCGCGATAAGCTTTGATTCATCCCATTTTTTTAAGCCATACACCAGGAGTATTCGGGCTAGTTCTCTTTCCTGTAAATCATCTTTAAATAACAGAGTAAAGGTGGCATCGTCAAAATCAGTTTGTTCCGCTTGTCTTGCATTTTCCTCATGTTTTTTTGCTTCTTCAAAAGGAAGCTTGCGTTCCTGCGTGGATATGCGGTCACGAATGAATTTATTTACTAAGCTGTGTAAACCACCTTCGTCAATTTTTAATATTTCAGAACATTGTTTTATATAATCTTGCTGCCGGGTAAAATCTTCCGCCTTATTTATTCTGGCAATTGTTTCTGCCATGCGGGTCACTACTTCCGCTTTTTTTACAGAATCGTTACCTGCATCTTTTAGCGCCACCTCTAACTGGAAAAGAACAAAATCCTTTTTATTTTTATTGATGAACCGGGTAAAATCGGATGCGCCCACTTTGTTTACATAACTATCGGGATCTTCTTTATCAGGGATCAATACCAATTTTACATTTAGTCCTTCTTCTAAAGCCAGGTCCAATCCGCGTAAGGCTGCCTTTACACCAGCAGCATCTCCGTCATAAATGATTGTAAGATTATTGGTATATTTTTTTACGAGACGAAGCTGATCCGGGGTGAGCGATGTGCCTCCTGATGCCACTACATTTTCAATACCTGCCTGGTGCAGGGAGACCACATCAGTATAACCTTCAACCAGCAGGCACTCATCCGCTTTATCAATGGCTTGCCTGGCCTGGTATGACCCATATAGTATTTTACTTTTTACATAGATCTCATTTTCCGGCGTATTTATGTATTTCGGTGCCCTGTCATTGCTTTTTAAAATTCTGGCACCAAAGCCCAATACTTTACCACTATGATTATGGATAGGAAAAATAACACGTCCCCTGTAGTTATCCATTAACTGGTCATTGCGTAAGGCAACCAGGCCGGTTTTTAATAATAATTCGCTGTTGAATTGCCTGGCAATAGCTTCTTTTGTAAATGCATCCCGCTGTTCAGGAGAATAACCTAATTGGAATTTTTTAATAACCTCCTCCCGGAATCCTCTTTCCTTTAAATAGCTTAATCCGATGTCCTGGCCTTCGTCCGATTCAAAAAGCATTCTGGTAAAAAACTGCTGTGCAAAATGGTTGATGATAAAAAGACTTTCGGCTGATTGTTGTTGCTGCCTTTGTTCATCATTAGCAAATGTTTCTTCAACTTCTATATCATATCTTTTAGCCAGCCATTTTAATGCATCTGCATAGCTGTACTTTTCATGCTCCATGACAAAGCTGATAGAATTGCCACTTCTGCCACAGCCAAAACATTTATAAATTTCTTTTGATGGTGATACGGTAAACGACGGAGTTTTTTCATTATGAAAGGGGCAGAGGCCAAGGTAACTTGCTCCTCTCTTTTTCAATTTTACAAACTCGCCTACCACATCAATAATATCAATGCGGCTTAATATCTGTTGTATTGTATTTTGACTTATCAAAACGGTATTACTAAAAACCTTGTTTTTATGTCAACGAAGATAATAACACAGAGGCCTTATTTCTCATTATAAAAATTTGATTCTTTCATTTGCATATTTGCCATTCATAACCTGGGGATTGTTTGTTTAATTTCGAATGGTGTCTTACAAGGAAGGAAAAAAATAAAATTTTTTTACGGGTATACTAAACTTTTATAAATTCATCTTGTCACATACCAAATTATTTATATGAAAGTCTGCAGAAACTCCCTTGTTTTCACATTTATAGTTCTCACATGGTTTAATTCGGTTAATGCCCAACAACCAGAATTTGATTCCACCGGCCATCCAGGTGACAATTTCAGTTTGCAGGGGGCTTTGGAAATGTTCAGGAAGTCAGGCACGCCTGAAGAGTTCGAAAAATTGATCAATTCCGAAAATAACCATGTCAATAACCTGGATTTGAATGGCGATGGGGAAACTGATTATATACGTGTTATTGATAAATCAGATAAGGACCTCCATGCTTTGGTATTGCAGGTTTCTGTTTCCGAATCAGAAAGCCAGGATATTGCGGTGATAGAAATTGAAAAAACGGGTGAAAACTCTGCCATTTTACAAATAATCGGTGACGAAGACATATATGGAAAGGAAATCATTATTGAGCCGGAAGACAACAATCGGGATAACGCTTATTTTAGAAACCTGTATGAGCGTAGCCAACACGGCCCATCGGTGAATTATGATGATTTTCATCCGAGAATAATTGTAAATGTATGGCTATGGCCTTCCGTCCGGTTTATATACGCCCCGGTGTATCGTCCCTGGATATCTCCATGGAAATGGCGTCATTACCCTGCATGGTGGCGGCCCTGGAGACCATTAGCCTGGCATAGCTGGCATCCGCGCCGTGCGGTGTATCACCGGCATTTTGCTGCAGTAAATACACATCGTGTGGGCAGGGCTCATTCTATGTACAGGCCTTCACGTGTATCTTCCCTTACGGTCAGAAATCAAAATGTGACAAGAACAAGAGCTACCGTTACCGGACCAAGGGGAAATAAATTAACTCGAAAAACAACAACCGTCCGATCACCCCGGGGGAAAGTAAGAGCCTCAAAAACAACAGTAAGAAAAAGACGCCGGTAAAATGGCCCATGACAGGCGTCCAATAAAAATGCAAAGTATTATGCTGCCAGGCACCAATCTGGCAGCATTTTTTTATAGAATATTCTCACGAATGAAATCAACATTTGTGCTAAAAAAAGCCTTTCTATTCCCAAAAAAGAGTTTTAATTTACATATACCATCCAAACCCACCGGGAACATATTTGAGTAACTACATTTATTCACTATTAAATTTAAAATCCCATGGTTCAGGTAGAAACTTCACAGCTCACAGGAGAGTGTAATTCCTGGAGAGAAAAACTTCGTCAATACCGCGACGAATTTTCAAAAGACAAAACAAAACTCCAGGACGCAGCCAGCCGCACACTCTCCAAAGAACAACTCCAGGACGTAGAACATCTTCACAACCAATTTCACATTCAGCTTATCAACATTCATGATCTCAAACATGCCATCAAAGCACATGAACAAAAAATGGGCTATGAAATGAATGTGAACAAAGGGAAACTGAACGGAGAAACAATAGCTGAGCATGAAATTTTGTTGGAACAATACCAAAGTCTTGAGATGACGCTACAGGATCTTCGGGAAGAATTTGATCGGTTTCTTAGCCGG
>JBPPMM010000420.1:0-2812 GCA_051306075.1 Chitinophagaceae bacterium
AACAGCCAGGCAACGAACGGCTGTGTGGCTGATATTATTATCCGCACTCTTCCAGTGGCGGCCACTATCCCTGGAGAGGAGTATACCCTTTTTAAAAGTTCCGATAATAAATACACCATTCATTTCAATCAGTGCATTAATATCAGTTTTTACTGGCAGTCCTTTGCTGATATGCGTCCAATTGGGCTTGCCTTCCTGAATACTATAAATTCCATGTTGATCAGTAGCTGCATATATTTTATTTCCAAGAGGTAAAAATGCACTGACCGTTGCTTCGCCAGGTATTCTTTTTGCAAATGGTTGCCATAATTTTCCGTTGTCAAAAGACCGGTAAATAAGTTCAGCATGTGAAGGTTGGGAATTCCAGACTCTATTCTTATTTAAAACTGGCTCAACTCTTTTCTTGTTGGTTCCAGGTAAAAGAATGAGGAGACAAGCCGGAATGATAATTATTGAAAATGACAGAGAATGTTTCATAATCAGGGACTAAAGTAAAGTTCATAAGTTGGATTATGGTATTGGATTCCGGGCGGAAGGTAAAAATACATGATCAGGTAGTAACAGGACAAAAAAAGTTAAAAGGTTTACAATATAATTAGATAGTAATACTATTATTTAAAATAAAGACACTATCTTCGTTTCCTAAAACTAAAACAGCTGGTTATGGAACAAAAGAATATCTTAAAAGACCTGAAAAGCGACCTGCCCGCCAGTATAGTCGTTTTTTTTGTGGCCGTCCCCTTATGCCTGGGAATAGCATTGGCTTCAGGGGCTCCACTATTTGCCGGCGTAATAGCTGGAATTGTTGGTGGTATTGTAGTGGGCATTGCCAGCGGATCTCCACTGGGAGTTAGCGGCCCGGCGGCCGGATTGGCTGTCATTGTATTGACTTCCATTGCAGCACTTGGTTCCTGGCAGGTGTTTTTATTGGCTGTTGTGCTGGCCGGAGTTTTACAACTTATTATGGGTTTTGCAAAAGCAGGCTTTATTGCCTACTTCTTTCCTACTTCCGTAATTAAAGGCATGCTTACCGGAATTGGATTACTTATCATTTTAAAACAAATACCGCATGCTTTGGGATATGATAAAGATGCAGAAGGTGATCTTTCCTACTTTCAAATTGACGGAGAAACAACGTTTTCATCTATTACAAAAGCATTTAATTTTATAACTCCGGGAGCTATTCTTATAGCTGCCATATCCATTGCTCTCCTGATATTATGGGATAAAGTTTTAACGAAAAAGCACAAAATATTTCAATTGATACAAGGGCCGGTTGTAGTGGTAATTTTCGGCATTATAATGAATTACCTGTATCAAAGCGGCACATTAAATTTCAGTTTGGCGGAAGATCAGGTGGTCAGGTTACCCGTTGCAAGTAATTTAGCAGATTTCTTCAGCTTTTTCACCTTTCCTGATTTTTCGGCAATTACAACTATTAAGGTGTGGGAGGTAGCTGTTGTTTTAGCCATTGTTGCAAGCCTGGAAACGCTTTTGTGCGTAGAGGCCACTGACAAACTTGACCCGTATAAAAGAATTACGCCAACAAACAGGGAATTAAAAGCTCAGGGGTTGGGCAATATTATTTCAGGCTTTATTGGAGGTTTGCCTATTACACAGGTTATTGTACGCAGCTCTGCAAATATTTCATTTGGTGGTAAAACAAAGATGTCGGCTATACTACATGGTGTGTTCTTATTAATCAGTGCTATTACTATTGCCGGATTGCTGAACATGATCCCACTGGCCAGCTTAGCAGCCATTTTGATTATGGTCGGGTACAAATTAGCCAAGCCCGTTCTCTTTAAACAAATGTACAAATTAGGCTGGGAGCAGTTTATTCCATTTGTGGCAACTGTTGCTGGTATACTGGCCACTGATTTACTAAAAGGAATTACCATCGGTGTCCTTTTCGGAATCTTTTACACTTTGCGTCATAGTTACCGCAACTCCCATCATATGAAAGAGATTATTAGCAAAGAAGGAACACAAGAAGTTCATCATATAGAACTGGCGCAGGAAGTTTCATTTTTTAATAAGGCAAGTGTGATGCAGGCCCTGGAGGCCATTCCCGCAAATTCAAAATTGGTTATAGATTTTTCAAAATCAAAATCAGTTGCTCATGACGTACTTGAATTAATAAAGGATTATGAGGTCAATGCCAAAACCAGGAACATCGCCGTAGAGAAAATAAAATATATTGAACCGGCATATTTATAAGCAATTAAACAAATAATAAAATGAAGACATTAACAAAAGCAATTCAAACAGCCATAACTCCGGAAATGGCATTAGATTTATTAACAGAAGGCAATAAAAGGTTTATTAATAATCTTAAAGTTAACCGCAACCTTTTACAACAGGCCAATGAAACATCTGACGGGCAACATCCTTTTGCGGTTATTTTAAGTTGTATTGATTCCCGTACTTCAGCCGAGTTAATTTTTGACCAGGGATTGGGTGATGTGTTTAGTATTCGTATTGCCGGCAATATTATTAATGAAGATATATTGGGCAGTATGGAGTTTGGCTGCAAAGTAGCAGGTTCAAAAATAATAGTGGTTTTGGGTCATACAAAATGTGGGGCAATAAAAGGTGCCTGCGGCCATGTAGAAATGGGCAATCTTACCGCATTATTAAGTAAAATACAGCCTGCTGTTTACGATGAAAAAAGCACCATAAAAAACCGCAATTCGGAGAATGCAGATTTTGTAGAAAAAGTATGCACCATTAATGTGAAACGAACCGTTCTTGCCATCATGGAGCGTAGCCCCATTTTGAAAGAAATGATTGAAGCTGGTGAGATAGGAAT
>JBPPMM010000426.1:0-10601 GCA_051306075.1 Chitinophagaceae bacterium
ATGTAAGGGCTACAATAAGGCTCATAGTCCAATTGGTTACCATTACTGCGCTTATTGCAGTCCATGTAGTTCACAGCTCGCCTATGTACATTGGGGAAATAAGGGTGCAATACGAACGCCGATTCCATTAGTCAACCAGGCGACCGAGGGGTAAGGGCAGTACCAATGGCGCTGATAGTGAAGGTAATGCCGGCCAGGATTATCATTTTGCAATCGCTGGCAGTATTATTGACTATATAGGTTCACCTATAAAATTTTTTTTATGAAAAATAATTCCAAAGAAGATAATGCTGTTGAGCCACTTATAGATCAGACAAAGGCTAACAAAAACAATGAAAGATATTTTAACCTGTTGGTTGATGAAATTCCATATCGCGTAGAATTTGAGCCGTTCTTTTTTAATGAGCAGGTACGCTATTATGTTAGCATAAACGCAGGCCCTAAAGATGTTTTTGTTTGGGATACTGAGGTGAGTCTTTTTAGAGCTATAGACGATAATGCCGGTGTATTGCCGGTGGGATTGGAAATAGCAATCAGTGAGAAACTTCAAACACAAAACCTGCATTAATTTACAAGTCTTAAAATCTATCTTTAAATAAACCTAAATATTCATTATTTTCAAAATGAGATAGAATGCAAGCAGGTTTATAATCGCTCACTTTCAGGTAGGGCATGAATAAAATAAATAGTTTTTTGGCAATTAGTCAAGGATGTATGCGCAGGATTTAGGGGGCTTAAGGTGCTTAAACTAATTGCCTCACAAAATACTATCTTGATTCCATCTGCCGACATAGTATTTTGCATGGTTTTACAATTTAATTTTTTTTCTTAGTGCGATGGATCTTTCATTTGCTGTTTAACTTTCTGTAATAATGTTCCTGCAATTTTTGCATTGGGAGCAATTGTTAAAAGCCCTACCAGCAAATGATGCAGTTCATTTTGTACCATGCGGTCATGCTTGCCATAATCCCAAATAGGAAAAATCGTGTCTTCAAATATTTGTTCAAAGGTCAATTCTTTTAAAATGATCTTTACCTGCATTTCTTTGTTCAAAACGGTATTTTCAGGAAAATGATTTACTCTGTAAGCATATAGCTGGAACAATGCTCTTAAACTTTGGATGGCAGTACCCGGATCATTGATACCGGGACTCAAAGCCTTAAGGGCTAATTCCGTCAATTGCCGTAAGCCATAAAAGTAATTTTCTTTTATGGATTCACTGGATTGCAGATACACTTTTTTTTGCATTTTTTTCATTATTTCGGCAGGTAAGGTCTTATCCACTTTAATAACCGGCAATCCTTTTAAGATAAAGGCTCCGGGAGATTCCATCAGGTATAAGATGCAGTCATTATCATTACAGGTACGAATAAAAAACTGTTCATCAAAGCCCTGATAAATTCCGGAGTTAGCAGCAGTAACCAGGCATTCACTTTCAAATAATATTGCTTCGGCAGGTGGTTGCTGCAACTTACAGGAGTGCTCCAATGCAGATTTTGTCTCTTTAAATATCCTGTGAATGATTACCTGGTACTTTACGGACTGGGTGATGAAATGCAAAAAATAGATGAAAAGAAAAATGTCAACAATGGTAAGTATTATCAGCAAATAAGTACTTAAAGCAGGAATCCGAACACCGGAATCTATATCCCTGATCGTGCTTAATAAAAATAATGCATATACAATAGTTCCGACATAGATACCTAATACTACCTGCTGAAAACGGCTGCCTATCAGCTTATCTAAGATCCGGTTGCTCAGTTGGGATGCGGTCTGGTTCAATACAATCATTACCATAGTAAAACTAAATACGGTCAACGTAATAATGCCTGCCGTAATAGAGGAGATTATGCTCCGTACCGTAGTGGCATCTCTTAACCTAAGCCCTTGCAAATGGGATTTTATTTCTATGCCTTTTTTAGAAAAATCAAATTCAATGCTCAATAGGGAAAGTATAAGAAATGCAATAGCAATGACGGCAGGATAAAAAGCTATGCTGTTTACCATTTGGTTCCGGCGTTCCTTGAGCCAGATTGTAAAATTTGTCCACATAGTGTTGTGCTTTTTATTGAAGAAATTACGGCATAAGTTTAGCGGAAGTTTTGCAGCATGCCAGGTACTTTCATTGTTTTATATTTAGAACCATCTTTAATTTCAAGAGGATGTACCCTGTTCGTTATTGTTTTTCCCGGCTGCTGTGTCCATACCCCAACCCCTAAAGGGGCTTTTAATGTTTATTGGTAATGATAGTTTCTAATTTTTTACATCAATTTTATACACTTCCATAAAAGTTGCCCAGTGGTTTGCTGACGAACGTAATCCCGCCGTGGCGGGAACGATGAACCCATGAAATACAAATGCCGGTAACCAAATTATTCTTTGTGAGAAATAAACCTTCCATAATAATTCTGAAGGTTGCTTTCATACGATTCACTTAGCTGCTCGCCAGGCTGATATTCCGGGCTGTTTTTTACCTGCTCTTCCGAAGCATTAACGATAACAATAGAATTTTCCCAGGTTATCTCCTTTATCCACTTTGGCGATATGAGCACCTTTTTACCGGGAAACCAATTACCGGTATCTACCAACATAAAGTCAATTTTCCAGGCGCTATCGTCAATTATAAAATCTTCCACATCGCCTATTTCGCCGTCTGTGGCTTTAATTTTATAACCCGTTACTTTGTCCGTGCTTCTTAAATGCAGGTCATCATCTGATGTTTCGTCTACAGATAAATCATCCTCTTTTTGTACTGCAGGGTTCATAGCTAAAGGATATGACATTCCCATTCCTGTAAGACCCATGCCACCGCTCCAATAGTAACCTCCCCAGGGATAATATGAATATAACGCCATCTCATGCTGGCGTGAAACCGGCTTATCGGTATCTATTGGAGGACTGTTTTTAATTTGTTCCATCGTAAGATTAACCTGAAATGTTTCCTGCTCCCAATCAGTCTTCATTACTGCCTGGGGTGACAGAAGAACTTTGCGACCGGAAAGCCAGCTTCCTGTTTCAACAATTAAATACCGGATTGTCCAGCTTTTTTCATCAAAGTAAAATTCCTTTACTTTTCCAATTTCACCATCAGTACCACTAATGGTAAAACCAATTAAACTTTCAATGCGACGTTTCATAATATTTATTTTTTAATTTATTTAAGTATTTGAATCAATTTTGCCTTCTTCATCTGTTTTAGTGAATTTGTTTAATAAGTTCTTTTTATCTTTTTTATTTCGTATAATCAATAATGTTAGTATAACAACTGCTATAAGTACTATTAATGCAATAATCCAATTGTTATTCATTTTATATCTTTTGAGTGATAAGAAAGATTTTTGTATTTAAAATAATTATGCCTTCAGAATTAATAAAGAATAATATTTTCAGATTATTGTATGTTTTTGAAAGACATCAGTAGCCCGGTTTTTAAAGTATTTTCAAACTCTTTGCCATCATAAAAGTTATCACTCTATTGCTTTGTTATTGCAACATAGTTGTGTCACTTACTTGTAATGGCCGCTTTTTTATGGCATATGTCCTATTTATTTTTTTACCATTTTTCCAGGTGTATTTATTTTTCTAATGCAGTTTCATTATCTGATAGAGGGCACCAAACTTTTTCCGGCGTCAAAATTTTGATGTTCAGAACTCATTAATATTATTTTCTTCCGTTCTTCCCTTTCTTTAGCAACAGCTATTGGATTTCCAAACAAATAAAAAAATCTTAATCTCCACGTTTTAGCCCCTCTGAGGTCATTCCATATATCTGCCAGTTCGTGAAAATTGATTTGAAGTGGATTCGCTTTGTTTTTAATATTATGGGTAACGCCGTATTTTACTTTTTCTTCTTCTTTCTGATACGTATTAAACAGGCGGTCCCATAAAATGAAAGTGGCGCCGTAGTTTTTATTTATATATTTTTCTTGTGAGCCATGGTGCACACGGTGATTAGACGGCGTAGCGAATATGTACTCAATCGCCGGGTGTAAACGGGCAATATATTCAGTATGTACCCAAAACTGAAAAAGCACGGCTACCTGGTTTACTATAAAAAAAATAACGGGATGAAATCCCATAAGGGCTACCGGCAGGAAGAATATTAATTTTAGATGTTGTATCCAGCTAAGCCTGAAAGATACCGTGAGGTTATACTGCTCACTGCTATGATGCACTACATGCGTGGCCCACCAAATCTGTTGCTGATGAGCTATCCGATGCGCCCAATAACTGCAAAAATCAAAAATGATGTAGCAAGGTATAAACAACCACCAGCTAAAATACATTCTCCAGGGCACCAGGTTATATACCCATATAATCAGGTAAAGTAAGATAAACTTGAGCGCAAAGGCAATAGCAACATTCCCAACTCCTACCAACACAGATCCGATTGTTTCGGCTTTCGTATACAGTTCCTTGTTTTGCCTGTAAGAAACAAACCATTCTAATAAAACAAAAAAAAATAAAACGGGTGCTGCCCATACGATCAGTTCCGGGGAATTACTGCTGACTTCTTTAATTTGCGAATAAAGTATTTTGGGAGCGCCAAACAATGAATCAAAGTCCATAAATGCCGTTGATTAAATAATTTCTAAATCTTTCATTCGCTTATTTTTTTTGCATGCCAGATTGCAGTACTCTTCCAGTTCTGGTACATAGAATAAATTTTTGCTACTCCCTCTAACCACTGGGTGCATCATGAATCGCAGAAGAATACCTATTATCCATTTTTATTATTTATCTCATCTATATCCACTTCGGTATTGCGAACGGTATCCCGAACCGTTTCATCACTGTGTGTTACATCTTTGCTTAGTTTTATTTCTTCTACTACCCGTGACTCTTTACTTACTACAGGAACTTCATTATGTTCGGTCATCTCTATATTCGTGTCTTTAAATTGCACATTATCTTTATCAGAAACCGGGCGGTTAACTTCATTCCTTTCTACTTTTACGTGTTCTTCACGCAGGTTAACACTTTCCGTAACAGGCTTTTCTTCTACCCGGCTGCGAATGCGGATGCCGCCGGTTTCCACTTGCTGTTTGCCTACCTCAAGGTTTTCTTTTATAACAGGTATTGTGCTGCTTTCCTTTCCTTTTTGCGGTCTGTTGCGGTACAGGTTTTCATCATTATAATAATCATCCTGCTGCATAGCCGCCCCGCCAATCATAAATACGTTTAATACATTTTTTTCTGTATTTGAATTCAGCATTTCTTTATCATATTCCGGCAAAGACACAAGTTGTGCGACAGTTATGTTATGTAAAATAACATCATCGTCATCTTCATGAAGCTCTGCCAGGCCAATAGGTATCAATACTTTCCGGTCATCATCCATGTCCATTTCGTTATCATCCAAATCCAGCACCATATACCTTACCTTCCTGGTTTCCTCGTTGAAGATGAGTTCTTCAACCTCCCCATATTTTTCTCCACCGGTATTTTTCACATCCCAGCCGCGAATATCTTCCTGCCCGTCTGCTATTTCGTAATCGCTGCCGCCAAGTTCTTTGAGGGTGTTGATATTGTTTTCTTTTGTATTCATAATTTAAATTTTGTGGAAAGAGTTTGAAGCTCTCCGTTTTAATAATATTTTTTTAAAGAATCAAGTATCAAGAACGTTTTACAATAATCTCCACCCTGCGATTTTGTTGCCTGCCCTCACTGGTGCTGTTTGTTGCCGCCGGACGTGCTTCTCCTACTGCCACCGTTGAAATACGGTTTTCGCTTATATTACCATTTTGCACTAACCACGTACGTACAGATTCCGCCCGGTCTTCAGCCAATTTCTTGTTGTAGCTTTTAGTGCCTACAGCATCAGTATATCCAAAAACCTTTACGTCGCCGCTGCCGTAGCGTTTAGCTATAGACTCGCTAATTTGCTTAAGATTTGATCCTCCCTGTGTACGGATACCGCTTTTGTCAACATCAAAAAGTATATTTTCTCCCAGGCTGTAAATAGTATATTTATCATCGCTTCTTACTTCAATATTTTTATCGGTTACTTCGTCGTAAGATACTGGTGGGGCATTGTAGTTTATACCTTCCCAACCAGAAGTGGCTGCAACTGTTTCCATACTTCCGTTTCCTGCACCAGCGCCATCATTCGAAATGCCGTTGTCAGTATTACTTTCATTGCCGGGCACAACAGTTGTATCTGTTGTCGCTGCAGTATCTCCGGATGTGTTATCATTGCAACTGCGAAAGAGAAAAAATAACAACGCTAATACTCCAAGTAAAAGAAGTATCCAGGGTAATATTGATTTTTTCTTTGGTTGCACATTTAATTCTGCCATAGTTATAGTTATTAGTGATGAGTTATTAATGATGAATGATAAGTTCAATTGAGGAAAAAATATAGGCAGCGCTTTGTAGCACTGCTCATAGCTCACATGTTTACCAATATCCCTTACTTTTAATTCTTTCAGTCAGAACTTAATCATTTCTATCAGGCTCCATTTCGTCTATATCCACTTCAGTATGTTTCACCGTATCACGTATCGTTTCATCCCGATTGGTTACATTCTTACTTATTTTAATTTCTTCTACCACACGGGCCTCTTTATTTACTACCGGTACTTCTGCTGTTTCAGTCAGCTCAATATCCTCGTCTTTAAATTGTCCTTTATCCATGTCCGTTAAAGGGCGGTTTACAGCATTGCGCTCTACCTTTACATGCTCTTCACGAAGACGCAATTTTTCTTCTACCGGCTTTTCTACTATGCGGCTGCGAACCCTTACGCCACCCGTATTTTTTGTTCTCTTTCCCACCTCTAATTTTTCTTCTACCCGATTAATCGTATTATCCCTATTATCTCCGGACATGTTGTTCTGTGAAGCTTTTTCATCCACATTAACAGCCCCGCAATCATCCAGTATATTAGCAGCCTGTTCCGCCTCATCTGATGACTTAGCATGTACCGTTACAATGGAATAACCTTCCCTGCTCACTGCAGAATAACGGTGTGCATCGTCATTGTCATCACCAAAAAGATTTTTAAAAAAACGAGTAAAGGCGTTATCATCATCATCGCCGGAAATGGCTTCAAAAGATTCTTTGTTTCCTCTGCTAACATCTACTTTATCCCTTGATATACCCATGACGGATAATTGTTGAACTGCTTTTTGTGCGTCATTTTCATTCTCCAAAAGGCCCACTACTGTTTGTGCTTGTTCCATAAGTTTTTATTTTTTTAAGTTATTGTAATTGCGTTTATAAAAATGTCAAAAATTATTCTTGGGAAGGAAGTCTTTGTACTTCTACATTTTCTTTTAATAAAGTTATCTGCTGCATGTGTGGTACCTCAGTATTTATTTTTATTACATGAATCTCTTCCACTACTTCAAATCTTATTTTTACTTCCACTATTTCACGGGTTACGGGTATTATCATGTCGCCGTTTTCAGCGTGAAAGGTTTCTGGCGGGGCATCAAATATTTTATCTTTTACAGGAACTCTTTCTATCTTGTAAGCTTCGTGAACCAGCGGAATATTAATGGTTGCATCTTCTGCAACAACACGTTTTTTTATATGAACCTTACCTGTTTCAATTACTTTCTTATCTACAGTTATATGTTCATGAATAACAGGAATCACTTCTGTATTTTCTTTAGAACTATAATTGTTTTCTTGCTGCCATTTATCTGGTGTTGCATTCATAAGTTGTTTTTTCAAGGGGTACGCTTGTATAATTTTTAAATAAATAATTTACAGGAGTCGTAATTTCGGCTCCAAAGTTTTTAGACCCCGGTAGCTCTAATTTATTTTCTTTGATACTCAGTTTTGAGGTTTAATTTAATTTTACTATTGATATACCAGAATCTTTGAATTGCCTTAATCTTTTAAAGCCTATAGTATTTTATTTTACCACAAGTTGATTATCTATTTTTTCAGGATGAAGTGTGCTAAGGTCACTCATTAAAGACTGAAGATTGTCACGGTCAATGGAGCCCCTAAGTGCTATCACTCCGGCCCTTACGTCTGCCTGCACACCAGGATATTTTGTGATGATAGATTGAACTGATGTTCTCATGGTTAAATCAGTAGAATTATCTTTGATGATATTATTTTCTACTTTCTGTACGCCATCTACACCTTTAATTTTATTCTCTATATCAGTAGGACAGTTATCACCTTCGCACATGCCGCTTAGCGTAACCACGCCATCTTTCACTGTCGAATTAACGCCTGCATAATTTTTATTATCCTGCAAGTGTTTTGTTACATTCTCTTGTATTTGCTTATCATCAGGTTTACTGCTACAGGAAACGATAAAAAACATTGAGAGCAGAGAAATGGATAATAACTGAATAAATTTTTTGTGTGATTGTTTCATGATTTAATTTTTATAGATGAGTAATTATTGAATTTGTTTATTTGAAATTGTAAAATTGTTTTTTTTTCCTTGTTGGGATGTTTATCTGAAACTGTTAGCGGCTTAAAGTATTTTCAAACTCTTTACCATCATAAAAGTTACCGCTAACAGAAGAAGGTTTGTCAACTATAGTTGATGGAACGTAATTGCGCAATAAGATGATTTCATACTCCCGGTTAATAACGGCTCCTTTACTGAAACGATTGGTTTTTGCGAAGGTGGAGTGATTAATTTCATTAGTTAACACTATTTCGTTTTTTTCATCCAACGAAATCATTCCTACAGGAATGATGATATGATTATCACCATCTTTGTTAAGAAATTCATGCACACCTTCGCTTGCCGGTGATGAGTACGTTTCATGACCGGCTTCTATAATGCCTTCGTCCACTTCTACATCCAGATACACCACCCGCTCGGCTTTTTTATTTACCATTAAATTATCCACTTTGCCGATGGTGCGATTGTCAGCATCTTTTACTTCCCAGCCCCTTACATCACAGTAATCTTCGGCTACTTTATAATCCGACAACTCATCCAGGTAATATAGATTCTTTTCTTCTGTCATAACAATGTTTTTAAATTTATTAATTCATTCTTTCAAGCAGCGAAGCAGACTTAGTAAAGAAAGACATAATAGCATCTTTTTGATGGTGAGCAAGTATGTCTGGTTTTATGGATGCTGCTACATTTTTCAATTCTGCCGCCTGGCTTGTAAGGGTGCTATATTTTGACATTTGCAGATTTTGCAGAACACCGGCTAAAATATCAGCAGACTTTCTGATGTTATCTGAATGGTTAGTTTCATTAGGGTCCTGCGTAATTTTATTTGCATTCATCTTAGCCATATTTAAATCTCCCGTTATAGTATATTTTGCTTCACCAGCCATGGCATTTGATGCATCGGCTAATTTTACCAAAGCATTATTTATATATTGATGGTCAGGCACCATCGTGTTATTGTCATTTACATAACTTATGTATGCCGCTACTATGCTGTTGTTCTCACGCACATTTATAAGGTCGGTGCTGCCCATACTTTTGGTATTTTTATTAGTACTGCAGTTCGAAAAAACCATAAGTAAGGCAACGATGCCCAGGGTTGTTAAAATAAAATAGCTCGGGTGTGTTTTCTTTTGAATGATTGTGTTTGCCATGATTGTGTTTTTATTGATTATTAAAGAAATATTTTTAGAAAGCGCATGATGCTAATTCATTTTTTCAAGCAGGTTAGCAGCTTTGGCAAAGAAAGTTTTAACTGCATCTCTTTGTTCGAGGATGAGGGTTTCAGGGTTAATGGCCTCTGCTGCAAGTTTTACATCTCCGGCATTGTTTTCAAGCTCGGGGTATTTAGCCTTTTGTAAATTTTGCAAAGCGCCTGCTATTATATCCGCCGCCTTTCTAATGTTATCGGCATGAGAGGTTTCAAAAGAGTCATTGGTTATTTTATCGGTGTATTCTTTTGCTTTTTCCAAATCAGCTTTTACGCTGTAGCCTGCTTCATCTGCCATAGAGTTGGTGGCATCAGTTAATTTTAGTAACGCCTCATTTGTAAACGAATGGTCAAGGCCCATTTTATTTGTGTCAGAGTTTATGAACATAACGTAAGCTGCTACGGTGCTGTTATCTTCATGCACGTCTATTAAGGCACTTGTTGCAGGCTTTTTTGCCATTTCTTCCTTTTCATTGAAAACGAAAAAATAAAGAAGTAATGCAAGTATGCCCAAGCCTAATAATACCCAGGGCCAAACCGGTTTCTTTTTTTCAATATTAATTTCTGTCATAGTAAAAGATTGAGTTTGTTATATAATATTTGGTGTGTTTTCAACAAAGGTTTTAAAAATAAATTGAAAGCCATCTTTATTAAAAATTACTTTGTTTCAAGGACCTTTTGCCCACCCGGATATTGAATATTGGCATCGTCTTCAGCAGTAATAAAGAAACCGGTGGGTTTAAACGAGGATACCGTGTTTAAGGAGCTTTTTAGTGTCTTCGAAAGAAAGCTACTGGAAGTTTTTAATTGTCCTATGTTTTTTCTTCCATTTTGTTCCGTTTCCATCCACACGATGTACATCTCTCTTGGCGGGTCAAGTCTTTTTGCCTGTGCCAGGCGCAGCACGTTTAAGTCAATTTTATAATTGCTGTTTCCATCCTTTTTCACTTTTACAGAACCCTCTGCGGCTGGCACTGTCGGCGAAGTGGAAAAGTTATACTTATTTGTTG
>JBPPMM010000499.1:0-13634 GCA_051306075.1 Chitinophagaceae bacterium
GGCTTTCCTCAAGAAGGGCCGAACCATCGTCGTTTGCAGTAAAGGGATCCGTGGCAGGATCAACAAAAACTATGGTATTATTATTAACCACTAAATTAAGGGTGATAGCTAGTTCCTTTTCATAAACACCATCTACCCTGTTGATGCTGGTAACAATTGCAGAAAGTGCCTGGGCAACAGTAGTGGATGCCCCATTTCCTGTGGCAGCCCGAGCATACTCTCCGGTGCATGCAACAGCCAGCCGGTAGCTTCGCAACTGGGTTCCAATACAGGCGCCTGCCATGGGCCGGTTTCCCGATGCAGGTCTGAAAGTATTGGAAGAAGGAATTAATTTTTCGATGAATGGATCTTTGTTTCTGAAATCTCTTTTAAAATAAACGATATAATTTTCCAGGTCAAGTTGCTGGTAAGGATCAATAAAAATATTTCCTGAAATATCCGACATGATCATGGCGTGAAATCCCAGTTCAGTAAAATCAATTTTGGCAATGGCCGTTGGATCATCGATACCCTGGCCTGTATATGTTTTTATTCCGGGAAAGCGGGCGGTAAGTGCAGGTTCCATTACAGGACTTTCCCAAACTCTGAACTTTGCCCTGCCGCCATCAGGCATTGGCAATTCAAACACAGGTAAAGATTGCCTGTCTGACAGATCTGATTGCGACGGAAGGGAATTCAAAAAGGATTGCATGCCGGCTAAATCCAGTTTAATACTTTTATATTTTTCAGGAATGATTACTCTTTTAGCCGGGAGCTTTACAATTGAAGTTTCATTTGATTCTGCAAAAAAATAATTCTGTGCTGAAAGCTCAATGGAAAAGTAGGTAGTAAAAAATAATATAAAAACTATCCGCCACATTATATGCATAAACTTCAATTAGGGTTCAAAGATTGTCTAAAAATATCATTATTTTTTTGCTCTCCCAGTTTTCCCTAAGAAAAATAAAGCATGCCTGGCAGCATGCCTGAATTTCATCATTTATTGAGCAGAAATATAAGGATATCAATATACAATGAAAACCAAAATCATTCTGTTTTAAAAAAGGAACTATAATTGATTGGAAGCAAAATATTATACCGGAATATACGATTCATATAAACATGCAGATTACCCGAATTATAGAAATATAAATTGGATTCTTACTGGCCCGGCTGGAGAATGAAGATGATATGCTATTCGTGTTTTTACGATTGCATTGATTATGTGATTTTTTCAAACCGATCATTTCCTTGACATTTGCTTCTCAACTTAAAACATCATGTATTCTTTTCCTGGCCGTCTTTTACTACGAACATTGTTTTTCTGTATAGTGCTTTTTAATGCAAAAAATGCTTTTAGCTGGGGAGTTATTGGGCACCGGGTAATAGGAGAAATAGCGCAACAGCATTTATCTAAAAAAGCATTAAAGGAATTACGAAACCTGACGGGGAAAGAAACGCTGGCATGGCATTCTAACTGGCCTGATTTTATAAAATCGGATTCCAGTTGGGGTCACGCATCGCCCTGGCATTACGTAGATCTTCCGGGTCATATGGAAAAGGGAAAATTTATTGCTGCTTTAAAAGAATTACCTGGCAAAAATTTATACACCCAGATACAAACAATGATGTCTGATTTGAAAAACAAATCGCTGCCGGCCGAAAAGAGAAGAATTGCTTTGTATTTTCTAATTCATCTCGCAGGCGATCTTCATCAACCTTTGCATGTGGGTAGAGATGAGGATGCAGGTGGTAATAAAATTGTAGTTTATTGGTTTGATAAAAAAACAAACCTACATTCTTTATGGGATAGCATGCTAATAGAATTTCAGCAATACAGCTATACCGAATATGCCCGGTTGCTGGATATAAAAGAACCTGCAGAAATAAAAGCCTGGCAGACTTCCTCACTTGAGGATTGGTTTTATGAATCACATGTACTCTCCGATGTCATTTATGATGGCACTCCTGCCGAATCAAAATTGGGCTATAAGTATAATTACCAGTTTCAAAAACTCTTAGAAGAGCAATTATTAAAAGGCGGTATCAGGCTGGCTGTATTATTAAACCAGGCTTTTGAATAAAAAGTAAATTCTTTACAGTCTGCTGCTTCAAACTTTAATAAAAAAGACTGCCTTTTCAAGCAGTCTTTTCACAATTACTAATTCAATAAAAACTAATAATAATTCAATTGTAATTCTACGCGACGGTTTTTTTGACGACCTGCAGCTGTATTATTATCGCCAATGGGTTCTGATTCACCATGGCCGGAAGAAATAATACGGCTCACATCGATTCCTTGTTTGATGAGATAAGTTTTCACCGAGGCAGCCCGGTTCTCACTCAATTTTTGGTTGAACTCATCGCGGCCAACGTTGTCTGTATGGCCATCAATTGCCAGTTTCAAATCCTGATCAGCCTTCATTAACCTGGCTATTTCATTTAATCCCTTAAATGATTTGCTAAGCAATGTATACTTGCCTGTGGCAAAATAAATATTCTGCGATGCGAATTTGACTTTTTTTACTACCTCTTCCTTGATAACAGGACAGCCCTGATTTTCTCTTGGCCCGGCCAGCTTTGGACATTTGTCTTCAGGATCAGGAATACCATCGCCATCTGTATCCATAAAAGGACATCCCTGGTTACTTGCAGGACCGGCCTCTGTCGGACATTTATCTTCCTCATCGTTGATCCCGTCTTTGTCTGTATCCGGCACAGGGCAACCCTGGTAACGGGCAAGACCTGCTACCTGCGGACATTTATCGTCGTCATCATTGATACCATCTTTATCAGTGTCAGGAACAGGGCATCCATCATACTTAGCTATTCCGGGTACGGTTATACATTTATCAAGGCTGTCAATTATGCCGTCATTATCCGTGTCAAGTGGTGGAGCGGGTGGCAATACTTTTAAAACTGGTTCTTTCTTCTTCCCTATCCTGCCTGCAACACCAAACTGATGGAAGAAATGATAATTGACTGTTTCCTTTGTCACAGGAATCCGGTATTGGGTAGTGACAAAAAAATGAGCATCATCAAAAAGATTCAATTTCATTCCAAGACCGGTGGGCAGGAAAGCGCCGAAATATGTACCATCATACATTTGCGCCCCAAGGCCAATGATGACGTATGGTTGCACCCAATATTTTTCTGAAACCATTTTGAGATTCAGTGATGCGTCGGCTTCTAATAAAAATCTGTCGCCAGAAGTGGGTGTACGGTTAAGAAGTGAATAATCAGCAAATGAACCTGCAAGGGTAGTAGCAAGATCAACGTGTTTCCTTAGTCCCTTAAAATATGAAATGGCAATGCCCGGAGACATCTCCTTTACCTTAGCCCATTGTTTATTAGAAAAAACTCTGGATAATGAACCACTACGTATACGGTCTGCAGTTGTGAAATCATTGAATATAAAACTTACACCAATCGCCGCGGGCCTTATTTCATCCTTCTGCGAAAAACCAGCAGGAACGATTAAATACAATGCCACGAACATCGCTAAAAATTTCTTCATAAAAAGTTAGTTTTATTATTAATCTGAACAAAAATAACAGGTATGGCCTGTATCGTGAAATAAATTATTGGCTTTGTTTTCAAGGAATTGATCAATGAAAAAAGCTAACCTCGTGTATTTGAATAATGTACTTTACTTTTCAATACAAAATAAAATGAGGGACTTATATAATTCTATTTTCCTGCAAATAATTTTTCCCGAATCACTTTATCGTATCCATAAATATCATCATAAAATATCACCTTTCCGTTCTTGCCTTCGCAGGTGAAATAACGCAGGTATAAAGGAACTCTTTTTTTCAAAGGAATTATATGCTTTTCCTTACGTACAAGCCACTTTGAAAGAGAATCTTCAATAGGAGAAGGTGTTTCGGGTGAATTAGATCTGTAATCATAACGAAGAATATAATAGACCAGGCTTTCCCACTCTTTAACTCTTACGCAGCCGTGGCTTAGTGACCTCATGGTTCTGCTAAAGAGATATCGCTGATTAGTATCATGAAGATAAACGGAATATTTGTTTGGAAAATTAAATTTCAATACTCCCAAAGCATTTTCATCTCCGCTTCCCTGGACTACTTTATATGGAATTCCTTTATTGTATTTTGACCAATTAACAGAAAAGGGATCAACCTCTTCGCCATTAAAAGTAATCAGGCTATAACCCTTGCGTGCCAGGTAACCCGGATCCTTTTTTAAGGCAGGCAATATTTCTTTTACAATAATACTTTGTGGAATGGTCCACTGCGGATAGGTAATTAACTGAGATATTCCGCTTGTGAGCAAGGGTGTTGGAGTAATTGTTTTGCCAACAATAATTTTTGAAGATAACAAGATGGAATCATCTTCTATCAAATGCATATCGTACCCGGGTAAGTTAACCCAAATATACCGCGAAGGCATTTGCTCCGGCAGCATTTTATACCGATCCATTGTAATAGCAATCCTTACAAATTTATCCCGATCAGAATCATTTAAAAATTTTATCGTTTCTGCTCCTGCCTTGCCATCCACTTCTATTCCCCGGACCCGTTGAAATTTTTTTACCGCCTGGGCCAACTCTGCTGAATCAATAACTACGCTGTCATTTGAAATAAAACCTCCTTCATATAATCTTCGTTGCAGAGCAAGCTTAAATTCTGAGAGATTTGTTTTGGGTAAAGGAACAATTGTATACACACGGTCATCGGCGCTATCTAAGAAATACTTTAATCCTTCCTTTAGTGCATGGTATCCTTTGTGTGCCGGTTCAAGGGAACGAAACATACTTGAAAAATCTCCACTTCTCTCAACCTCAGATAACTTCTGTAAATAAAAGGTATCCGTTAATACAGAATCTTTTCTTAAGGTCATACTATCCTGGGGTAAACGGCCGAGTTTTATGTCTTTTATCATGTGAACAAAGGCATCCGTCAGCATCAGGTCAGCTTTGGCCCATAATACGGCATCTCTTCTGCTGCCTGTTGCAAGTGTGTCTTTCAAAAAAGTTTTAGTCAATGAATCCAAACGTAAAAAATGATAATCATCAGGAAATAATCCATATTGTTTTGCATCACTTATAAAATGCAATAATGAACCGGCTAAAGGTTTCCATTGTTCCTTACTGCTCCATAATGTGGTAAAACTGGAGTTTTCATAAATCAACTTCATTTGTGGAGCAAGAAACAGCCGGATAGTATCATCAACATTTCCATCGTTTTCTATTGCAAATTTCAGCGAACCGCGGATTATTTCTCCGGCCTTTTTATCCAATTCTTCAGGAGTAGCTGCCATATCAGTTTTGGGCGGTTGACGGGCATCATCGCAAGACTGGAAAAGAAAAAACAAGAAAAATATCCATATACACGAATCAACATTTCTACTCATAGCGGAACCGGGTGTTGTGATGGTGGTGTTGTTAATATTATAGCTTCAACTATGATATATCAAGTGGTAATGCTGACAAATTAAGCAATCATTTTTGCATTCCCGTTTTACCCCGATAATTTTTCATCATATCTGAAATTATAAATTAAATGGAATGCGAAGAATACGAATAATGATGCATTTTAAAGAAGAAAAAGAATAATATGGGAATAATAAACAAAGCGGCAGGATCTAAATAAATAAAGGCAAAGGGATTTTATAAAGCGATCACATCGATAACCGCCTCTCTGTTAATAGGACCATACACATGGGGAAAAGTGTCATGGGTGGATGGAGACCATTCCTGCACATACCTGCTTTTAAGTAAGTCAGTGTCTATAACCAATTTAACAAGCCCTTTTTGATCGGCAAAATATCTTTCCAAAACACCTGCAACCTGGCGTTCTTCACTACAATGTATAAATCCTTCCGACTTTAAAGAAGAAGACTCGTAGTATCCTTTTTCTTTGGCTGTATTCCATTCAGCAGCAGTTGTTACATGATAAATTATTGGCATAATCGTTAATTCCTTTCATTATAAGTGATAACTCTCCTGATGTGATTCTCTAATAAAAATAAATCTAATAAGGCTATAGCCGTTGCAGCCTCCAGTATAACCGGGGCTCTGAGTGCAACGCAAAGATCGTGTCGGCCTTTAACAGAAAAATTTTCAACCTTACCACTGTCCCAATTCAGGCTATTTTGTTCTTTAGGAGTAGAAGCGGTTGGTTTAATGGCAATTCGAAAAATCAATTCATTTCCATTGGTGATCCCGCCTACAATTCCACCGGCATTATTTGTTCTTGTTTTGCCTTCCATATTTTCTATCGCATCATTATGCTGCAAGCCAAACATGCGGGCTGCCGCAAAACCACTTCCAAATTCAATACCTTTTACAGCAGGTATGGCAAAGGCAATATGAGCGATATGAGATTCTACCGAATCAAAAAAAGGTTCCCCTAATCCGACAGGTAACCCATTCACACGACATTCTACTATGCCACCCACCGAGTCTTTCGCATCAATTGCCTTTTGCAATCCTTTTTCAAGGTCGGCCTCACCACCGATTTCCGTTACTAATGCATGGATTGATATGTCACTCTTCAGTTCATTTCCGGATAAATTGGGAGAATCTGACTCTGATAAATTTATATTTTTTCCCCTGGCGTCTATTAACGAGCCAATATTTTCTGCCGGCTTTTGAAGGGAGGTAAATACTGCAGTGTTCATCAGCTTTTTCGCAATCGCTCCTGCGGCTACCATGCCGGTAGTTAATCTGGCGCTGAAATGTCCGCCTCCCCGGTAATCCTCATTACCACCATATTTTTGGTGAGCTACCATGTCTGCATGGCCCGGGCGGGGAAAACTTCTTTGTTTTTCATAGTCACCGCTCCTTGTATTGTTGTTTTCAAAAATAATCGTGATGGGAGCGCCTGTTGTTTTACCATTAAACAGGCCGCTTTTAAAGAATGGATAATCTGCTTCCTGCCGGGGGGTAGTTCCTTTTTGTTTGCCTCCTTTTCTCCTTTCCAGGTCTGGCAAAAGATCTTCTTCAGACAGGGGTAAACCAGCAGGACAACCGTCAATAACGATGCCCACCGACTCTCCATGAGATTCACCAAAAATATGAACACGAAATATTCGACCAAAACTATTCATGCAAACTAATCTTATTGATTAAAGATACATTAGCTCCTAATTTTTTCAAATCATCATAAAAATCCGGGTAGGATTTTTTGACTGCTCCTGCTTCTTCAATTTCTGTTATCCCGTCTGCCTTTAACGCGGCAACAGCACATGCCATGGCAATACGGTGATCATGCCTTGAATGTACCCTGGCTGCCCGTACAGCATTGCCTCCATAAATTATCATGGTATCATTATTCAGCGAAATTTTTACACCCATTTTACCAAACTCCTCCTGCAAAGTAATAGCCCGGTTACTTTCTTTATGTGTTAAGCGACTTACCCCTTTTATAATTGTTTCGCCATGGCAATAACCCGCCAGCGCTACCAATGGAGGAAACAGGTCAGGACAATCAGTTGCATCAAATTCGAATGCATTCATTTTTGCCTGTACCAGTTTAATTCCTTTTGCTTCAATTGCAATTCCCGCATTCGCGGCCATCAGTGCATCTATAATAGCTTTGTCTGCCTGGGTTGATAAGAGATCAAGCCCGCTTACAAGTATAGGTCCTGCAATAGCTCCTGCAACCAATAAAAAAGCGGCTCCGCTCCAGTCGCCTTCAACTGTATATCTCTTATCAACAATGGATGAAAATGATGAACTTGCGCTACTGTGAAAAATAAATTCTCCATAATCCCGGTTTTCGGGAACTGCTAACCCAAACTTCTTCATTACATCAAGGGTGAGGTCGATATATGGTTTGCTTTTTAGATTTCTAACTTTTATCGATATACTCTTTCCGGCAGGTGCGCCAGGTTTATTGATTGCAACTGAATATGCCATCAGTAAACCAGTAAGAAATTGAGAACTCAATGAACCATCTACTTCTATATTTTCCGGTAACAGCGGCCCTTGTATTTCCAGTGGCAGCATGCCCATATTGCTTTTTACTTTAACACCCAACTGAGGCAATATTTCATCAAAGAAATTCATAGGCCTGGTACTTAGACTACCTGCACCATTTATAGTAATTTTTTTTTCACTTAAACCAACTAATGGAGTAAACATCCGTATACTAAGGCCAGATTCTCCGCAATTGATTTCCGCGGAAACAGGTACCACTCCCCTGCTTGTGACTTTAACTTCTTCATCGCCGGCCTCCACTCCGGCACCCAATCTTTTTATAATATCCAACGCGGCCATATCATCATTGCTATGTCCCGGATTAAGAATAATGGTTGTTCCGTTGCTCAATAACGCTGCGGCACAAGCCCTTTGCATTGAACTTTTAGATGCTGGAGCCTGGATATTTCCTTTTAAGCTTTTATCACCCAATGAGGCTATATTTATCTTATATGGTTTATTTGAAGACATGTATGGTTAATGCCCAAACGGGATTTGTTTATAGTGAATAGATGATCTTTTCTAATTGATTTAACGGAATTGATTTCACAATCCCTTTTCCTATTTTTTCCAGGAGCACATAATTCATTTCTCTTTTTTCACGTTTCTTATCCATCTTCAAAACCTCAAAAGTTTTTTGTTTATCGAAGGAGGCATGGGTAGGTAACCCGTATTGTTCCAATAATTTTATTACCGGTGTTTTTTGTTTGAAGCCTGTAAGCTGCTCGGAAATATAGCAGGCATAAGTGATGCCGATAGATACTGCCTGCCCGTGCAAAAGCTCATATTGGTTTTCGAGTGCATGACCCAGCGTGTGACCAAAATTCAGCAACCTTCTTTCATTTTTCTCAAACTCATCCCTTTTTACTACCGCTGCTTTGATCGTAGCATTTTGCTTTACCAGGAGCGAAATGTCTGCTTTCCTTTTTTGGTATTTGCTGATCGACATAGTTTCCAGTTGCCGGAACATAGCAGCATCTTTTATGCAGGCATGTTTAATAATTTCAGCAAAACCATTTTCCCATTCCTTTTGAGGCAATGTGTTCAGGAAAATCATATCGTGTAAAATAAAAGAGGGCTGCCGGATAATGCCTACCATGTTTTTATATACGCCTACATCAATACCATTCTTCCCACCGATAGAAGCATCAACTAAAGCCAGTAAAGATGTGGGAACAAAACCAAACCGCAAGCCTCTCATATACACTGATGCCACATAACCTGTAATGTCTGTAATTACGCCGCCGCCCACTCCAATCAAGGTTGTTTTTCTATCGGCTTCCATGGTGATCAATTGCTCTATCACTGAATCAACCGTAGCCTGAATTTTAAATTCCTCTCCCGGTTTCAGCACGATTGTATTCCATCCTTTGAAACGATTGGTATGAGCATTGAAAACATTTTCATCTGTAACCAGGATTGTAGTTTTTTGATCAGTGATCTTTTTCAAAAAACTGAAACTGTTGCCGAAATAAAAATCCGTTGCCCTATCAGAAAACGTAAACCGCCTGACAGCATCTTTTAAAGATGAATAATTGGAACTTTTACTCATTAATAATATTTCAGCTTTGCTCAATAGAATTACAGAACGTAGAAGAGTGCGACGCAACAAAAGTTCAACCAGGGAACTAAAGCTGGTAACCCAAAAAATGTATTGTTTTATTGACTGCTCTAAACAATATACTAACCTGATCTCTGATTTACACACTTTGGAAAGCAGCTCAGCTATCCATCACTTTTTTCTGATGGTTGATACTTTCCATGTGAACTGCATCAAAATATTTGGTAATAAATTCCTTGCTTAAACCAATCTTCTCTCCTTTTCCCGATGCTCTTTCCAGGATTTCATTCCAGCGATTAGTTTGCAGGATGGTGATATTGTTATCCTTTTTATACTGCCCTATCATATCCGCGATCTTCATGCGCTGACTTAGTATCTGCATCAATTCATCATCCAGGTGATTGATCTGCTGACGCAATTTTTCCAGTGCAGCATGATACTCTTCCGAGTTTACATCTTCTTTTCTCCAGATAATGTTGTCCAGCATTTCTTTCAGTTGCTCCGGAGTAATTTGCTGCTTGGCGTCGCTCCATGCACTATCCGGATCAATATGACTCTCTATCATGAGACCATCAAAGTCAAGATCGATAGCCCGCTGAGAAACGTCATGTAAAATATCCCGGCGTCCGCAAATATGTGAAGGATCATTGATGATGGGCATACCGGGGTTGCGGCGTTTCATTTCAATAGCCAGGTGCCACATCGGTGCATTACGAAATTCTGTATTACCATATGAAGAGAATCCTCGGTGGATTAAACCAATTTGTTTAACACCCGCCCTGGCCACCCTTTCTACTGCACCACTCCATAATTCAAGATCAGGATTAATGGGATTCTTGATCAGAACCGGCACATCCACACCACGCAATGCATCTGCCACTTCCTGTACACTGAATGGATTCACGGTTGTTCTGGCACCTATCCATAATACATCAACATCAAAAGTAAGTGCATCCTGCACTTGTTTACCGGTGGCTACTTCTACGGTAGTAGGCAGACCGGTCAATTTTTTCGCCTGCTGCAGCCAGGGTAAGCCTTTGGCTCCAATGCCTTCAAATAAGCCTGGTTTTGTTCTTGGTTTCCAAATACCGGCACGAAGCATATCCACTTTTCCGGTTGCGGCTAAACGCTGGGCTGTTTCAAGCACCTGTGTTTCCGTCTCAGCGCTGCAGGGACCACTGATGATCAATGGCCGCTTAACCCATGCCTGCTGCACGGTGTCTTTTGTTGGTTGTTCTACTGTTTGCATACTACAAATTTAAGTCTCCGGGCCCAAAAGGATGTTACGAAGACATTTTATTATAATTATTATGTTGTTGTCTTTTGTTCATAGGGTATCTGTGGTTGCGTTGGTCTGATCATTTATCTTGTATAAATCCAAACTTCATCAATACCACATCATTTTTATTTATCTATTCCACATTTTCAGAGAATCTGAACAAATCGATTTCTTTGAAAAGCGAGGGTTGTGCCTGGCATCCCCTCCCGGGAAGGGCAGGGGTGGGTTACCCTCTCTTTCGAGATTTTGGATTATCCATCTTCACCCTCTTTCTTTTTACAAATTCATTTACTCCATTTTTTTCTTCATATTCCAAAATCCATCTTTCAATTTCCTTAACCACAGCTTCCACCTTTTTTACTACCTATAATGCATTAAATCTCAAAATCCGTATGCCCAAAATTTCGATTTCTTCCTGCCTTAATTCATCCTGCATCATCTGTTTTTCATCATCATGTGTAATACCACCTATTTCCAAAGCCAGTTGCAGATCTTTGCAAAAAAAATCTACGATATAATTACCAATTGGTCTTTGCCTGTCAAAATCATATCCCATCATTTGGCCATTCTTCAATTCATTCCAGAGCTTTACTTCTGAAAAGGTCATGGTCCGGCGAAGTTTTTTTGCCAGGTCTTTTAGTTTTGGGTTGTATGGAATGATCTTTCTTTTCATAAGACCCACCCCGGTCGTTTATAATTTATACTTCCCGAAATCCGCCCCTCCGGGGAGGGTACGCAATCTTAATCCGAAAATTATACCCGGTAATTTTCATAGTGTTATTTATTCTAATTATTCAGCACATTATTCCAAAAACCAAATAATAGTAACAATCCAATTCCTGCTAATAATATTAATCATGTCTTTATAGAATATCTCAAATACTGATCTATCCTTTTTTTAGAAAATCTCATCAGGTGTAAACTTTTTAACTTTTTCAGTTGCTTTGTTGTAACCCGACCATCCCATCCTTTCCCTACGTATTCAGCATTTCTTTGTCGCAAAAGCAATGCAATAGAAAACACTTTGATCCCTGAATAGCCCAATCCAATCAGCATTGCAAAGCCCATTAAATTGAATGCTGTTTCAAAACTCATTTTATTATTCTCCTGATCTTATTTGCATCTTCAATCAGTCCCTGCAACAAATCATTATCCCCTTTTTCAATACTGTCTTTAAATTTTGTCAACTGGGCAATATGTTCCGTTAATACATCGAGCACATTTATTTTATTCTGCATAAAAATAGGCACCCACATTTCCGGGTTACTTTTCGCCAGCCTCACCGTGCTTTCAAAGCCGGCGGATGCTAATTCAAAAATGGCTTTATCTTCTTTCTCCTTTTTTAATACCGTATTGGCCAAAGCAAATGAGGTGATGTGAGAAATATGACTCACATAGGCTGCATGCAGGTCATGGGCTTTTGCTTCCATTTCCAGCAGGTGCATACCGATCTTCCTGTACATTGCTTTAACCCATTCCATAGCATCCGGATCGCTTTCGCCGGCATTACAAATAATCACCGCCTTGTTTTCATAGGCGCCACGCACCGCCGCCTGCGGACCGCTGTATTCGGTTCCCCACATAGGATGCGTGGCTACATATCTCCCCCTTTTGGGATGGTCTTTTATTGATTCAATTAAATGATGCTTGGTTGATCCCAGGTCTATTACAATTTGCCGGTCGATCCTGTCCATAATTGAAGGCAACAGGTCAACCAGTTTATCTACAGGTATGGCCAGAACGATAACATCTGATTGCGCTATAGCATCATCCAGTGATAATATTTCATCAACCAATTCAAGTTCTACTGCCTTCTTTGCATGATCTGCATTATTATCTACCCCTATCAGTTTTGATGAAAGTTTCTTTTCATGCAGCTGAATGGCCAGGGAGCCTCCGATCAATCCGATCCCGACGATAGCTATTCTTTTTCTTTCCATTGTTAATGGTTCAATTCTTTTGTTATTCTCTTTATTGCTTCCTCAAATTTTTCCATTGATCCGCATAGACTCACCCGGATATACTGATCACCTGCACTGCCGAATATTCCACCGGGGGTGATGAAGACCTGGCATTTATATAATACATCATCGCTCAATGCATAACCGTTGCTGAATTTTTTTGGAATCCTGGCCCAAACAAACATGCCCACTTGTTCAGTTGAATAATTACAATTCAACAGGTCTAATAACTCAAAAACCTTTTCCCTTCTTTCTCTATACACAGTATTCACCTCATCGTGCCATTCCCTGCCCAGGTGCAAGGCTTTTGCTGCGGCCAGTTGAACGGGGAGGAACATACCGCTATCCATATTGCTCTTAAACCTTAATACCTCATCTATCCGCTCTTTTGCCCCGCACAGCATACCTACTCTCCAGCCGGCCATATTATGACTTTTACTTAAGGAGTTTAATTCTATCACGCAATCTTTTGCTCCTTCAACCCCCAGCAAACTGGCCGGGCTTTCGTTAAGAATAAAACTATAAGGGTTATCATGAATGATTAAGATGTTGTGTTTTTTTCCGAATGCAACAATTTTCTCAAACAATTTTTTTACTGCCATTTTTCCCGTTGGCATTTGAGGGTAATTCACAAAAAGCAATTTCACTTTCTTAAGACTGGCCTTCTCCAGCTTTGCAAAATCAGGTTCATAATTATTTTTTTCTCTTAATTTATATTCTTTGCACCTACCCCCTGCCAGTTTCACCGCACTGGTATAAGTAGGATAGCCGGGGTTTGGAACCAACACCTCATCACCTTTATTCAGATAGGTCATACAAATGTGCATGATCCCTTCTTTGCTCCCGATCAATGGCAGGATTTCTGTTTCTGCATTTAATTCCACTCCATACCATTTCCTGTAC
>JBPPMM010000525.1:0-2414 GCA_051306075.1 Chitinophagaceae bacterium
TTTGCCAAAACAAACCTATCCTAACCGCTCGGGTGTGCATCCCAATACTGCATTCGGGCTAGTCTTTGCCCTGGACCATGCCAGGGCGGTAAAGGATTCTGAATTTGAAACAGCGATTATTTCAACGGCAAAACGAATTTATAGTAAAGACAAAAATGCTCCCGCAATATGGGAGCCTGATGGATCTGATTTTTTATCCCCGAGCCTGGAGGAAGCTGACCTGATGCGGCGTGTATTATCGCACCGGGAATTTATCAATTGGTTCAATCAATTTTATTCCTTTAAAAGTTTGCAGCATCTTACAGTATTACCTGTCATCTCCGACCGCACTGATCTTCAGATAGTACATTTGGATGGCCTGAGCTTTAGCCGCAGCTGGTGCATGAAAGGTCTGGCTGCTGCGCTGCCGGTTAAAGATTCTCGAAAAGCATTATTGCTACGATCATCGGTACATCACCTGGCAACAGCCTTGCCAAATGTTGTCAGTGGTAATTACGGTGGCGAACACTGGCTGGCCAGCTTCGCAGTTTATGCATTGACAAATTGAAAAGATAATCATGAGACTGAGGATCGGAAGACCCGGGTAATTTTGCCTTATACTATTATTTACTTCACGATTGTAAACGAGTTAACTTTAAGTTCTTTACTAGCTGCTCGATATTTTAATAGATTTCACATGTTAATTCAAAGAAAGGAGATTCTGGGTTTTGAAACAAGTGCTGTATGACATTAACAGCAAACAATAACCCGGGACGACTTTTTTCACTCGACGCCCTGCGTGGTTTTGATATGTTCTGGATCATTGGAGCCGAAAGAATTTTCCATTACCTTTTTAAGGCGACCGGATCTCCATTCTGGGGCACTGTAGCCAATCAGTTTACCCATCCGGCATGGAACGGGTTTCATTTATATGACCTTATTTTCCCGTTGTTTCTTTTTATTGCCGGCGTAGCCACTCCTTATTCTGTTGGGCGGGAACTGGAAAAAGGAAAAACAAAAACTCAATTGCTTTTACGTGTTATTAAACGCGGATTGATCCTTGTATTGCTGGGTGTCATTTATAATAATGGCATCCAATTGACGTCATTTTCTGAAATACGTTTTGCCAGCGTTTTAGGACGCATTGGCCTGGCCTACATATTCGCCAATATAATTTATTTGTATTCGAAAGAACGAATTCAGATAATTTGGTTTTTTGGATTGCTGGTCGGTTACTGGCTCTTACTGAAATTTAATTCTGCGCCCGGTTTTCCCATGGGTGATATGACAATGGAAGGAAACTTCGCTTCTTATATCGATCGGTTTATCGTGCCTGGAAAATTGTATTTGGGTATTCACGACCCGGAAGGACTAATGTCTGCTATTCCTGCTATAGCAACCGGCCTCCTCGGAATACTTACAGGTAGTTTTTTAAAAAATAGTTTAGTTACACCATCCGGGAAAGCGATGTGGATGATGGTTACAGGATTTATATTCATTGGCCTGGCCCAACTATGGAATTTAGAGTTCCCGATAAATAAAAATCTTTGGACAAGCTCTTTTGTGTTAAACGTGGGCGGGTACAGTTTAATTCTGCTCGCCATTTTTTATTATTTCATCGACGTACTGGGATATAAAAAATGGGCTTTCTTTTTTAAAGTGATTGGCATGAATTCAATTTTAATATACATGTCGGGCAGGTTTATAAACTGGGAATATACAACCAATGGATTTTTTAATTGGCTGGGGCAATGGGTTGGCGATCCCTATGATCTTGTTGTTATGGCAGTTTGCCTTGTTTTAGTTAAATGGCTTTTTCTATATTTTATGTATCGCAAGAAAATTTTCCTACGGGTATAATATTAAGATGAACCCGTATTTTCTCCTAAAATTATTTAGAAAGAATTTCGTTGCATAAACTCATCTCTTTTGCCAGGAAATTTCATAAAAATATCGTCGCAGAACCGGGCTCACTATGGTTTCAACACTTACTTTTTATTGTGGATAATCCGGATGGGCCTTTACATTTTCAATCTGCCCCTGGTGCCGTTCCAGGTGGAATCGTAAAAATTCCATACGTTGATTTACATTGAGGGGTCCTGACATTATGTGAGGATAAATTATTTCTTCCGTATCCATACCTTTTATAGAAACGCTAAATGCCTCCAATAAAATGTGGCAGTTTTTCAATGCAGGTATCCAAAAACCTACGGACCCACCCCAGCGGGGTTTAGCTACTTCTGGTACTTTTTCTTTTGGCTGCCAGGTTTTTTCGATGATCTGTTCTATGGATAGGCCCTTGTGTATGGCTTCCCCCGACCAGATGGGTTGATTATTCCGGATACCTTCCATTGCTTTCCACATTCCGTTTATACCCCCTGTTTCAGCCCAAACCATATGCTCTGTGATTTCAGAAACACTCACGAATCGGGAGA
>JBPPMM010000214.1:0-2528 GCA_051306075.1 Chitinophagaceae bacterium
GATGGTTTATTCGCTATGCTATTGATGAAGAATTGCCTTGGTTTAGTACAATTAGCCGTACGCGACAATTATATGGTGAAGAAGTATTCTTGAGTCTATGTAAAAGGATTCTTTCGCTTTGTGTGGAGAAAGGAATGGTACGCGGAAAACGACAAGCAATTGATAGTGCATTCATAAAGGCTAATGCCAGCATGGACAGCCTCATAGAGAAAGAAATCACAGATGATGCTGAAACTTATGTATCAGAACTCAATGAAAACAGTGAGGATCGAATAAACCCACTGAAAGACAAATCCAAAAAGTCCATTACACCTGAGAAGAAAAAATCTGTTGAACAACATCACGCCTGGAAAGCAAAAGAATACAAAGACCAGCCCGGTGGCGGAAATACCAAACAGGTAAATGAAAGCGGGGATTTGATCAGACCTAAATTTTTAAGTAATCATACGCATGAATCAACCACTGATCCTGATGCCAGAATAAGTGTAAAACCCGGCAAAGCCAGACAGCTCAATTACTTTGGCCAAATTGCAGTCGATGACTCACATCATGTGATCACCGCTGCAGGTGCTGATTATGCTGACAAACGAGACAGTCAGTGCCTGGAAAACATACTGACACAATGCATAGAAAACCTGAGGGAAAATGAAATTAATCTCGAGCAAATAACTGCCGATACAGGTTATAGCAGCGGAGAGGCATTACGATATCTGGCCGATCATAACATAGATGCCTATATTCCAAATTTCGGCCAATACGTGCATGAGAGACCAGGATTTATTTTTAACTCTGAGTTGAATCAGTATGAATGCCAGCGCGGTCATCGGGCTATCCTGCTATTCAAAGGCATAAAAGTAGATCGCGATGGACATCAGAGAATAATCTATAGAAGTAGTGAAACGAATTGTAAAAATTGTCCGCTGAGAGAACAATGCTGTGGAAAGTCGACTAAGTTCAAAAAAATCGATGACAGCATTCATAAATCTTTGTATGCCGTCATGCATGATAAAATGCAAACGCCCTATGCAAAAAGAATTTCTCGTATAAGGAGCAAAACAGTTGAGCCCGTCCTGGGTACATTAATTAATTTTCTGAATATGAAAAAAGTAAATACGCGCGGTATTAAACAAACAAATAAACATGTTATAATGGCTGCCTTATGTTATAATCTGAAAAAATATCTGAATTTCAATAAATTAAACCCCAAGATTAATTGCCAAATTCTCCAAATACAATTAAATAAATCAATAAAAAGCACAATTTCTTTGCTTTTTGAATTTCACCGCCGTCACAGATTATTACAACACGAATTTTCAATCCCCAGGAACTCTAACATGGCTCCCTAATAGACCTCACAACGGCAAAAATGAGTCATTTTACCCTATTTTTAAAGGATGGTTGTGCATCAGCTACCGTTGTTATCAGCATTTATTAACATGAGCTGTTGTAATAGAAGATGATGACTTGGTTTGGAAAAAGGGATAATTCAATCTCCTGAATTCCGCCAAAGAGGAAAATTGATTCAGGCCAATTCCTTCGAACATACATCCCTCCCTCATACAAACCTGAATAAGGCTTACTTTCTAATCCGTAAAACACGTTTAAGAAAATAAGTATTTCTTGCTTTGAAAATCCTTTAAAATATTTTATTTCCTCTGAAACATAATCATCTTCTGACTCAATTCCATCCTCTGTTTTAGATACTGTATCTCTGAACCAACTGATTCCTTTATCGCATGGAAAGACAATTTGTTCACTTTGGAAATTTACAGCACCAAATCGTAGCATGTAACTTGCATTCAAACTCAAGACTTTGTATTTGTCAGCCATCCTGTCCAAATATGGATTAATGCGTTCATTCTTATTGGGGCATGGAATTTCAAGTAAATAACCATCAATTATGAACCCAGTTCTTTCATTCACTTTTATACTTACCCAGTTACACTTCAAATAGATTGGATTCTTTTCTTCTTCATGGTTTTCAATGAAAAGATTAGTAAACGTATGTGTGGTCTTCTCAATAACTGTTATGCTATCTCCAAATGATAGGGCGCCCAAAATTTTGGCATTTGTATTAGGCGCACTTCGAATATTTAAGCCATTAGGCGACCATACATACAAAGTCACACCTGAAGCCCTCATATTTACAAATGAACAGGAAAAAATTAAAAATATCGCGATAAAAATCCTTTTACTCATTTCATTGTTTATTGCTGATAACGACCCAGGCTTCACGACGTGGCGATCCCGGAATATATCTTCAAGATAGTAAATGCTGAATCAAAGGAAAAAGCATATCGCTTCGAAATATCCGCTATGTTGTGAAGCTACTGTTATCGGTTCTTTTGCTTAAATGTTTTTAATCATCGAATTATACTCCTTATGTGATCCTATCCAAAACCACACCATTGTATCACTTTCGAGAATAACAAATGCACGTTAGCCCAGACGTATCCTGACAGCGTATATTGGGCTAATACTGTAAACTTGGTTATACTGAAGACATGGATGGTATGGATTTTCTAGCC
>JBPPMM010000220.1:0-6525 GCA_051306075.1 Chitinophagaceae bacterium
CATTATCTATTACCTGTAATAATGATTTTCCGGCATCATTTACAAAAAGTTTGATTTCAGTGGCTCCAGCATCCACCGCATTTTCTAATAATTCTTTTACCGCACTGGCCGGCCGCTGAATTACCTCACCGGCTGCTATCTGGTTGGCTATGTTATCAGGTAATAATAAAATTTTATCAGGCCCTATTAATTTCTCCGCAAGCAAAAATAACAATTTGCTTTTTAAGCTACTATTGACTTTTTCATAAAATCAAAAGGGTTAATTTTATTGATGTTTAATAAGACAGAATATTTTTATATGAAGAGAATGACAAAGACTTTATTGCTGTTATTTTTATTACATCCTTTTTTCTCTGCGGGGCAATATAAAAGCACTCTTCCGGCTGCTGCCTGGGTGGATAGTGTTTTTAAAAGCCTTAGTAAAGATGAAAAAATTGCCCAGCTAATGGTGGTAAGAGCCCATTCAAACCTGGGCGAAGATCATGTAGCTAAAGTAACAAAGGATATTAAAAAATATAATATAGGTGCCTTATGTTTTTTCCAGGGCGGACCAGTTCGCCAGGCCAATCTCACGAATGCCTACCAAGGTATGGCTAAAACGCCGCTGATGATAACCATAGATGGCGAATGGGGCCTGGGCATGAGGCTGGATAGTGTCACTAAATTTCCTTACCAGCTTACACTAGGAGCATTGAGTGATGAATCCCTTGTTTATAAAATGGGGGTAGCTGTTGGTGAACAGTGCAAGCGGATAGGCGTGCAGGTAAATTATGCTCCGGTTGTTGATATCAACAATAATCCTAAAAACCCGGTTATCGGTTATCGTTCTTTTGGTGAGGACAGGTATAAGGTAACGCAACTAGCCATTGCCTATATGAAGGGGATGCAGGACGCCGGTATAATGGCTTGCGCCAAACATTTTCCCGGCCATGGCGATGTGGATGTTGATTCGCATTATGATCTGCCCGTAGTTAATAAAACCATTGCGCAACTGAATAAAATGGAATTAGTGCCATTCAAGGCTTTGATTGATGCCGGCGTAGGAAGTGTAATGACAGCACATCTCTTCGTTCCCTCAATAGATAATTCGCCAAACAGGGCCACTTCCATTTCAAAAAATACAGTAACAGGTTTATTAAAAGATAGCCTGGGATTTAAAGGGCTCACCTTCACCGATGCGCTGGAGATGAAAGGCGTCACCAAATATTTTCCCGGGGGAACTATTTCAGTGGAGGCATTGATAGCCGGTAACGATATGCTTTGCCTGCCGGAGAGTGTTCCCGGCGCTATCGCGGCAGTGAGAAAAGCAATTAAAAGAAAAAAATTAAGCTGGGCGGATATCGATAATAAAGTAAAAAAAGTTTTGCAGGCAAAGTATGATCTCGGCCTGAATGAAAGCCACACTATTGAAACAGGTAATTTGCTGGAAGACCTGAATGCAAAAACAAATGAGATCAGGTATGAAGCAGCAAAACAATCGCTAACCCTCCTGTCAAGAGGCAATATAAATGAATTGGGAGTTGCAAATACCGGTATTCCTGTAATACCCGACGGTAAGAAAAAAGTGGCTTATGTAGCTATAGGCATAAAAGAACTCAATGCTTTTGGCAAACGAATGAAAGAAGATTACGATGCAGATGTTTTCTTTTATCCATACAATGAAGACACAGCTATTTCCGATTCCATATTTAAAACCATTAGTGAAAGTAAATATGACGCTGTGATCACCGGCATACATAATTTTAATAACAGGCCCGCCAATAATTACCAGATCAGTGCAACAGCGATTGAGCTTTGGAAAAAATTAAATAGCATTAAAACTCTCAGTTTTGTTTTTGGAAACGTGCTGGCTACGGAAAATTTTTGTGATGCCACTACTTTAGTAGCCTGTTACCAGGATGATGATATTACACAACAAGCCGCCGCCGACCTGCTTGAAGGAAAGATAGTTTCCATGGGGCGATTGCCCGTTACAGTTTGTGACTTTGATTATGGTAGTGGCATTGTACATGGAGGAGTTAAACCAGTGAGGAAGGTCCCGGCAAAAAATAAATTGACTTCCATCGACTCCATTGTATACGATGGTATAGAGAAAAAGGCAATTCCAGGTGCTGTGGTGATGGCCGTTCACAACGGAAAGATCATTTACAACAAAGCTTTTGGTAATTACGAATATGCAAATTCTCAAACGGTAAGCCTGGAAAGTATTTTTGACCTGGCATCTCTTACTAAAACCTCTGCCACTACATTATCCATAATGAAATTGTATGAAGAAGGCAAGCTGGATCTTAAAAAAAGACTGGGTAATTATCTGCCAGTGGTAAGAGGTACTAACAAAGCTTCCCTGCAAATAGAAGATATTCTCCTTCACGAGGCTGGACTGGTTCCCTTTATTACATTTTACAGGGAAACGATAGATACCGCCAGTGGAATTCCCAACCCGGCAATTTACAGCGACAGGTCAAAACCTGGCTTTACCATCCGGGTGGCAGAAAATATTTACCTGCGCAATGATTGGGAAGACACGATCATGAATCGCATTCTGAAAAGTCCATTATCTGCCAAAGGAAAATATGTATACAGCGACAATGATTTTATTTTTTTAGGAAAAGTGGTAGAAGCTATAAGCGGTCTTCCGCTGAATGAATATGTTGAAAAAACTTTTTACCGGAAAATGGGAATGAGAACAACCGGATTTAAACCAAGAAATGAATTTAGCCTCGATAAAATTGTACCAACGGAATTGGAACCTCATTTTCGCCGCCAGCTTATTCGCGGAGATGTACATGATGAAGGAGCTTCCCTGTTTGGTGGTGTAGCTGGCCATGCCGGTTTATTTTCTGATGCTTATGACCTGGCCATGCTGTACCAAATGCTGCTCAACAATGGAATGTTTAATGGGGAAAGATATTTTAAGGAGTCAACTATAAAACTTTTCACTTCCTACCAAAGCCCAAACAGCCGGCGTGGATTTGGCTTTGATAAACCGGAAAAGGATAATACCACAAGGCCCGAGCCATATCCATCCCTCAGTGCATCACCGCAAACATTTGGTCATACCGGCTTTACCGGCACCTGCGTATGGGTAGATCCAAAATTCCAATTAGTATATATTTTCCTATCCAATCGTGTAAATCCAACAAGGAATAATCCAAGATTTGGTCAAATGAATATAAGGCCAAAGATCCAGGAGGTGCTTTATAGTGAGATCAAATAAAACCTAAATGGGTATCAATTTTCTTTTTTCGGCGGGCCCTGGTTTGGTCGTGGACCTTGCCTTCTCTGCGGTCTTCCCTGGCTTCCCCTATTAGGTTGCCCCTGGTTATTACCCTGACCACCCTGGGGTCTTTGAGGCCGGTTACTTTGCTGGTTGCCTTGTTGATTATTGCCGGCTTGCCTTCCACCCGTATCTTGTTGCCTGTTTCCCGGTCCTTGTTGCGGTCTTTGTTCCCGCTCCCTGCTTTTTTGTTTTTGTTGCTGAAAGTGGCGTTTCTTTTCAGCTTTTTCCAGTGTTTGTAAACTGATCTGCCCTACAAGGTCTGCAAACTCCGGCTCTACTTCCCTTGGTTTAGAAGATGTGACTTCTACCGGCTCTAATTCTTCGGGAAAAACTCCCTGCTGATTCAATGACTTTATTTTTACTACACGTTCAATGCTCAATGGGTATTGTTTGTTGCTGTCCGGTAAAGTATACCACATCAGGCTTTTAAAAATATCCTTTTTCGCCAGGTAAGCGTTCCCTTTTGCCACCCTGATCACATCGCAATTTTCAGGAAAATGCTGCAACGCATCAAGGTAGGTATCCAGTTCATAGTTAAGGCAACACTTCAGCCGGCCGCATTGACCGCTCAGCTTGGTTTGGTTGATTGATAAATTTTGGTATCGTGCCGCAGCTGTGTTAACGGATTTAAAATCGGTGAGCCATGTACTGCAACAAAGCTCCCTTCCACAACTGCCAATACCCCCTACTTTGCCTGCTTCCTGTCTGGCTCCAATCTGCCGCATTTCAACCTTTACCTTGAATTCGGATGCATATATTTTTATAAGTTCCCTGAAATCTACCCGCCCGTCGGCAATATAAAAAAAGGTAGCCTTTCTGCCATCAGCCTGCATTTCCACCTGGCTTATTTTCATATCAAGCTTCAGTTGTTTGGCTATGGCGCGGCTACGTATAACTGCTTCCGGTTCGCGGGCCTTGTTCTGAATCATTAAGTCAACATCCCGGTCGCTGGCCTGCCGTAACACCTTTTTCATTTCCGGGTTATCTTCTTTGGCTCCCCGCTTTTTCATTTGCAACCGCACTATTTCTCCGGTCAATGATACCTCGCCTACATCAAACCCGCTTATTCCTTCCACCGCTATCATTTCTCCCTTTTCATATTGTTGCAAAGAAGGATTTCGGAAAAAATCCTTGCGGGTTCCTTTATTGAAACTTACTTCTATTACTTTACAGGTGCTTTCAATATCTGCCATGGGCAGGTTATGAAGCCAGTCGTAAGTATTCATGCGGTTGCACCCCCCGGTACTACACCCACCGTTGCTCTTACATCCTCCCGGTTTACCGCCAGTAGCGGTACCACAACTGGTACAACCCATTGTATTTATTAATTTGTAAATAAATGAAGAGAAAGCAGATAATGAACCCGGATTCATTCCGGTAATTTATGTAGCAGGCTGCAGAATATCTATCAAGCTATCGTTGCGTCGCACTCTTCCGGGCTTTGTCCGCTATTCAGCAAACTGCCCTGAGTTTTGATTAAAAAATATGTAGATGAAATAATTAACACAACTTAATAACTAATTAATAATAAACTGTCTGCTCACAACGCACACACACTCACACTTTCTACATTCTGTCTCACTATTTTCTTCCTCAATCAGTCAAAAATACAATTTTGTCCTGAATGATATGATATACTTTGATAGTGAGAGCATGAAATAACATTTTCCCATGCGCATTTCTTTCAATATAATAACTGGCCTTGTCCAATTCCTCTATTATTGCCTTTTGCTGCTCCATACCGGCTATTTTATTCAGCCGCAAGGCAAAGTCCTGCTCAGAGACCGGTGCCAGCGAACCTGGTTGACCGGCCGGAGGGGGATTAATTCTCAGGCGAATTGCCTGCTGGAGCAAATGGTTAAAATAGCGGAGAAACTGTTTCTGATTTTCACGGCCCAGTTTGCTTATTTCTTCCACCCATTTAGTTTGGGCAATGGGCCCGGTTTTCATGATGGCATTTAACCAGTCTCTCAGCAGACTTTGCCAGTCTTCATCTGAATGTTGAACCAGGTGCAAGGCTTCCCGGTAATTGCCTTCGCTTACACTGGCTATCTGCCTGGCCTGCGCCGGGGCGGTATTATTATTCCCTATCAAAGCCTTTTCTATTTCAACATTTTCCAGGGCCGGAATTCTTATGGTCTGGCAACGACTCAGTATAGTGGGCAATACGAGGGATTCATTTTCTGCAACCAATATAAATAAGGTATTCGGTGGCGGTTCTTCAATGAGTTTTAATAATTTATTTCCCTCATTACCCAGGTACTCCGGCAGCCACATCAGCAGGATCTTATACTCGCTTTCAAAACTTTTCAGGTTCAGCTTGCGAATAATATCATTACATTCATGGGCAGTAATATTTCCCTGTTTGTTTTCTGCACCAATAAACTGAAGCCAGTCGTATACATTTCCATACCGATGGTTCCTGATAAATTCACGCCATTCGGCAATATAATCCGTACTAATTGGTGGAGTCCCTGCTTTTTTGGTAATAACGGGATAAGAAAAATGAATATCGGGGTGAACCAGTTGGTTTGATTTGGTGCAGGCGGTACATGTTCCGCAAGAGTCTTTATAAAAGGAGGGAGCCGAAGGCGCCTGAGACAGGTCATCATCAAAAAGCGAGGAACCCATCGAATGTTTCGATTTCCCGTTGACCGTTTCACAAACTACATATTGGGCAAATGATAAGGCAAGGGGTAAGGCGCCATATCCTTCTTTCCCTAAAAAAAGCAAAGCATGGCTGAGCCGGTTATTTTGTACTAAATCAACCAGCTTATTTTTTATTCCGATCTGGCCTATTACATCAGAAAATTGCATAAAGGCGAAAATAAACTTTTGGTTATAAAATAAAAAAGCGGCCTGGTGTACCAGAACCGCATTATAATATCTTCTTGTTTTTAGTTTAAGTATTTCAGCACCTCGTCACTCATCGGTAATGTCTTGGGAGAAAAGGTTGCGACAAGGTTTCCTTTTTCATCAACTAAAAATTTTCCAAAATTCCACTTTACAGGGTCAGCGAATCCTTTTTTGGCTGCCTCTTCTTCCAGGAATTTATAAATTGGAGCTATATCATCACCTTTTACTGAAATTTTATCTGCCATAGGGAAAGTAACCCCATAATTTTTTTTACAAAACTCTGCTATCTCTTCTTTCCCCCCTGGCTCCTGTCCGCCGAAATTATTGGCAGGAAATCCAATAATAACCAGTTTGTCTTTATAGGTATCATAAAGCTTTTGCAATCCTTC
>JBPPMM010000591.1:0-11031 GCA_051306075.1 Chitinophagaceae bacterium
ATTCTGGTCTTATACTTAATAGCCCGGTAAGTACAATGGTGTCTCCATTTTTCAAACCTTCAGTAATTTGAATCCTTGCCGAATCACGAATGCCCGTTTTTACATCATTAAATTTTGCAACACCATTATCGTATATGATAACTTTTTTAACCCTCGCTTGCGGTATTACTGCCTGGGTAGGAATTAAAATGGTTGAAGGATCTGGCTCAAAGCTCAGTTGAACTTTGGCAAAGGCTCCCGGAAACAATTTATCATCTTTTGTCAAAACTTCTGATCTTGCTTTCAGGCTGCGGGTATTTTCGGCCACGGAAGATTCTGTTGCGGTGATTTTTGCTTTAAATTTTTTATCAGATCCTTCATATGTAAATTGAACTAACTGCCCAACATGGACCAGGCCTGTATACTTTTCTGGCACAGTAAAATCAAGTTTTAACTGGCTGGTTTGGTTAATGGCGGCAATGATAGTGGAGGGTGTAACATACGCTCCGGGACTAATATTTTTCAATCCCAGTTTACCATTGAAAGGGGCTCTTATTTCCGTTCTTGAAATAGTGGTGCGGATAATATCAATATCTGCATTTATATTATTTACATTGAGTAAACTGGCATCGTAATCAGCTTTACTTATTCCCTGAATATTTAATAGTTGAGCAGACCGTTCTTCATTTGTTTTTGCAATTTGCAATTGAACCTGGAGTTTTTTTAATTGGGCCTGCAGGTCGGCATCGTACAATTTGGCCAGGAGAGTTCCCTTGGTTACATATCGTCCTTCAGCCACATTCAGTCGAACGATACGACCCGAAACTTCAGGATGTATCTCAGTAGTTTCATTAGCGATAATTGATCCGGGGACTTCTATATTAACGGCAAAAGGCTCTGCTTTTACTATATAACCGTCTACATTTATAACCATTTGCCGGGCATTGCCTCCGGCCGGGGATACTATCTCTTTTTTATTTTTTTCTCCGCATGAAGCTAAAAGGATAACCAGAGCCGGAACAGTTGAAAATTTCTTTAATGCAAATAATAATTCCACAGTGTTTTTATTTATTTAGGTTTCGGCTTTTAACAGGATAAGTTTAATGAAACAAATGAAACGTGAGGCTTGGCTTTTTGACGTCAAAAAGCTGAATGGCATGCGGTCGTTCTACCTTACTTTAAAAATGGTTTATCAACGGACAGAAGGTTTCAGGATTTTGCTAACAACGTTTTTTTCACTTTGTTCGAGAGTTCCTGCCAGTTCTGGTTGTCATTGTTAAGTACCGTCACATGTCCCATCTTTCGGCCCGGCTTGGTTTGTCTTTTCCCATACAGGTGCACAAAGCAGTTACTAATTGAAAGTATTTCTTTCAGGCCTTCATATTTTACTTCGCCACTAGAGCCTTCTGATCCTACAATATTCACCATCATTGAAGGTAAAATGGCTGTTGTATTTCCTAATGGGTAACCCAGCATAATTCTCCAAAGCATATCAAATTGAGAGCAATAATGCGCCTCAATGGTATGATGTCCACTGTTATGAACTCTTGGAGCTGTTTCATTTACCAATACTTCCCCGCCCTGGTCAATAAATAATTCAATGGCAAATAAGCCGGGTGAATTAAAATTTTTGGCCGTGGCGGTGGCAATTTTTTGAATAGCAAAAAGAGTATTATTATCTAAAAAGGCGGGGCAAACCTGGTAATCCAATTGATTAAGTTCTTTGTCGAAAATCATTTCCACCGGGGGATATAAGGCCGCTTCCCCTTTTTCATTAATGGCAACGATTAAAGCAATTTCTTTTTGAATGGCTATCATTTTTTCCAGGATGGAAGGGCTGTCGAAGCCATTTGAAAAATCATCCCTGGTATTTATGACCTGAACACCCCGGCCATCGTAACCGCCTTCACCAATTTTTTGAACAGCCGGCAGAAATTCTTCCGCATTGCTTAATTCAGTAAAATCATTAGTTACCCTGAAATCCGCCGTTGGTATATTGTGATGCTTATAATATTCCTTTTGTTGTATTTTATTCTTAATAATCTTTAAGACAGAAGGTTTTGGATATATTTTGACTCCCAGGCTTTCTAATTTTTCTAATGCCAGGGTATTTACATTTTCAATTTCAATAGTGAGGGCATCAAGATTTTTTCCGAATGCTAAAACGTCATCATAGTTTTTAATATCGCCAGTGGAAAAATGGTGGCAAAGATGAGCAGCAGGGCAGGCCGGGTCATTTTCAAGTACGAAGGTCTCAACAGGATAGTTTGCAGCGGCCTGGAGCAGCATTCTGCCTAATTGGCCTCCACCCAAAATTCCAATTTTTGGAAAACCTACCCCCCTTTTCTTTTTCGAAGAATTCAACATTGGGCAAAGATAGGTTTCCGGCTTTTTTGTTTGAATTTTATTGCTGTGGCTATTCTAAATTTGCATAATAATGCGCCCCGATTTTCCACACAAGTTTTTCCCGGATCAAAGAAGGTGTTTCATCTTACTGATGGAAGCACTGGCTATGGATGCAAGGCCGGCAATGTGAGCAGGATACAAATAGCCATTAATAGTTTTAATAATAAGCATCACTCTCAGCTAGTCTTTACATCAAATTTTTTTTATGACTGATATATTATCCCCGGGAAAAAAACAAAACATTGAAAAAGATTTCCTTCCATTGGAAGGAACTGATTATGTAGAATTCTATGTAGGCAATGCAAAACAGGCCTCTCATTATTATATCACGGCATTCGGATTTCAACCGCTGGCATATGCCGGCCCGGAAACGGGATTTAAGGATATAGCAAGCTATGCTGTTCGACAGAATAAACTGACGTTTGTATTAACGACAGCCCTTCGACCGGACAATGATATTGCTAACCACATTTATAAGCACGGCGATGGCGTAAGAGCTATTTCTCTCCGGGTAAAGGATGCGGTTAGTGCATGGGAAGAAACGACCCGCAGGGGTGCAAAAAGCTATATGGAGCCAAAGCATTTAAAAGACGATGACGGCGAAGTGGTGATGAGTGGAATCCATACCTATGGAGATACAGTACATTTATTCATAGAGAGGAAAAATTATAAAGGGGCCTTTCTTCCGGGTTATAGACCCTGGATAAATCCATTATTTAAACCATCGGATGCAGGTTTGCTTTATGTAGACCATTGCGTAGGAAATGTGGATTGGAATGGTATGAATCCCTGGGTGAAATTTTATGAAGACGTAATGGGGTTCAGGAATATTCTCACTTTTGATGATAATGATATCTCCACTGAGTATTCAGCCCTGATGAGCAAAGTGATGAGTAGCGGAAACGGGTTTGTTAAGTTTCCTATCAATGAACCTGCAGAAGGTAAAAAGAAATCGCAGGTAGAGGAATACCTTGAGTTTTATAATGGTGAAGGTGTTCAGCATGTAGCCCTTGCTACCAATGATATTGTAAAGACGGTAAAGGATTTAATGAACCGGGGAGTGGAGTTTTTGCAGGTTCCTACTACTTATTATGACGATTTGCTGGGCAGGGTTGGCAAAATTGATGAGGATATAGATTCTCTGAAGGAATTAGGCATACTGGTGGATAGGGACAATGAAGGATATTTATTACAATTGTTTTCCAGGCCTGTAGAGGACAGACCAACTCTTTTTTTTGAGATCATTCAACGAAAAGGGGCTCAAAGTTTTGGTAAGGGAAATTTCAAAGCTTTGTTTGAGGCAATTGAACGTGAACAGGAAGCAAGGGGTAATTTATAAACACAAAATGTTGTTTCACCTATTGAGATGCGGCCAGTTATAAGGTCTGGTTTTGGAAAGTCATATGGCTATCAGATTTTCAACGATTTCGAAGTTGTTAAATTTTATTCAGACTTTAAATTCCATGTTTCTGTCTTTATACCCTGGACCTTATCTTTACACATATCATTACAGCAATGGGAAATAATTTAAATGTCGGATCGTTAAAGGAAAAGCTAGCATGAAAAACCTTCTTATAGCATTGATTTCATTATTGGGCGTTACTATGGTAACAGCCCAACTTTCATACAAAAATGGAGCAACAAATTCTGCATTCATCAGTTACCAGAAATCTTTTGCACGCCCTGATGAATCATTCAGGCGCAAGGAAGATACATTGCAAAAACAATTTGAAGCCAGGAATTTGCAATGGCCCGCAAAATACATTTACATCCGGTCTTTTAAATATGACAGCCAGTTGGAAGTTTGGGTAAAGAATGAATTGCAGGAGCCGTTCAAACTTTTTAAAACGTACAAGGTTTGTGCATTGGCAGGAACATTAGGCCCCAAAAGATTAGAAGGAGATTACCAGGTACCGGAAGGATTCTATTATATAAATGAATTTAATCCTCATAGCCAATATTATTTATCATTGGGGCTAAATTATCCTAATGTCTCAGACAGAATATTAAGTGATTCTCTTCGTCCAGGCGGTGCCATTTATATTCATGGCAGTTGTGTTACCGTAGGTTGTATTCCTATTACCGATAAGCAGATTGACGAATTATATATACTGGCGGCGCATGCAAAAAGCCAGGGACAAGATTATATTCCTGTTCATATTTTTCCTATCCGGTTTAATGTGGCAAGAAGTGTCCGGTATCTTGATAACCTTACAAAAGATGATGCTGTGCTGAAAAAATTTGTGTCAAGACTTGAAAATGCTTTTGATTATTTTGAAAAGAATAAACAATTACCGGTTGTTTTGATCAATGAAAAAGGGGAGTACTCAATAAATGGCCAGGGGACAGGTGGAAAAATACCCGTTGTAAAAAATAAAATAGCCAGAACGCCGCATAGAACCCGGGAAATATCCAGCCTGGTTGAAGCTGTACATGAATGGCCGAAGTTTCCGGGAGGAGGCGAAGCATTTATGATATACCTGGATAAGTTGGGGAATGGTATGGTGGACCTGCTGCCTGAAGAAAGAAAGAAAGCGTACGTTCAGGTAGAATTTATTGTTGATAAAGATGGCGTGCCGGTAAATTTTAAAGTTTTAAGGGGCATGGATGATGAAGATTTTAATTATGAACTGATTTCCCGGCTTGAAAAAATGCCAGTATGGAAACCAGCGATACTCCATGATAAGCCTGTGGCAAAAAAACTGATACAGACAATTACTATCGATCCTGAGTGATTACGGGCAAATACCGATATGCTGCAGGTAAAAAAGCTATAGTAGAGATAAGAGGAAACCTATCTAAAATTGAGCTGTTTATATTTCAGATTTAAAATAGTTCAGATTACTTTCTTTCAATTGCTGGTGGTTGTTGTTTAAAGTTGTTTCAAATTAACTATCAGATGCCAGGCAGGTTTCCTGCTTCTATTTATAATATTAGCTGCCAGAAATTAAATACTCTGAAATTTCTCCAAAATTCTACTTTTGTCCCGTTAAAAAAAATCCCTGACCGCTAATACTTATTAAGTTCTCAATGACAAACTCATACCAGGATCTTGTACAGCAAACATTCAATTTTCCGCAGGAAGGCTTTGAAGTAAAAAATGAATACCTCCAGTATAACGGGGTAGACATAAAGGCGTTGATAGATAAATATGGAACACCTTTGAAATTAACGTATTTGCCTAAAATCAGCATGCAGATACAAAAAGCAAAAACGATGTTTGCCAACGCATTTAAAAAACATAAGTATGAAGGCAAATACTTTTACTGTTATTGTACTAAAAGCTCTCATTTTTCTTTTATTGTTGAGCAGGCATTGAAAAACGATATACACCTGGAAACATCTTTCGCATATGATATTGACATAATCAAAAAGCTTTATGAAAAAAAGAAGATCACTAAAGACATAAACATTGTTTGCAATGGATATAAGCAAAAGGAATATACAAGGCGGATCGCCAGCCTGCTTAACAGCGGGTTTTCAAACGTTATTCCTGTGCTTGATAATAAGGAAGAATTAAAGGAATATGCGAAAACAGTGCGGGTTCCTTTTAAATTAGGCATCAGGGTAGCTGCAGAAGAAGAACCCAATTTCCCTTTTTATACGTCAAGGCTGGGCATTCGTGCCAAAGACATTCTTGAGTTTTATGTGGATAGAATTGAAGGGTATGAAAGTAAGTTCCAGTTAAAAATGTTGCACATCTTTTTAAACAAAGGGATCAAGGATGATATTTATTATTGGAGTGAATTAAACAAGATCATCAATCTCTATTGCCAGTTAAAAAAGATATGCCCTGAGTTAGATTCCATTAATATTGGTGGCGGTTTCCCAATAAAGCATTCACTGGGGTTTGAATATGACTACCAGTTTATGATTAATGAAATTGTCCGTAACATTAAAGCTGCTTGTAAAAAAGCAAAAGTGCCCATGCCCCATATTTATACTGAGTTTGGAAGTTTTACTGTAGGAGAGAGCATGGCGCATATTTATAGTGTTATCGGGGAGAAAGTTCAGAATGACAGGGAAACCTGGTATATGATAGATTCTTCATTCATTACTACTTTGCCGGATACCTGGGGTATTGGTGAAAAATTTCTAATGCTGCCAATTAATAAATGGGATGTTGATTACCAACGGGTGGTTCTGGGAGGAATTACATGCGATAGCCACGACTATTATGATTCGGAAGAACATATAAATGAAGTGTTCCTGCCGAAAATAAATAATGGTGAACCTCTTTATGTCGGTTTTTTTCACACGGGTGCCTACCAGGATCAGATAAGCGGCTATGGTGGAATTAAACATTGTCTTATTCCTTCACCAAAGCATGTGATAGTTGATTTTGACCGCAATGGAAAGCATGTTGATTGGTTATATGCAAAGCAACAAACGGCTCAGAGCATGCTGAAAATATTGGGATATTCCAAATAACTTTTTTTTGGATCAAAATAAAAAACCCTATGCTGTTTTATTTTTAGCAAGGGGTTTTCGTTTTACTAATGGCGGTTTTTCTGATAATGTTTTTTATGCTCATGTTTACGATAACCATTATTCCATTCATTGTACTGCCTGTGGTTTCGTGGAACCCTGATTATATTAGATCTGTCCAAATAATATCTGTTATCATTTCCACGCCAGTAAGTATATCCGTTTGGATTTCTGAAATAATATCGTCCATCAGAATACCTATTTATCGCAGTTCCCGGAGAGGAATGCATTATCAGAGAAATACCGGGTTGGCCGGCCGAATAACGATCGCTGTAAAAATTTTGACGACCGGGACTACAACCCGCTAAAATCACCGTAGCCACAGTGGCCAGGACCGCTGATCCTATAATTTTATTTTTCATGTGGTTATATTTTAATTTAGAGACGGCAACATCATTCATAAAAATGCATAGAACTTGTTAAGATGAAATACCTGTTAATATTATTAACAACTATCTTTTTCTCTGGCCAAACCGTTGCCCAGTCCACAGAGGATTCTATAAAAGCAACAATAAATACTCTCTTTTATGCTATGAAAAATGCAGACTCATCTCTTTTTAGATCTGTATTTTCTGACAGTGCAGTAATGCAAACCATCAGCCGGGATAAGAATGGTAAAATCATTGTAAAAACTGAAAATGTTCAGAATTTTGCTGCCTTTGTCAGCCAGTTAAAAAAGGATTCTGCGGATGAACGTATCCGGTTTGAATCAATAAAGATTGATGGCCCTTTAGCAATAGTTTGGACGCCATACAATTTTTATTTCAATGGATTATTTAGTCATTGTGGGGTCAATTCGTTTCAACTGGTGAGGTTTGAAGAGAATTGGAAGATCCAATACCTGATAGATACCCGCCGCAAAAATGAATGTGGTTCCGGTCTCAAATAAAATTAAATTTTATTTTAAGTTCAGGACCTTTTCTTTAGCCTGTATTTCCGGTTTACTTTAGGACTATTAAAATAGTCATTCAATTTTTTCTCTGTCATGTCGGTAGGAATTTCAACAGGAATATCGACCAATTGTACCTGAACCTGTCTTAGTTCTTCGCGAAGTTTTGTGGTCTTCCTTGATATATCGGGATCCTTTTCACCAATTACTATGTTATCATGCAACATATAATTTAGTCTTTTGATTGCCGACCTGACCACTGAAGCCTGGTTTTGTTCAACTGATTTGTTGGGAGCTGTTGCTTCCTTGATTGGTGTAAGAGCTACCCCAACACTAGGTAAAACTTTTCCGGTATTTTGAGAAGATTTGTTAGATGATGTATTTAATATGGTACCTGTTAGTGCAGAACTGGCTGCCGTAAGATCAAATCCCGTACGGGCTCTTTTGGTTCCCCTGATCTCCTTATCTAACTGGAAAAATACATATTGCAACTGCAAAACATAATACCTGATGGAACTGGTAACGGCTCCGTATTCCTGAAGCGCAAAAGGATAGTTTAAGGCATCTTTGACAATTAGCTTTACAATGGCAGTGTCTCTAACTTTAAACTTTGTGGTGCCAATGAAACGCAGTGAGACAGTTTTTTCTTTGCCGGGATCATTTTCAGAAACAAAGTCATAAGGAGGCGTCCAGGAAAATACATCATCACAATGTTTAACCAGTTTATAATCGTTGATGGGTATATTACTGCTAAAAAGAATTTCTTCTATCGGGAAATTCCCTGCCTCACATCCTACGCTAAAATCCACCGGTTTTCCTTCTTCTACAAATAGTGTATTGGAAACAGTAAACTTAATTTTGGGTTGTAAAATTTCAGTATTATAAAAAACCAGGGTAATGCTGGTATCAATTTTATCGGCGGGATCAGAAAGGTTTTGAACACCCAGCCTGATCAGATATTCATGATCATATTTTAATTTGCCCGAAAGAAAAAATGACTTTTCTGCCTTAAAAGTAAGCAGCCCGTTCTTGCCAATTTTCATTCCCAATGGAGAATTTCGAAGAAACCAATAATATTTATTTTCATCCTTATTTATTAATAGCTGGTAAGTCAAAGTGGAATCTACCTGAACGCTGAAATAGGGGCTAAGATTGGTAATCCGTAAAGGAGTATCAACAATTGCAGGAGGCAATAAAGTAGGAACAGTATCATTAATTTGGGAAAAAGCTCGGGAAGACAAAAGGGTACTCAAAAAAAAACAAAACCAGAATTTCCTCATTCCAAAAAGTTTGATGATGATCAGTTAAAAGAGGCAAATCTAAACCATTTGGTTGTATTTCTTTGATGAAGAATAACCTTTACCAATAAAGAAACCCCTTCGTAGAAACGACGGGGTTTAAACCAAAACCAACTGCTTATGAGAAATTGTTATTATAATTTACGATCAAACCTTATTGTACTGATATTTCTTTTACCGCAGGTTTGACTACTTCTATCTTGGGAAGGTTTAATGTTAAAACTCCATTAACATATTTCGCATGAATACTTGTTCCATCGGTTTTTTCATCAAGTGTAAAGGTTCTTTTGAAAGTACGGTAACTATACTCCTTCCGGATTTGTTTTTCAAAACCATTGTTTTCCTGGCCTTCTTTAATATTGGTTTTCTTTTCTCCGGAAATGGTTAATAATTGCTGGTCCAGGCTAATTTTAAAATCTGACTTATCAAATCCTGGGGCAATAACTTCAATAATGAAATTCTTTTCCATTTCTTTAATGTTTACCGGAGCTGATCCAATCCAATTCTCATTCCTATTTAAGACCGGCAGGTCGGCAAAAAGGTCATCAATTAAATTGTTAAAAGATCCGTCAAATGGCTTGCGATTAATTTTTACTTGTGTCATAATATTTTATTTTTTGTTTTATACCTCAATTTTCAAATGATGTACCATTGCAATAAAAAGGTTAGAATTATGTCATTGAGGCCAACTTTTCAATCTATACTGCCATTGTTGCATATGAATTTAACGAAAACTGACATTTTTTCTGATTTGCAGGTCTGATAAACTTTTTATCTACTTTTGCGTTCCTTAATTAAACAAAAAACATTTATGTATCCAGAAGAAATAGTTATTCCTATGAAAGAGGAATTAACGGAAAACGGATTTTCAGAATTGTTGTCTGCAGCTGATGTAGATGAGCAATTGGCCAAAAAGGGCACCACCTTGATTATGATCAATTCTGTTTGTGGTTGTTCAGCTGGATCAGCTCGCCCCGGAGTATTGATGGCTATTGCCAATGCCAAGGAAAAACCTGATTATACTGCTACAAGTTTTGCAGGATTTGATATTGAAGCGGTCAATTCACTCCGCCAGCACTTATTACCTTACCCTCCGTCTTCCCCAGCTATCGCCTTATTTAAAAATGGACAATTGGTTCATTTTATCGAAAGGCACCAGATTGAAGGCAGATCTGCTCAGGTGATTGCACATAATCTTATTGGCGCCTTTGAAGAACATTGCAATTAATTTTTTGATAATAACCAGAATGATAGCTTTCCTGATAATCAGGGAAGCTGTTATTTTTTTTAAGAAGCTTATTTTTCCATAGTATATTCGTCCGTTTTAATACTTTAACGCAGGCTAATGTATCCCAACCTTTATTTTGCCTTTAAGGACCTTTTTGGTGTAGAGTGGGCTTTTCTCCGGTTTATTAATTCATTTGGATTCTTTGTTGCTATTGCATTTATATTATCTGCAATTGTTCTGGCCGCCGAACTAAAACGTAAAAGCAGTGAAGGATTATTACACCCTGAGGAGGTTCAGGTAATGGTTGGCCAGCCTGCAACAGCGGGTGAAATATTATTGAACTTTTTGCTTGGCTTTTTGCTTGGATTCAAGATCATTGCTTTGTTCATAATGGACAATGCAGCAACTGAAGATCCACAGGCTTTTATTTTTTCCACTACAGGAAGCTGGCCAGCCGGAATTATTTTAGGATTAATATTCGCCGGCCTGAAATGGTATGAAAAAAATAAGCAGAAACTTCCTAAACCTGAAAAACGAACTATCCGGATTTGGCCGCATGACAGGGTGGGAGAAATAACCATTCTGGCACTAGTTTTTGGCCTGCTGGGTGCAAAACTGTTCGACATATTTGAAAATTGGTCTGATTTTCTTACCCATCCTTCTTCCTATTTGCTATCACCGTCAGGACTTACTTTTTATGGCGGTCTGATTTGTGCTGCAATAGCTATTTGGATTTATGCAAA
>JBPPMM010000641.1:0-3080 GCA_051306075.1 Chitinophagaceae bacterium
TTCAACAAATGATCAAATTATCCGGATCGCAGATTCAAATAATGTTAAAACCGGATATTCAGATTTAATCCCAAACCACGTGTGGTCGGTAACCCGGCAGATTCCAAACCCACCTGGTTGTCCGAAGCAAATCCAAATGATTCCGGATCGATATTATCAACCCATTTTTTTATAATTAAAACATTATTGGCTACAAAATCAAGTTTAACACCCTTTACAGGCCACTTGGAAGGCACATACTTTGTAAAATCATATCCCAATGAAATCTGGCGCAGTTTCCAGTAGCCTCCATTGTAAATAACGGATTCCACAATCTGCTGTGAACGTAAATGCTCCCAGTATGTTTGAACTGCTGCTGCTACCGTATTTACCGCTCCAGAAGCATTCACGCCTTTCCCTACTACGCCGCCCACTCTTCCTTCGAGGGTATTTTTATGCAACCCATGACGGGTAGCATTGAAGTTGGTGCCGGAGAGCATTTTATTACCCAATTTATAGTCGATGAAAACAGCCAGGTTAACTCCTTTGTAATTAAAAGTGTTGAGAAATCCACCGGTCCATTTAGGCAATGCGCTGCCGAATAAAACAAATCCGGGTGTACGCTGCGGCAACCCATTTGCCTGGAAAATTCTTTCTCCCTTCGCATCAGTGGCATAACCAAATCCGGCAATCTGTCCCATTTCTTCTCCAACAACATGTCTCACTTCACCATTGAATACGTGGGTTCCTATAGTTATCCTTTCTCCTGCTGTTTCTGAAAGAATGCTTAATACTTTGGTTTTATTATAGGATGTATTTGCTGTAAACTCCCACCGGAAATCTTTCATTTCAATGGGCACCAGGTTTAATAAAGCTTCATATCCAAGGTTACGGCTTTTACCACTATTAATGCTTGTATTCACAAATCCGGAAGCATCTGATACCTGTACCGTAACGATCTGGTCTGTGGTGATTTTTCTGTACGCAGCTACATCAAGGTTAACCCTGTTTTTGAACATTTTTAATTCAAGACCGACTTCTGTTTCAGAAACCCGGCTTGGCTTCAGATTTGGATTGGGAATTGAATTTCCGCTACTTCCCACTGGCACAGGTGTTCCGTTCGGGTTGTTGATCAGGTTGGCATTAACACTGTAGAACAATTGATCTGAATAAGGGGCTACTGAGCCATCACTGCCCACTTCCGCATAACCAATTCTTATTTTTCCAAATGATAACCAGGGAAGCGTTTTTAAATTTTCAGAAAAAACATAAGCCCCGGAAACAGATGGATATTTAATGCTTCTGTTCGCTGCTGAAAGTGTCGAGAACCAATCGTTTCTAAGCGTACCGTTCAAATACAAAGTTCTGTTCCAGGAAACTTCAGCTGAACCATACAAAGAGTTTACGCCTTGTTCTATCAGTGTGTATATCGGATCTTTAGATCTGCCGTTTTGAACAGTATATAATCCTCTTACAAAAAAATCGGTTACTACTACATTGTTTATATTGGCTGTTCTTCTTAATTGATTACCACCACCGGTTAACGTAGCACTAAAGTCTCCAAAATCTTTATTGGCACTTACTAAAAAGTCAAGGTTTGTTTCTCTAAAGCGACGGGCCTCCTGGGTATATACTCCATTTGCAAAGCCTGCCACTGCAGCCCTGGAAGCATGGCCGGTAGGAAAATTATTCAGGTCCTCATCGCGGGACCAATAATCCTGGCCAAAGCGGACCTGACCAAAAAGCCAGGGAAGAATATCATATTTCGCTGAAACGTTACCAAAAATTCTGTCTCTTTTTATATTATGAAATTGCTCCGCCAATACCCAATAGGGATTGGTTCTGTTCATAAACCGGGAATAGATAAATTCATTACCGGCAGCATTATACTTGTTTGCTTCCAGCACACTCAGCGGCATTGAATTAGCCATGGCCATTAAAACGGTAGGAATAGAATTATCCTGGTTGGCAATATTTGGCGGGTTCTTATTATTCTCTCTTGAATAATTTACATTACCTGCAAAACTGAATTTCTCCGACAAATTATAATTAAAACCAAGGTTCATGGTTTTACGATTAAATTTATTATTCGGCACGATACCCAGGTTATCCGTATTATTTAAAGAAAGATGTATTCCTCCTTTATCTCCTCCTGACTCCAATGTTACCGTATTCGAAATATTTTGACCGTTGCGATAAAATTCCTTAATCCTGCTGCCTTGTGGTTCATAGGGAACAGTAAGATTGTTAAATAATATATGCGTAAGACCAGGTGCAAATTTTTCACCAAAAGACCATTGACCCGAAGTAGGATTTGGTGTTAATGGACGAATACCACCTTCCCCCTGGCCATATTCACTTTGATAATCTGTATAATCCAGTGGTGTTTCATTTGTATAGTTCAGATTATATGACACACCGATACCTTTTCCTTTTCCCCTTGTTTTAGTTGTGATCATGATGACGCCATTCTGTGCACGGGATCCGTATAAAGCCGCAGCTGGTGCACCCTTCAGGATAGTCATACTTTCTATATCATCCGGGTTGATGCTTGATAAACCATCACCACCATCTGAATAACTACCGCCTCCTTTTACAGAAACAGCATTATCATTAAAATTGGTATTATCAATAGGAACGCCATTAATAACTATAAGCGGACTATTCTGACCACCTATAGATGATTGACCACGGATACGAATTTTGGAAGTTCCGCCCGGACCGGTACCCAATGAAGATATATTAACACCGGCCACTTTACCTTGTAAAGAATTCATGACGTTAGATGTTCTGTTGATCGTCAGTTCATCTGGCTTTACATTCGTAGCTGAATATCCCAATCCCCTTGCCTGCTTAGTAATACCTAATGCAGTTACTACTACAGCGTCGAGACTTTGCGTATTAGTCAATAATACTACATCTATTACCGAGCGGCCTCCAACCGGTACATCCAGGTTGGCATAACCCACAGAACTAAAAGTCAAAGTTGCGTTGGATCCTGCGTTGATCTGGTATTGACCCGATGCATCCGTAGTAGTACCAACGGTGGAACCTTTAACCGTTACAGAAATCAAAGGAAGTTTTTTCCCAGTTTCATCAGC
>JBPPMM010000001.1:0-2129 GCA_051306075.1 Chitinophagaceae bacterium
GCGATGTAATTATGTTCTCAACTACTGCTGATGAAAAAGTCATCCGGCATTGTTTGAATTTGGGAGCAAGCTGTTTACTGGGAAAGCCACCGCGGCTGACCACATTGATAGATGAATTGATCAAAATATTGAAGGAGACTCACAATGAATCATAACCAGCAAAGTAAAAGCGGTTCCGTTTTTAAAATGGGATTAGGTGAAAAGCAAAATCTATATCAGAAAATGATTGAGGAAGTGCAGGATTATGCCATTATTTTTTTAGATATTAACGGGATCATTCAAAATTGGAATAAGGGTGCCGAGAAAATTAAGCAGTATACAGAAGCGGAAGCGGTAGGTATGAATTTCCGGATGTTCTACTTACCATCGGACCAGGAAGCACAATTACCGGCTAGATTGCTGGAAGAAGCCACTATTAAGGGTTATGCAGCGTATGAGGGTTGGCGTCTTCGTAAAGATAAAACAATGTTCTGGGGCAGTATAAACCTTACGGCAGTACACGACGATCATGGCGGAGTAATTGGTTTTACAAAAGTTACCCGGGATTTAACCGAAAAGAAAAACTCGGATGATCAGCTTAGGTATTTTTCAGAGCAGTTAAAAAAAAGTAATGAAGAGCTGCGCAGTAGCGAACAGCGGTATCACAAAATGATTGCAGAGGTAGAAGACTACGCAATCATTCTGTTGGATGAAAAAGGAAATATTATAAACTGGAATGCCGGGGCAACAAGGATCAAAGGTTATTCAGCCGAAGAAATTATTGGTCAAAACTTCAGAATATTTTATTTGCCGGAAGACAGGGAAATTAAATTGCCTGAAAAGCTGGTAGAAGTGGCAATCGAAAATGGGAAAGCCGTTCACGAAGGATGGCGGGTTCGCAAAGATGGTTCCAGGTTTTGGGGGAGTATTGTGATAACAGCGCTTCATTCGGATAACGGATCTGTTATTGGATTTTCAAAAGTTACCCGTGACCTCACAGAACGTAAGCAATCCGAAGATCGTATCAACACCTATCTGGTAGAATTGGAATCGCAGAACCGGGAACTGGAGCAATTTGCGTACATCGCATCACATGATCTGCAGGAACCACTTCGAAAAATTCAAACCTTCGCTGGCATACTTGAAAGGAGCAAACAGAACGACGGTCAAACCAAAAAATATATCGAAAAGATAATCGCTTCTGCAAGCAGGATGAGTGTGTTAATCAGGTCGGTTTTAAATTATAGTCGCCTGGACTCACCAGAAGGTAAACAGCTTGAGGATGTCCGCCTGGGTACTATCCTGGAAGCTGTTCTCGAAGACTTTGAACTAGCCATCCAGGAAAAAGATGCAAAGATTAGCAGTGAACCATTGCCATCAATAAAAGCAGTGCCGTTACAAATAAACCAGCTTTTTACTAACCTTATTGGAAATGCACTTAAATTTTCAGACAAGCAACCGTTGATAAAAATTTCCACCCGCGTGGTAAACGAGATACCCGAAGGAGTTGCATCTCATCAGAAAAAAAATAAGTACCTGGAACTTATATTCTCTGACAATGGAATTGGTTTCGAACCCCGCTATGAAAAGCAAATTTTCTTGCTATTCCAACGATTACATGCTAAACATGAATATTCGGGAACAGGAATCGGGCTTGCTTTATGTAAGAGAATTATGCATAACCATAACGGCTTTATAACGGCCGAAGGTGAGCCCGGGAAAGGTGCCACATTTAAATTATACTTTCCTTATCCCTAACTGTAGTGATTGGGATTTTTCCGATTAAAACTAACTTGTATTTATTTTCTTATACACTTACATTAAAATTGGATAGTCAAATAATAAAGGAAACGGCAGGGGAAGACTTAATGTGACTGCAACAAATAAAGCTTAGGTACCTCTCTCGGGTTAAAATAATAAATCAAATCTGTTGCCATGCTTGTCTTCCTGGACCAGTATTAACCATAAATGTTCCGGTGCGTGTAGCGACACCGGGGAAGCTCATTTGTTGCGGACACACAAGGCGGAGGTAATTCTTTGAATGTAGCAAATGTGAAGGCGATACAACATTACCAGCTGAAGAAGCAATAGGAGTTGTACAATAAACAGAACGATTAAAGGCGGAGGTTAAACAATTCAGCAAAAGCGAT
>JBPPMM010000067.1:0-9659 GCA_051306075.1 Chitinophagaceae bacterium
ATCCTTTTATGAAAATCCAATACTATGAAACCTATTTACCTGCTTTTCTCCTTTATTGTACACAATCTTATCAACTTTATAATCGGGAAAAAAAGAGTTGAGCCTGTTCAGCAAAAAATATGGGAGAGTTGCTCTCAGCCAATGGTAAAATTTCGTTCGTATATTTACCTGACTCCTGTTATTCTTTTTATTTTTCACTCCTTATTTTTTTCATTTGCCGTCAGGGCTCAAACAAATCCAGAATATACACGCAGTTACCTGAACAACGTCGTAGAAATTGGACTTAGTGATTTTGGTTTGATTACCGGGGAAGATTCGGTAAATATTTATTTTGTAGCAGTCAGGCGTTCACTTATAGAAAAGGATGCTTTCCCCGATAAAATACTTAATACATTAAAGCAAGTAAAATTTTACAGCAGTTCATATAAGGCTAAGGCCACAAAGGTCATAGACACCCGATTCGGAGCTTTTACTGTGGTACTCTATAAGTCGCCAAAACCTCCTTCCAGTATCTGGCAAAGGAACTTTTATAATACGATGGCTTACAAAAAGGGTAAACTATCTACTTTCCGTGATAAATGGCTAAGTGATAAAATATGGGCTGTTCAGGAATCAAAAATCACAGTTACAAAACAACCAAAAGGAGGCGTGGTCACACTTAAAGTGCCTCTTGATGCAGGGATTGCAAAGGGGATGCCCCTGGTGAACAGCGATGGATTTGTGAGCGGAATTTTTGCTGAATCAACTTTGGGCAAAACGGTTGTTCATGCTATTAATTTAAAAGATATTGCCGATGCACTTTATTCCGCTGCCAGAAACAAATGCCGTTATTTCAGTATGGTGGAGTATGGAAAGTCGGATATTCGTTGCGTTCTGGAGGAAAATGAAAGATTGGCCGAATTGGAAAAAGCCCGCCAGGATGCCGCAGATAAACTGGCAGGAGGAAAAAATAGCAAAAAGCCCGACGAAACAAAAGATAGTTCTGAAGTAAATACCGTATCGGGTAAGAAAGCTGTTCCTAAAAAACATTTTCTTGATTATGGTTTTAATGCTAACATAATGACGAATCCAATTGTTGATGATAAAACAAATGGAAAAGATAATTACCTTAAAACACGTGCATATCATCTTGGATTATCCCTTCACCTTAATATTGACAAAACAGGTAAAAACCGTATTACACTAAAACCCCGGTATGGAAATTTTTATGAGCGCAAGGATGCGGGGTTATGGACTTCAACCGACCAGGAGGTTTCTATTGTCACCAATTCTTACCAGTATGTAGAGATTCCGGTTGTTTTAGAAAGACAAATATTGCATGCAAACAAATATTCTATTGCGCTGGGTGCAGGATACGCACCGGGCCGGTTAATTAATCAAAATTACAGTTGGTTTGATAAATCAGGCGGAGCACCGATCAATCAAACGATTTCTGGATCAGAGATCATGCACAGATTGTTAGGTGAACTTTACTTGTATGAATCAGGGTTCGGACGGTTAGGCATTGTATATACAAAAGATCTTTCCGGCTTTCCACATGCAGATTATAAAATGTCTGTAAATGGGACGGACTACTCCCCGTTTGCTGCAAAGAAAAAATCATGGTACCTGGGTGTTGAATTAGGCATCAGGTTGAAAGGTAGCTGGGGAAAATAATTTTTGTAAGCATTCTTTTAAAAAATATGACGGGTAGAGCTGTAGTACGCAGGTCTGCCCGTTTTATTTTGAATCCTATATCATTTTCTATATTAATTGAAAACCGAACTGCATATAAAATAAACGCAGATTTCCTGAGTAGCCTCTTAGCCTGACCTGGATATTTTTCTTTAATTATACATCTTTGTGGTAGTAGCATTATTATTAAAAAAAATCACATGGAAACTCAAGTCGTTCTTCTTCGCTAATTTTACCGCCATGTTAAAATTTGCAATCATAGTAGCCGGCGGGTTGGGTTCAAGAATGGGTAGCCTGTTGCCCAAGCAATTCATGTTGCTGAAAGGGAAACCTGTACTTTATTATACGCTAAAAACTTTTCTTGACGCCTTTAATGATCTAAAGGTGATTTTAGTATTGCCGGTGGAATTTACAGACATGGGCCAGGAAATTATTGACGCCTGGTTTGATAAGGACCGAATCCGTATAACTGCGGGCGGAGATAGCCGCTTTCAATCTGTAAAAAACGGATTACAATTAATAAATGAGGAAGGGATCATATTTGTACATGATGGAGTCAGATGTTTGTTATCAAAGGAGCTTATACATTCCTGCTATGCTAAAGCAATGGAAACCGGCAGTGCCATTCCGGTAGTTCCCAGCAAGGACAGTATAAGACTTATGACCGATGACGGCAATGATACCCTTGACAGGAATAAGGTAATGCTGGTACAGACACCACAAACTTTTCATAGTAAAATATTGCTGCCCGCATTTCAGATTGATTATAAAGATAAATTCACTGACGAAGCTTCGGTAGTGGAGGCATATGGGTTAAAAGTTTCGCTGGTAGCAGGAGAGGAAGCGAATATTAAGATTACAAGACCAGTAGATATAATAATAGCGGAAAGTTTATTGGAAGAAACAGGAATTCAAAAGCCGGTGGCCTGAATTTATCCAATAGTTATTTATAGTGAATATAATTTTGGCTACTGTTTTCCCGCTTCATTTCTTCAGCCATTTCAAAAAAACGGGTAGCTTATTTTGCCGTAATCCGGGATACAATTCTTCAACTGCACCAAAACTATTGTAAAAAAATGCGAGATTCCGGATATCCGATCCTTCAAAATCGAGCAGCAAATTTTTACCGGCATGGTCCTTTATAAAACCATCTATTAACCTATGCGAAGCTCCTGTTGTTCTGCCATCGGGATGATTGCCCACCAATATATAATAGGCCCTGTTGTGAGAAAAAATGAAAACACAGGAAGCTACCAATTCTTTTCTTTCATTCAGAACACCATAAGTTTTCGCTTGTTGGTGTTGTTGCAGGTGCGAATATAATTTTCTAAACCTTTCAAGGTTTGTTGCAGATTCTTTTGAAAATTTCCTCATTTGTGTTACAGCAAGGTCAGTTACCTGTTTAACTTCAAAATCCTTTACAACCTGGCTTCCTGATTGTTCTGATTTGCGAATGTTTCGCTGAATATTTTCCCGGTAATTGTCGAAAAGAGCAGTGTACGGTTTTTGCAGGTCAAGTACAAAATTCTTACGCTGATATAAATTGAATTTTTCTAAAACAAAATCATTTTTATAATTAAGATAGAAATCCCAATACCGAAAGCGGGAAGGAATGGCCTGGAGAAAGGCTTCCAGTAACGGTGCCGTTACGTAATTGCCAAACACACCTAATTGGGCCGTGAGAAACGGTTGATACAAATAGGCTATTCCATATTTCCTGTTCCACGTAAGGGGCATTATAGCTTCATAATCATTCAGCACCAGGGCATCCCACTGCCGGGCCATGTGATTAAGATAAAAAGAATATCCATAGATCAGCCCGTTTGATGCCTTACTGATACAATCATCCCATTTGACAAAATTGATTTCGCTGAAAGGAACATATCGTATTGGGAAGGGGCTGTTCATTAGTCTGGCAGAACGCGGTTTAATTTTCGCATATTAAAACCGGGGATATTTATAGAAAATGAAATAGTTTTTAATAACCGGTTTTTCTTTTCTAATGTTGATTTAATATAATCTTTAAATACTTTGCTATAAAAAAGCGGTATATAAATGTTTATTGTTTCATTGAAAAGGGGGATCTGAAGCCCGGCATCAAATAAGAATCGATCCTGGTTGGATGATTTTTCCCAGGCATCGCTGAAGGTGCCAATATCAACAAAGATTTTTAAAGGGATCTTTACCGGCAACACGTGTAACGGATTTATTGTTGATGGAATGCTGGTACTGAAATTAACCGCTGTCAGCCAGTTATCCGATTTGCCAATCTTATCCGCCAGTAATTCAGTTCTTACTTTGAAACCACCGTCTCTCATCATGATTTGCTGACTGGCCAGCCCGTCAAATTCATTGCGTCCAGCAAAATAATTACTATAAGTATAGTCTTCATATCCGTTAGGTCCGGTCATATTTAAATGATATCGGTCTGTTTCAAATTGTTTGATAAAAGTTTTGGAACCGGTATAAAAAAATTTTCCCGCAAAGAATCTAAGATCCAATCCTCCTTCTTTTGCATAATTAAAAAAGTAGTTTCCGGTAAATGCAGATCGTAAAAAGTGTTTTCCCTGTTCCAGCTTTAGTTCACCGCGGTAAGGGTAAAGAACCCTATAATTTTCAAAAACAACTTTTAATTGAGTAATCGTTCTGTTCTCATTGATTGTTCTGACCTTGTTAAGGAAAGTAGTATCATTAGAAGAACTGATAACAGTATCCCTGTAAAAGTTCAGAGCGTCTTCATTTATAAAGAATGTTTTAAGCTGGAAATACCTGTTCAGGGTGTTGCGCGGTGATTTGTTCTTTAATTGAAGTTTTACGGAAGGCACTATTTTATGAAAAGATGAAAATATTTTGTTGCCTTCGCTATCGTCAAACCTATTTATAGTAAACATAGAGCCACTAATACCTAAATTTATTTTTTGAAAACTGTTTTCCGGGAACCATGTATAATTTACGAGTCCCAGGCCAGCCATTTTTTTTGTACCCGTTGCATACATAGGTACCATTAAGAATTGCAACCGCGAAGGTGGCCATTTATAGTTTGTAACAAATCCTCCTAAAAGCATTTTATCGTAAGTGTTAAATCCAATGGAAGGGCCAAACAAGAACAGATTTTTAACAGGATTATTCAGATAATCAGTATGTGATTTCAAATCGAAAACAAAAGCTGTTTTTGTTCCTTTTCTTTCCTGGTGGGGCAATGTTCCCTTTTTATCTAAAAGAGAAAATAGTGAATCCATGTTTTCGCCCAAGCTTTTCTCCATTGCCTGCTTAAAATCCTCAGGTTGCGGGTGTTTAAATTGCCATTGCTGGTAATAATAGCGTATAGCTTTATCTATTTTTTCTTTGCCTGCAATAGATTCCAGGTACTCAAACCAGGCTGCTGTTTTATAATAAGCTACCAGGCCATAATTTGCAGCAGTTAACTTTTCACTGGTACTGTTTATGTGTTGGTCTTGTTTTTGAATTGCCTTTAATTCAAAAAAGATTCTTTCGGTATTTTTAATACTTACAAACCGCGATCCCAATTGTATCTCGCCTTTATTTCCATTTTTCAGAAGGCTGTAGCGATTATCATAATAAGTGTTTAGCCCTTCATCCATCCAGGGATATTCTCTTTCATTATTTGCCAGTATGCCGTAAAACCAGTTGTGACCAATTTCATGTGCAATAGTGTAATCCAATAATTTTTCATCATTCATGGGCGATATGATGGTAATGGTGGGATACTCCATACCTCCGCCAAAACTTTCAGGCCCTTGTACGATACTGACAGTTGAATAAGGATATTCTCCAATCCATTCACTCCGGGTTTTTATTGCGTCTTTTGCAAATGCTACGCTATTTTCCCAATATTTTTTTTCAGCCGGGGTATAATAACTGTTTACATCAATTATTTTACCTGATGAAAGGCGGCAGGTATCATGTGCAACTATAAATCGTTTATCGGCAAACCAGGCAAAATCATGAACCCGATCCTGTTTATATCGCAGGGTTTTTATGTCTGTAGATGAAACAGGAAAATCCTGTACGATTGTTTTAACAGTACTGCCTTTTTTAATCCGGCTCCTGATCGGCTTCCAATCAAATAAGGCTCTTGTTTTAAGCCATTCTTTTTCATCCGCATTTTGCAATTCACCAGTGGCAGCTACTACATAGTTTTCAGGAACAGTGATTGATACTTCAAAATCTCCAAACTCACTGTAAAATTCTCCCTGGTCAAGGTAAGGCATAGGGTGCCAGCCGTTTTTATCGTATACGGCGGGTTTGGGATACCATTGAGTTACCTGGTAGCTGTCACCTTCGTGTCCACCTCTTGAAAAGTTATAAGGCAATTGTACATGAAATGGAGTTGTGATATTCACCTTTTGTCCCGGTGGAAGCGGCGATGGTAAATTTAATTTTATAATATCTATATGTTGCGGATGATCTTCCGTTTCTGCTGTTATTCCGTCTGCTTTAAAATCCATCCGGTTGATATAGCCTTTTTGTTCTTTAGCCGAAAAATAAAATTTTGTATTTCCATTTTCCAGTAGCTGATCACTGAAAGCTGTTTTGTCATTTTTATATGCATTGGGCCAGATATGAAACCATATAAAAGTTAGTGTGTCGGGTGAATTGTTGAAATATTCAATTTTTTCAAATCCCTGCAGGGTATGTTCTTTGTCATTAAGAGAAACTTCAATGAAATAATTTACTTGTTGTTGCCAATAGCTTTGCTGGCTGTTGACATTTATAATCTGATAGTAGAAGAGAACTGAGACAGCGAGAAATTTTTTCACCAGGATTCGTTTTATCAAAAATAAAGTCTAAAATCTGCAATCACAACTCTTACCCGGTTGGAAGGTATTTATGTTGTGATATATCAATTATATTTTAATACTCTTGTACATTCTCCTTTATATATTTTTTACTTTCCTTTTCCTTTAAAAATAATACGCACCGTATGAATCATGATCTTAAAATCCAAAGCAAGTGAAATGTTTTCGATATATAGCAGGTCAAATTTGCTTCGTTCGATTATCTGGTCAATGTTTTCGGCATAGCCAAACTGTACCATACCCCAGCTGGTAAGTCCGGGTTTTACTTTCAACAAATACTTATAATATGGAAATCGCTCAATGACCTGGTCTATATAAAACCGGCGTTCAGGCCTGGGGCCTACCAGGCTCATATCTCCTTTGAGAATATTCCAGAATTGCGGTAATTCATCCAACCGCCATTTGCGCATATTTTTTCCTAGTTTAGTAATGCGTGGATCATTATCCGAGGAAAGAGCGGGACCTTCTTTTTCTGCGTTGTATACCATCGAGCGAAATTTATACATATAGAATGGATTGCCCCTGTACCCGATTCTTTCCTGCGCATAAAATACAGGACCTGGCGATGAAAGTTTTACCCGTAAAGCCAGGTATAGCATCACCGGCAAAAAAAAGATAAAAGCAATAAAGGCAGAAAAAATGTCCAGCATGCGTTTGATATGCAGTTGCCATTCGGGCATTAACCCTGTTTTCAGGTCTATTAATACTGCACCTAGAACGTTGTTTGTTTTCACAAAACCAGAGAGGATATCAAGGGTATCAGGATGAATTTTTATTTCAACATCTTTATCACTTAGGCGGTTTATGATTGATTCCATCTGCGAGTGATCCGATTTTTCGAGGGCGAGCACAACCTGTCTTATCCGGTGGTCATCGATGATCTGTTCCAGTTCGGCAATGGATCCTAATTTAGGTATCATGTTTTCAATGTTCTCATTTACATGATGATCAGGAGAAGCAAAGCCAACATACTGATAACCGCCATCTTTCAATTTCTTTCCCGTTTCATTAAATATTTTGATTGCATTTTCCCGGCTACCGATCATTAATGTATTAAAGCGGATACGGCCGGAAAGCAATTGCCGTTTCACTTTATTTAGTATTAGCCAGCGTCCAAAAAAAATAAAGGAGAAGTGAATAAGAAAGAGGCTGAGGAAAGCCATGTAGTAGTAATAATAATTTCCTTGTACATCATTAAGAATAAAAACAAAGAAAATGACCACGGATCCGATACCGGTACAAACCATGGTGATGGAAAATTCAAATAACCTCGATTTTTTGTATAACGAATTATAAGATCCTACGACGGCAAAGAGGATCAACCAACACAATGGAATAAAAGTAATACCCAGCCAGACTTGATGCGTAATCAACAAACGCCCTTCACTGACAACAGGCTCTTTTAATAATGTTTTTCGTATAAAATAAAAACAGATCCATGCGCAGATGGTCATGATATAATCTGCTACTACGTACCATGCAATAGATATTTTTCGGCCGGATTTCATTAGTGGGTAATAACATTATGTCCAATCTTACCCAGAATTTTATGCGCTACATCCATTGCCATCAGTCCATCCATTTCCGACACAATAGTTTTGGTATTGTTAGTAATTGCGCTAACGAATTCTTCCAATTCCTTTTTTATGGCGTTTACCTCCGGCACCTGGGGGTTTGCCACGGCAATGGTTTTTTTTCCTGATGGAGTTTCTATATCAAAAGCAAAAACATTTGAGTCACCGGGTTCTTTCAATTTAATGATCTCAGTTTTTTTATTCAGAAAATCAATACCGATATAAGCGTCTTTTTGAAATACCCGCATCTTTCTCATCTTTTTCATAGAGATGCGGCTGCTGGTCAAATTGGCCACACAGCCATTATTAAATTCAATACGAACATTGGCAATATCCGGCGTTTCAGTCATAACAGCAACGCCACTGGCTGAGATATTTTTTACATCACTTTTTACAATGCTCAGAATAATATCGATATCATGTATCATCAAATCCAGTATTACACTTACCTCTGTTCCCCTGGGGTCAAATTGCGCCAGGCGGTGTACTTCAATAAACATGGGGTTAAGTTGTACTCCTTTTAAAGCAAGAATAGCCGGATTGAATCTTTCCACATGGCCCACCTGGAATTTAATACCCGATTCACCGGCCAGTTTTACCAGCAACCGGGCCTCTTCCATAGTATTGGCCAGAGGTTTTTCTACAAAAACATGCTTCCCTTTTTTTATAGCCTGTTCGCACCATATAAAATGAAAATTAGTAGGGGCTACCACATCAATCGCATCACTTGCATCCATCAGGGCATCCGGGTCCAGGAAACGCGGAAGCTGATATTTTTGAGAAACAGCGTCGGCTGTATCATCATTGGGATCATAAAAACCTACTAATTCAACTCCGGCAATTTCTTTCCAGTTATTCAAATGAAATTTTCCCAGGTGGCCTGCACCAAATACCCCAATTTTGAGCATGAACAAAAATATTTAGAATCAAAGATAAGAAAGCAGCACAGCAACCTGACTTTCAATAAGTAGTTGCAAAAATTGGAAGGAGAAAAACGGGAAAAAACTTTTGCAGGCAACATAGCAAAACCCTTATCTTTGCCCTCCCCAAAACGGATAAATGGAAACATTTATCCGGAATTGAGGATCGGTAGTTCAGTTGGTTAGAATGCCGCCCTGTCACGGCGGAGGTCGCGGGTTCGAGTCCCGTCCGGTCCGCAGGATATAAGAACCCGCTACAATGGCGGGTTCTGCTTTTTGAATACATCAAATCTTTACCAAGTTTATTTTTTCTATATAATATTTTTCACTTACTCCATTTTTTACAGTATCAAACAGAATAAATTTTTCTTTTTAGTCATTAAAAAATGGAGAGTTGTTTATAACCATAGCAAGTTAATTGCCTGTCATTGCCATATTTCTTTGGCATAAATATGACAATTCATTAATCATGTATCTAGATGATCTCATACTTCCTCAAAACGAATTCATTTAATTCTTACTTCTAATCTTTAATATCCCAACCATTTTTCGAACCGTTTAAATTAATTGAGATAGTTTTATTTAAATTTATCAGCTCAGGATAAAATGCATAAAAAAAAAATTTCCCTAAAAGATATTGCATCAAAAGCTGGAGTATCTGCAGCTTTGGT
>JBPPMM010000077.1:0-2214 GCA_051306075.1 Chitinophagaceae bacterium
TTTGCAATAGTGCAAAGGGTAAAGCTTTCTGATTAGCAAAAGGCATGATCTCACCGTCGAGTACCGTACCATTGGGCAAATGATTTTTTAATACATGAAATTCAGGAAATTTGTCCGTTATCAGTTCTTCACCGCGGCTCCATACAAAGAGTTCGTCATTGCGTTTGATGATCTGGCCGCGAATGCCATCCCATTTCCATTCGGCCTGCCATTCATCCGTGTTGCCCAATGTATCAATTTCATTTTCGATGGCATAGGCCAGGTAAAAAGGATAGGGTCTTGAGTGATCAATGGTATCGGCACTTAACAAATCATGAAAGAGGGTAGTAGAAGGATCCCAGTTGCCGCTGATTCGGTGGGCAATTGTATTAGCTTCCAGCTGCACAGTTTTTGATAATGCATTCACCATGGTTTTTTGTGATACGCCAATACGAAAGCTGCCGGTGATCAGTTTATTAAAAACAAAACGTTCATCGCGGTCCATATTCATCCAGCTGCCGGTGATAAATGATTTTTTTTCTTCTTCACCTGATTTTTCCAATGCCATCAACTGTTCAATATAAAAATGCAGCGCTTCTTCGCCCTGTACAGCTGTTGTTTTTTCCGGGAGTAATAAGGCAATGGTTTCAGCAAGATCACCCACAGTAGAATAACATTCTGTAAAAAGCCAGGGAGGCAATGAAGCGATCTCCATACACCATTCAGATAGTAATCTTGAATTAACAGATCTTCTTGGTCTTCTTCCGCTAAAAATAGCGATCACCCATACTTTATCCTTATCATTTGCCACAGCAAAATAATCCGACAAAGCGTTCAGCTTATCATTTGTTTTTGTGCTGCTGCCCAAAACTTTTACCAATGCCGCGAATGATTTCATAATTATTTCTAATCCCTCATTTTCAAATTTTCAATAACTCTTCTCATCCATTCTCATACTCGCACTTCTTGATTTTACATTTCCAAATTCCCCATTTTCAAATTTTCAAACTATCATCTTCCTCTGTATCTACATTTTCAAATTCCCTCACTTTCAAACTATCATCTTCCTCCGTATTTACATTTTCAAATTGCTTCACTTTCAAATTTTCAAATTGTTTTTATTCTTCTCCTTCATTCAATCAATTTTAAATTTTATGCTTTTTAAAATTAGATAAACGATCTCCTGATTATCGTCGTCATTTTTTTAACATGCTTCACGTTCCGATAGGGACAAAATATCGGTATCCTTTTATTTGTATGCTTCACGTTCCGATAGGGACAAAATATCGGTATCCTTTTATTTGTATGCTTCATGTCCCGATAGGGACAAAATATCGGTATCCTTTTATTTGTATGCTTCATGTCCCGATAGGGACAAAATAACGGTAGCAAAATATAGAACAGAGGTAAACAAAGTCCCGTAGGGACGTAATATGGTTATTCAGGTGCTTTAAAAATATATTGTTCATCATAGTAATATGGTTATTCAGCCGCTTTAAAAATATATCGTTCATCATAGTTAACTTCAAATTTTTCAAGAAACGTTTTGTATTCATCCAAAAAAGTGATTTTACGATGATGAACTTCCTGATTTTGCACATAAGCAATCACCCGGGAAGCCTGCGATTTACTATAGGAAAATGCTCCAAATCCTCCCTGCCATTCAAACTTTTCCTTAATAAACTTTTTTTGATTGATCCACTTTGAAGAATCCTGCTTAACATCCTGCATAAGATCAGAAAGAGATTGGGTTGGCCTCATTCCAAAAAATACATGAAGATGATCGGGCATTCCATTTATGGCTAAAAGCTTGTGGTCATGTGCCTGGATGATACCTGTTATATATTTATACAATTCATCTTTCCATTCCTTTTGAATTAAGCCTGTTCTTTTTTTAACAGCGAATATCACCTGTAAGTGTATCTGAGTATATGTATTTGCCATAATCTGAAGTTTTATATTACGTCCCTACGGGACTATAAAAAATTATACTGTTTTGCGGTTACCGGTATGGCGTCCCTATGGGACTTTTAATAGCTTATTTATATTGCCCAAATAAAATTTAATACAACGGGAATGTTCTTTTTTTTCAAAAAATCTCACAGTAAACAGCTGTAATATTAATTGGTCATTACATCTGGTCAAAAATAATTTTCAATGATCTGATTTTATGTTTTAGATCTGTTAGCAGACCCCTCCTCAAAGGCCGTCCACCGGAGCCAACCGATCCGCCGA
>JBPPMM010000163.1:0-7385 GCA_051306075.1 Chitinophagaceae bacterium
ATTCTTGAACCACAACCATCCTCGGGAAATTTAGAACAGGATGCTAATGCTGTTTTTGAACTTATGTATAACGGTTGGAGTTATCAAAATACCGGAGATAAAAAATTTACCCTTGCAAAAGGTATTTTACCAAAAGGACAGGAATATTTTATGAAGGAAGCGACGATGGCAGGGACGGGGGCCGATGGCTGGTATAATCTTGAGGAAGGTGTCGCTATGGTTGCTAAAGCAGTAGAAAACATTGTAATCATTTCTGTACGGCACAACAGCACTATGTTGGGTCACGATGATTGTTATAAGAATTACAATACCTGGCGAAGATTCCTCAACAGTTTTGCAGTAAAAAATGCTGCATATTCCAGCAGCTACGAAGAAGACGCTTCAAAAAGAATGGTTGGATGGTGGAAAGTGGATGATAGCGGGGTTGTATCGGGTGATTATGTATTTGCCGCCAATGGAAATTACAAATATGGAGGATCCATTGGTTCTTCAACTTCAACTTCCGACATGTATTATGTTTACATTCACAACACAGCCTATGCATTTGAAGGAGATGGCAGATATTCGATTACAAAAAACCAGCTAAGTTTGATGCCTCGCGGAAGTAATAATGTGCAAGCAGTAAAATTCAGATTCGAAAAAGTGAACCATGGCGGCACTGGTTGGAGGGATAGAATATACCTTTTAAAAAAAGATGCCTATGGCGAAAACGAATCTTTATATGAAAAGCAGGAAAAGTAAAATTTGCCGGATGACGCCGAAAATTCTTACCCGTTATTCCCTATGATAATCATCTGGTTTGCTGAAACCATTCTCCATTTTGGTAATGCTTTGTCATCATTACCCTGTATTCCAAAATCTCTTACTGTACTTCCTTAATCATTAACCCGGTTAGTAATTCAATTGCGTAAATTTAGATAGACAAATTTACCAATGACTCCAAAACCTGTTTATATTGTATTATTCGTTTTGTTTTTCAATCTGCACCAGGATGTGCTTTCGCAAAACATAAATCCCAGATATAATTTCAAGCATCTGAACGTACAAACCGGTTTAGCCCAGAATATTGTTTATCATTTTTTGCATGATAGCAGGGGACACATGTGGTTAGGAACCCGCAATGGCCTGACGCTTTTCGATGGAACTCATACCATTAATTTTCTTAACGATGATCAAAATGAAAAGTCAATTGCCGGTAATTTTATTACACGCATATTAGAAGACCGGCAAGATCAGGTGTGGATAGGCACTGACGTAGGCCTCAGCCGGTATAATAAAAATGATAACAGCTTTTCAAACTTTAATTTGTCTCCTTCAAAGGACAGGATGGAGGCTGCGTTTTGTGTGCCACTGGGATTTGGTGAGGGAAATGACCTGTGGTTATTAGAAACAAAATCAAAAACTATTAAAATTTTTAATACCGAGTCGTTAGCTATTTCCATACTTACAGAAACACCTGCTGTTGATGGCACATTATGGTACGATTCAGTTGCTCATACTCATCATGTATGGACATATCTCAGTACCGGTACCATCCATTATATTTTTAGAAACAAGACACTTTTAAAAAAGGAAACTTTTTTTAGCGGAGAAAATGAAAACCTTAATGAACCTATTCTCCAGGTAGTGCATGTATTACCGAAGAATGATTCTGTAATCTGGCTTTCTTCCACTGATGGGCTGTATGAGTTGAATGCGAATAACCATAAGTATGTGCAATACGCTAACGGGAAATCCCCACTAATAAAAGAAATAAGATTTACTGCCGCATCTCCTTCCGGAATTTTATGGGTTGCTACTGGGAATAATGGAATTTATACTTTCAATCCAATAACCGGGGAATTCAGTGATAATTTCAGGAATTACCGGCTCGATCCTTTCAGCATTTGCAGCAATAATATTGTTTCCCTTTATTTTGACAGGGTTGGCAATATCTGGTGTGGTAGCTATGGAGAAGGTATCAGTTATACCTATGTAGAAAAAAATTATTTCCAAAAAAGCCTTTCCCGCTACGACCTAGAAAAATGGAACGGCAATAACAATGTTCGCTGGATAGGCTATGACAAGGCTAATAATTTATGGTGTATCATAAATAATGAAAGTGGGTTATGGAAATTAGATAATGAAAGGCATATACTTGAACACCGCGAGCCTATACCCGAAAATGGAAAAAATTTTTACGGCAGGTTCGATAAATTATTATTTAACGGTAAACAGCATGCCCTGTGCATTGGTCAGCAAGGACTATTTCAATATGATCTTGCCAGTAACCGAATTCAAAAATTGAAATATGCCTTTTTTTCAGATGATCTCTTTGGAAGCAACTGGGTGCAGGATATCATACGCCTCAGGGATCAATCCTTTCTTTTTTCCACTTTCAGTGGCCTGTACCGTATTGAATCCATACATGGTAAATATGTTATTCAGCCCTTTTCAGAACTCAACAAAAAATCCAATATCCATTTTGCTTCCCTTCACCAGGATGAACTGGGTACCATTTATGTAAAAGATGGAGGAGATCAATTGTATATATTAAAGAGATCAAAAGAGCAATCCCCCTACCGGCTTATTCATACTTTTCATTTTTTGCCCCAGGTTTCCTGGTTTTATAACGAACCCGAATCCAATTCCATTTTGCTGGCTACCAATTTCGGCTTATACAGGCTGAGCAGAAATGATAACAGTTTAAGTAAAGTAAATCTCGAAACACCTCCTCCTTTTTTAAGTATCAGTTGCATCCTAAAAACAGATAATAAACTATGGCTATTTGGGGAAAAAGGTCTTTTTTGTTTTGATGAAAAGACAAAAAGGGCAAGAACATTTACAACCGAAGACGGATTACCCGCTAATGAATTTAATTTGTCTGCCCTTTATTATTTTGAAGGTCTCTGCATTGCCGGCACCACAAATGGAATGGTATCTTTTTTCCCTGAAAAGCTCCGGGATAAAATTCATTCTCCGATTGTTACTATCACCAATATTTTTATTAACGATTCGGTACAGGGATCATATCCAAATCCCGGTGAACAAAATACAATTACCTTATCTCACCGTCAAAATACTTTTTCATTTGAATTTGCACCCATCGCATTTCAAAATGCAGACGAATGTACTTTCGAATATATTTTACATGGTTACGATCCTCAATGGATCAGGGGAGGACATTCCAGGTCTACCCGGTATAGCAAAATACCTCCCGGGCAGTATATCTTCCAAATCCGTGCGATAGACCCAAACGGCATGGTAAGCCCATACGAAAAGAATTTAAAGATAGAAATTAGTAAAGCATTCTGGCAAACCAACATATTTAAAATAGCAGTACTGTTTGTAATTCTGATACTGTCATGGCTGATAATAAAATGGTATTTGCAAAGAAGGATCAGGATGCACCGTCTGGAATTTGAAAAACAGCAAGCCATTGAAAAAGAAAGAACAAGAATTGCAACGGATATGCACGACGACCTCGGTGCCGGCTTATCAAGAATTAATTTTTTAAGTGAAACAATCGGTATTAAAAAACAACAGCAGCTGCCCATCGAAGAGGAAATTTCAAAAATCAGAGAATACTCTCATGATATGATTGACAAAATGGGAGAAATAGTATGGGCCCTGAATGAAAAAAATGATTCGCTTAGCGATCTGCTGTCCTATACCCGGGCCTATGCTGCAGACTACCTAATACAAAATGGAATTACTTGTAAAATAAACATACAGGAGCCGATCCCCGATCTTTTTGTAAGCGGAGAATTCCGCCGCAACATCTTTTTATCCGTAAAGGAAGCATTGCACAATATTGTAAAACATGCCAGGGCTGAAAATGTAAATATAGATATCACAGCAGACGATCAACTGGACATTTTAATTAGAGATGATGGAATCGGGTTCGACAAAAAAAATGTCAGGCCTTTTAGTAATGGAATTGGAAATATGGAAAAGCGGATGAATGAAATACAAGGTTCTTTTAAGATTACCATCACACCCGGAACTGCCATTTTACTTACAGCACCCTTGCCCTAGTTTGTAAACTTTCGTTCTATTGATTCTAAATAATTGTTCAATTATATTGAGCTAAATATGAGTATATCCATAACCATTGTAGAGGACCTGGATGAAGTAAGAAATGGATTAAAAAGTTTTCTTGCCCTGAGCGAAGGCTTTAAAGTACTGGATACTTTTAATACAGCGGAGGAAGCATTGCATGATATTCCAAAACTTAAACCAGATATAGTGATAATGGACATCAACCTGCCCGGTATGAATGGCATAGAATGCATCCGGCAGGTAAAAAGCAAAGTTCCCCACACACAGTTTATGATGTTTACTGTATATGAAAATGATGAAAAAGTATTTGACGCATTGAAAGCGGGTGCCTCCGGATATCTTTTAAAAAATACCGGGCTGGTTCAATTGATCGAATCGTTGAAAGAATTGTACAATGGTGGCAGCCCGATGAGTTCCAATATTGCCCGAAAATTAGTTTCAGTTTTTCGGGAACAAGAAAAAAATAATGGACCTGTAGAAACTTTGTCCAACCGGGAAAATGAAATTCTTCTTCTACTTTCCAAAGGGTTATTATATAAGGAAATTGCTGACCAGCTTTTCATTGCTACCAATACGGTTCGCCAGCACATTCATAAAATATATGAAAAATTGCATGTGCAAAACAGGACAGAAGCACTCAATAAGGCTTTTGGTAAAAAGTAAGTTGCCTCTTTCAAAAACCCGGATTACAAATTTTTATTTTGACTTTCCCAAACTTTTAAAGAGACTAACTTTTGTTCTATTGTTACCGAACCATATAATTGATAGGTTGAGTTTGAAAATTAAAATTGAGATTACTAGTTTAATCAGTTAAACATCCGATTAAAAATAAAGCCAAAACACTTTACCTGATGGAAGAAAATATTTGTTGCTTTCCTGGGAGCAGAGCATGAAAAATGTAAATAAGCCCGGTTACTATCCGAACAAAGCTTAAGGAAGGACCTGATGATACGCCACTAATTTTAAAAAATAGTATGAAAAAAATAATTGCTTTTACCTTTTTGTTTGTTGCACTGACTGCATCAGCACAGGATATACCTGATGATGATACCACTGCTAAACCCGCCATTACAGCAATCGGAAAACCTGATGGAGAAAAATCAGAAATGAAAATCGGTAAAGAGGGGGGAGGCATTACCTCATCCGATGGTAAAGTAAGTTTGATATTCCCCGAAGGTGCCCTTTCAAAAAAAACAACAATCAGCATACAACCTACTATTAATCTTGCTCCTAATGGAAATGGCAAAGCCTACAGGATGGAGCCATCCGGTATTAATTTTCAGCAGCCTGTACAAATTATTTTTAATTATACCGAAAATGAAACAGAAGGCAATTCAGCTCAGCTGTTGGGCATTGCCATGCAGGATGATAAAGGGCTTTGGTCGTCGCTGAATAAAGCGGTAGTCGACACAGTTGCTAAAACACTTAAAGCGGCGATCCGACACTTTAGTTCTTATGTAAATTTTTCGAGAGCTAAAATTGACCCAGCTTCAGCAAGAGTAAAAGTGAATGGAAGCAGGAGGTTACAAATAGTTGGTGCATTTACAGATGATACGGATGAAGATGCGGAGTTAGTACCCTTGATAATTGAATATCCTGACATGAAATGGAGCGTAAACGGAATTCCCAATGGCAATAGTTCTATTGGTATAATCTCTGCTTCGCATAGGGGTTCAGCTATTTTTCAGGCCCCGGCACAAATTCCTGCACCAAATCCTGTAGCCGTTACAGCTGAACAGCAGTTTTCAACTTCATTTCTAAATAGATATGGCGTATCAAGATTAGTAAGCCACATCACTATTTATGATGAAGCCTACGAAGTAAAAATGGTGGCTGCCATAACTGGTGGTTCTCCAAATGCATGGACAGGTGATATAACCTACAGGGATGAAGGCAGTTTTATTATTTCATTAGAAAAAAATAAGCCGGCCGTTATAAACATTAAAAACCATCTGGAAGTATTTACAAATAACTGTTATGCAAAAACTATTTTAAATCCTAACACCTGCACCGGGATATTACATGTTGCCGGCACAAGGCAGATAAAAATAACCCCGGCGAACCCGCCGGGCCAGCCCTATCCGATTGTGGAAATCTGGTTTGCACAATACCCGATAGAACTTACAAGGTATAAGCAAACCTGCCCGCCACCACCTGGTGTTAAGGAAACTGTTACAGCCACTATAGATCTGTCGAATATGGCTATGTTGATGTTTATGGGCAAGCCTGCTATCCCGCAGTATATAAAGTTTGTTGCTAAAGATGAAGAACAAATTATCCTGGAAAGTCCAAAAGGAGTCAAGGAGATCTATTATAAAATATGGGTGAAAAAAATAAAAGAAGAGTGAATTACCTCACCCCGAATAATCGAGCTAGGCTCTCCGAGGTGATTTTATAGGGTTCCGGCAATATCACTGTTTCGGGTGATACCCAAGATAAACCGATACGTTACTTTTAGTTTACAAAATTCCCCGGTTGAAAACTAACTTTTGTTCTATTGTTCAGAAACCTGCAATGCGGTAAGTTTAATTGTTTAAAATAATACTGATGAAAAAGAAGTTATTTTTTACGACACTACCAGCAATTTTCTTTATGTTCTCCTATTCAGGCGTGCAAGCACAGAATAAGGTTGTAAAAAAAGGGAAAACACATGATACCATTATTGTAAAGCATCAACCTAAACTTGCCAAAAAGCCGGCACCCAAACCCGTTGCAATACCCGTAGTTGTAAAAGAAATAGTTTTACCCACACCGGAATTCATCAATCAACCCTATTTCTTTGACAAGGATGGCAACAAGCTTATTAAACTGGAAAATGCGAATGCCCTGATGATAACCAAAAAGAAAACGCTTGGGTTGAAAGGGGCTAAACAATCTCTTAGTATGGTGGATCCCTCATCCAAAGCAAGGTTTACAGCAAAAAATAATATTGACTTTATGATCAAAACCAGTGGGGATGAAATTGATCTCACTTCCTATATCAGGTTATACAAGTTTGTTGCAGCTGATGAAAAAAGAGAAGTAACGATCAATTCAAAAGAAGGAATGTTATCAGATAAAGAGGACGGCAAAGGCAAACTGATCAACTTCAGCGTAAAAATGATCACCAGGGACAATTATTTAATCCAACTTCCAGAACAATTAGAAGCTGGAGAATATGGTTTTGTTTGGGTAAAAAATATGGAATTGAAAGAGTTTACTGTTTTTGCTTTTGGAATAGATTGGAAAAGTTCCAATTGAATCTTCACGGGATGACCGACATTTTAAAATAAAAAAAAATATCCATACTATAAACTGCTGCAGGATGCAGGATGAACATCCAACGAAAAAATTTAAAAATCAAA
>JBPPMM010000166.1:0-42269 GCA_051306075.1 Chitinophagaceae bacterium
GCTCCCAGATCTATTTTTCTTTTTTCTCAAAAACATCCCCAAATTTAACATTGGGACACCCATTTTAAAAACCAAACACAGTAAAATCAATGCTTTCAAAGGACGTTTTTAAAAAGTGCGGAAAACAGGAGCAACCCCGATAAGAGCAAGGGCATGGCAAAAATGATGATTGGAACATTTGTATTGATACTGATTACCTGCGCAGGGATTGCAATGCTTGTTACCAGGCTTGATCTATCGGTTCTTCCATCCGCATTCAAGCTCGGCATTATTACCGGGATATGTTTTGCAACAACAGCTGTTTCTATCTCTTTTATATATGAAAGCAGGCCGGCCGCTTTATATTATATTGATTGTGGTTATCACCTGGCCGGCCATTTGGTAGCGGCTATCATTCTGGTGCTGTGGAGATAAATTTATTATGAGCAATTGATAGCTGACAGTAATGATCAATAATCCTCTGGTTGGCCGGGCTTGTCAGCTATTTTTCTTTTACTTATTCCACTTTTGTAATCTTTAGAACGTTGGTAGGTAAATGCAAGTGAATGGGTGTGCTTCCCGTGCTTACAACTATTTCGCCTGGTTTTAAAAAACCACGTTCTTTTAAAACAACAATCTGATCATAGAAAATTTCATCCAGGCTATCTTCCTCATCATAATAAAATGCTCTTACACCCCAGCTTAAACTTAATTGGTTTACCAGGGAACGTTTTTTTGTAAAAATATACAAAGGCGATTTTGGCCTATAACTGCTAAGCATCCAACCTGTATATCCGCTTTGTGTCATCCCAATGATGGCGTTTGCCGAAATATCACTTGCGATCTTACATGCATTATAACATATCGCATCACTCAGAAAGGAAGGAGAGTGAGCAAGTGGCGTCAGGTCCTGTTCCCGGTCATACCGGTATTCAGTGCGTTCTACTTCCATGATAATTCTCCGCATGGTTTGAACCACCAAAGTAGGATGCTGGCCTGTGGCTGTTTCCCCACTAAGCATTACGGCGTCTGCTCCTTCAAGTACGGCATTGGCAACATCTGTAATTTCACTCCGGTTGGGCTTTACCCTGTCAATCATACTTTCCATCATCTGTGTAGCCACAATAACCGGTTTTCCCCGGTGAATACATTTACGGATAATATCCCGCTGCGCCATGGGAACTTTTTCAACCGGCAACTCCACACCCAGGTCACCCCGGGCTACCATCACACCATCTGATTCCAGAATGATATTGCGCAGATCAGCCAGGGCTGATGGCATTTCAATTTTTGCCATCACTTTTACCGGGCTCTGCCTTTGCATTACCATTTTCTTGAGGTTAATGATATCCTCTGCTTTGCGTACAAATGATAATGCCATCCAGTCCAGTTCATGCTCGATAATGAATTCAAAATCTACCATGTCCTTTTCAGTCATGGAGGGTAAAGAAATGGCGGTATCCGGAAGGTTTACTCCTTTTTTTGGAAGAAGCATACCTCCGTAGGTTACTTTTACTTTTACGTCGCCTGAGGCGGTAATTTCTTCCACTACCACTTCCAGTTTCCCATCATCAATTAATATTTTTTCTCCAACATTTACATCGTTATGCAGGTTAGGGTAGGAAATATAAATCCTCTCCTTATTTCCAACTACTTTTTCCTTGGAAGTGAAGGTGAGAATGTCGCCGGCATCAATTTTTAAAGCGCCGTTTTCCATTTCTCCAACGCGAAGTTTCGGTCCCTGCAGATCTCCCAGGATAGCGATATTGTACGGCTGGGTGTCATTTATTTTGCGGATAAGCTGGATAATATTTAATTTATTTTCATGGGAGCCATGTGAGAAATTTAAGCGAAAAACATTGACACCAGCTTTTACCAGTTCCAGCAATTTCTCATAGGTATCACAAGCAGGTCCCACCGTAGCTACGATCTTTGTTTTATGATTTGTATGCATCCTGCCGGCATCTCTGTCCATATCTGAATGAAAATATTTTTCTGCGGTTTTGGCCATGTTTGTATTTATCATTAAAAGTTATTAATAAATTACCTGAAAGGTAACGGATGCCTGTTAAAAGAAACAGATTTTCTTACTTACTTTATAACATAAGCAAAGAAAGCCGGGAATTTAAATTAAGTCGCCAGTATCTTAACGATCTTCATCCATTCCTGCCCGATCTTCTGTTTTTCCTTCACTGCTTTATCCAGGGGTGTATAGTGGATTTTATTATTAATAACGCCAACCATTACATTCTTTCGACCAACCAGCAAACTTTCTACCGCATAATATCCCATGTGACTTGCAACCAGCCTGTCATCACAAGTTGGGGAGCCACCTCTTTGAATGTGGCCCAGCACACAAATCCTTACATCGGCAGATGGCAATCTTTTTTTAATAATTTCAGCAAGGCCACTGGCACCACCGGCACCATCATAACCTTCAGCCACCACAATAAGGTTTACTAATTTTTTTCTTTTTTCTTTTTCGGTAAGCGAAGCTATGATGGACTCTATATCAGTTTTAGTTTCGGGAATAAGTATGTTTTCTGCTCCGGTAGCAATGCCGCTATGCAATGCAATATATCCGGCATCCCGCCCCATCACTTCTACAATGAAAAGACGATCATGTGCATCCATGGTGTCCCGTATTTTGTCAATAGCGCTGATAGCTGTGTTTACAGCGGTGTCAAAACCAATAGTAACATCTGTGCCAGCCATATCCTTATCAATAGTGCCAGGCAAACCAACACAGGGTATATCAAATTCATTACTGAATATTTGCGCTCCCCGGAAGCTGCCGTCGCCACCAATAATAACCAGCCCGTCAATTCCTCTTTTGTGCAAATTTTCATAAGCAAGTTTACGACCCTCGGGCTCCATAAATTCCTTGCAACGGGCCGTTTTTAAAATTGTACCTCCCCGCTGTATTATATTAGCTACTGATCTTGATTCCATTTTGAATATGTCGTCTTCAAGCATTCCCTGGTACCCACGCATAATGCCAAATACTTCAAGTCCATGATGGATGCCTGTACGTACAACCGCCCTGATGGCAGCATTCATCCCTGGTGAATCGCCTCCTGATGTAAGAACTCCGATTTTTGTGACTTTTTTTGTCATTATATTTTTTAATAACTGTTTTAAAATTAATTAGGTACTTATAGGAGAAGAAATGAGTAAAAAAATTCCTTCAAAAGCGCACCAAAAGTAAGGTTTTGTTTGCATTGTCAATTTAGAATACACATTCATAATGATATTTATACGAATAGGTGTTAGTGTGTGAAATCTGATTTCCGGATTTTGTATCACCCGGAAAAAAATCAGGTGAAGATAGTTGAATTGAAACGCCGGGACGATTAATGACATATAATGTGACACCTAGTATTGAATATTCCGAAATCGCATATCATTTGTTATATTAATTTGAAGAAGGAATTTTTTTAGTGTCTTATTTTTATTTATTTTTTTCAATAAAACCGAATACTTCAATTGTGAAAATATTAATTACAGGCGCAAATGGATTTTTGGGTTTTTATCTTATACGCCGATTACTCGAATTAGATTATTTTGTTATTGCTACCGGCAAGGGAGAATGCCGGAACTCTTTTCCGATGTACAGTAATTTTATTTACTTACCCATGGATTTTACGGATCCTTTTGCTGTTCATGATGTGTTTGAAAAATTCAAACCGGAGATAGTGATACATGCCGGTGCAATGAGCAAGCCCGATGAATGTGAACAAAACCAATGGAAAGCTTTTTTGATAAATGTAGAAGGTACCTTTACGCTGCTTACTAATGCAACGGAACAAAAAAGTTTTTTCCTTTTTGTCTCTACTGATTTTATATTTAACGGGATAAAAGGTATGTACAAGGAAGAAGATGTGCCCGACCCTGTAAATTATTATGGCAAAACCAAACTTGATGCTGAAGAAGCGGTGATAGAGTACGATCATGATTGGGCTATTATACGAACGGTGATGGTATATGGTAAGCCCGTCTTAAGCCGTTCAAATCTCCTGACTGTTGTTAAAGAAAAACTTGAAAATGGAGAGGAGTATAGTGTCTTTGATGATCAACTTCGAACGCCCACTTATGTTGAAGATCTTGTGGCAGGTATTGTACTGGTAATTAAAAAAAGAGCAATCGGAGTTTATAATATTTGCGGTAAAGATATTTTATCGCCCTATGAAATGGCTTGTCAAACTGCCGATTTCCTTGGTTTGGATAAAAACAGGATAAAGAGAATAACCTCTTCTGACCTCATACAGCCGGCAAAAAGACCTGAAAAAACGGGTCTTGATATTAAGAAGGCTTTTTCAGAATTGGGCTACCAGCCTGTTTCATTTGAAGAAGGGTTGAGAAACACTTTTTCCTGAATGGATTAATGATCTTTTTCAAAATTTTTTTCACCGGCTGGTATAGCTACATTTAATTGATTCTCGAAGGGTGGAATGGGGCAATTATATTTTCCGCTGACATAGGCACAATAAGGATTATAGGCCTTATTAAAGTCAATCAGTACTTTGTCCTCATTAATGTCGGAGATTACCAGGTCAATATATCTTCCTGATACGTAAGTTTCTTCGCCGGAGGTGAGATCAGAAAAGGGTAAGAAGACCTGATCTTTATATTCATCCATATTCATCAGGTTTTGTGACTGGTAAATATTTAAAGCAACAGCCGTATCATTAATGCTGAAATGTAAAGAGCCGAATATTCTGAACGTTTTCCTTATTGTTCCGGACGTTTCCATGCTGAACCATTTACTATTATTGGTTTTTTTAAACCTGGCTGACACCCGGTATTTTTCGTCAATTGGAAAAAAGCGGAAGTATTGTGTGTCATCACCTTTTATCACTTCATGGTTGTTAACATAGTTGTATATATATTGATCCAGGGAATCCATATAACTGTTCAGTGAGTCTGTATGGGTTGCCTGGCCAACTGCTGTTGTACCTAAAGCGACAATCAAAAAACTAAGAAGAGTTTGTTTTATTTTCATTTAAAAGCGAACAAGAAATTATTAGTTTACAGGTAAATGTATTTCCGCCATCATGCACCTGGCACTGCCTCCACCATTTGTTTCTATAGTAGGCAGGGGTGAATGTATGATCCGGTTATACTTGTTTAACTGATGTATTTGTTCCTTTGTTAATGCCTCATATGCCTGGCTTGACATAACAAGTAATTTTTCTCCTTTATCATTTTCAACTTGCAGCATATTGCCGGCAAAATGATTCATTTGATTAAGGGTAATGGCTACTATCACCTTATTGGTGTTACTTATCGTTTTTATTACTAATTCTTTTTGAGCAGGTGTGGTGATGCTTTCAAGACAGATAACGGCATACCGGTCAGCCACGCACATTAATACATTTGTGTGGTATATCGCCTTTCCATTGCCGTCTGACGCATTAAATAATACAGGAGTATAATTCATTTTCTGGCAAAATTCCGCCAATAACCTTTCGTGTGTCCTGGGTGAAAGACAGGCATAAGCTATACTGTTTTCACGGTCAAGCACCATGCTCCCGGTGCCTTCCAGGAATAAATTTTGTTCTTCATAAGTGCTCAAGTCAATCTGCCTGCGAACTGCAAATTTTTCAGCGATCTTTCTTAACACATGTTCTTTTCTTTCTGCTCTCCTGTTTTCTGCATACATGGGATAGAGCAGCAAGGTTCCATCCTGGTGAAAAGAGACCCAGTTGTTTGGGAAAATAGAATCCGGGGTGTAGGGAATGGCCGTGTCATCTATTACGGTAACATCTACGCCATAGTTTTGAAGTAACATTACAAAGTCATTGAATTCTTTTAATGCCTTTGCCTGAACATTTTTATCAGCATTTTCAATTTGGAAAGCATTATTCACCGCCGTTTCAGTGTTAAAACCAAAATGAATTGGTTTTATCATTAACAGATGTGAAGTAGTTTGAGACATGGAAAAGCTGAATTTAAAATATGATCAATAGCTTATTTTAATAATCTTCATCAAAATGAAGTATCACATGCATTTTCTTAATTCCTGAATTACTGATTCATTAAACATCATCCCTTAATAGCGGCATGCTCATGCAATGAAATCCTCCCCTGGCCCTTGACAATTCTGCTGAAGGCATCGTGATCATCGTATTTTCAATATCCTTTACTTTTATTTCGCCATTCTCCAGCTGCTTCAATATATCTTGAACATGAATGATGGTAAAGCCTGCTTCCTTAAAAGCTTCTACTGTTTTATCATTCCGATCGTAACCAAGCACCACGCCTTCCTTCAATGCCAGCAGGTTGCAGGAGTCTGTCCATTGTTCCCGGGCATCATATGGAAATTCATTATTTCCGGAGTAAATAAATTGAACTTTTTCATCTGATTCCAGGTCGTTTTTACTGATATCTGCTAATAATTCTTCCAGGTTATCAAAGTATTCGGGTTGCGATGGATCTTTCTTTCTGAACTGCGTTATTTTTATTTTATCTTCTTTTTTCGATCCCTCTAATACCCGCTGCACAGGGTCTGCACCTTCCATTTTTATTGACTTTTTTGAAAAGGCGCCAAGTAAAACCCAAACATTTCTTTTGATTTGTGTAAAAACAGTATCAATGTGCATATAGTCTCGTTTTTTAGGAATTTTGATCACGGTGATCTTCTTAACTATATTTTTTTCAAATAAAACTTTAATGCATTGATGAGCTGCTTCCATGGTTGTTCTTTCGCTTATACCAACCAGTAAATGGTCTTTGGTAACAACCATTATATCTCCTCCTTCCAATGTTACTTTTTTTTCATCTCCATCGCGGGGTAGCAGGAAATGGTGTGAGGTGTCGGGAAGCTCAATAATATTTTTCCGGTAATCAGCGAAAAGCGGATGACAATAAAAAATGTATTTAACCAACAACGCTTCCCTGGTTCTTGCTTTTTTTGCGGGTTTGTTGAGCAGGATGTGATCATTAATTACTATTCCTATGTCGCGGGTAAATATGAAATTAGGAATGGGGGGAAAAAGCATTTCCTTTTCATCGGTTGTGCCGCTGATAAATACTTTTGCCAGCTGTTTCCCATTCAATGCCGCCAGTTCATCCTGGAGTTCATATGAGCAATTTTCAATAGCACAAACGGAGGCTACTAATTTTAATTTTATTTCGTGATCCTCTAATATCTCAGCCAGCAGCCATTGTAATTCGACTACTTTATCAGATTTAAAAAAATCTTCATGATCAGGTTTGTAAAATTTAAAATTGTTTTTGCTATCATCCCATTCTGCCAGGCGGCCTTTTATCTTTTCAGGATCCAGGAAGTAGAGGAGGAGTTTGGTGTAATAATCATATTCCTTTCTCCTGATGGTTTCCAGGTGAACAATATCTTCAAATAACCAATCCTGGGCTTTAGAAGGCACTACCTTTCCCAACCCGCTGTCGGGGCTATGTACCAATAATCGCCGGAGAGTGCCTACTTCTGATGTAACGGTAATTTTATTGCTAGCCTTTGCCATATTTTTTAAAGATAAGGTTATCGGTTACCGGATGATAAGTACTATTGGTAATAAGTCTTACCAATGATATTATCCGGTAACAAGGTTAAATTGTATTAAAAAAAACCTTTACTGGTGTACTGCTAATAACGGAACTGTTGTATTAAAGGCCAGTTTTTTTGTATGGCTGCTGCTCAGCAAACTATTCATAAATGTATGATTCCTTGGAATGATGATGAGCAGGTCTATATTCTTGTCTATCGAGAATTGTTCAATGGCTTCATAAAAATCATTCATGCCGATAAAATAAAATTCCGGATTGTAATCTGAAAACATGGCCTCCATCTTCGCTCTTTCTGATAGATAATCAGCCGTCAATGATACATAATGTTGATTATCTATGTTGACAATATGTATATTGACTGTGAACATGTCCAATATGGGTTTGATAGCCCCAATAGGCGTAGTTTCTTCTACATTCTTAAAGTCGGATGCCAGGCTTACATTGGTAATGCCATTATATCTTGCTGTAGGTGGAATGATCATGACCGGGCAGATATTCGCATCGGCCATTTTTATAGAATTACTGCCCACCAGGAATTGCCGCCACTCATCTTTTTCCGTAATACCCATAATGATCAGTTCCGCAGTTTTCTGATAGGCAAGTCTGCTCAGGTTATCTATCAGATCTGATCCAAATTCTTTTACTGTTTCTATATTGGATACACCTTTTTGTTCCAATTCTGCCTTCAGGCTGAGAAGATATTGTTCAGCTGTTGAAGCCTCATCTTCTTCCTTAAACATATTGTACAAAATAACTCGCACATTTTCTTTATTACTTAGCATGGCAGCTCCATAACGTGCTGCATTTAAAGAGGTCTCAGAAAAATCAATAGGTATAATAATGTCTCTCATATTGGCTTGATTTAATGAAACAAAGAAACAGAAAATAATGAAATAATGAGGAAATTCCTTATGTCCGCAGGTTGGATGGAAAGTTAGTGATAATCTGATAAGTTTGCAGCATGAAATTTATAGCAGGGTATGAATGACTCTAAATCTCCGGAGAATAAGGAATGGTTTAGTTCTGAAAACCATTTTCATCTTTTGTATCCCGCCCGGCTGCATTCCCTGGCAAGAAATCACTGGACCCCATTATTGGTAGCCAGGAAAGCAGCAGACTTTCTTGCCGTAGAAAGTAAAACCCGCATTTTGGATATTGGCAGCGGTATTGGAAAATTTTGCCTGGCTGCAGCCTATTATAAACCCGATGTTTTTTTTGTGGGAATAGAACAACGAAAAGACCTGGTGGAATATGCAGAAGCAGCCCGCCGGGTACTGGGATTAAAAAACGTAAGTTTTATTCACGGTAATTTTTTGGAAATTGATTTTCAGAATTACGATCATTTTTATTTTTATAATTCATTTTATGAAAACCTGGCCCACACAGAGAAAATCGATGATGCCGTCACCTATTCAATAAAACTATATAATGACTATACTCATTATTTGTACAAACAACTTGAAAATAAACCTGGAGGTACACGGTTGGCTACCTTCCACGGCAGAGATGAGATATTGCCGCCGGCATATCTTGAAGGAGGAAATGAAGTTGCGAACCTTTTAAAATTTTGGGTAAAGGAATAAGCTTGTCTAATTTCTTATTAATTAAAAAAGCCGGTTCTTTATGCAGACACACGTTAATTTTCCTTCTTTCCAAATATTTTTTTAAATATTCCTTTTTTCTTTGAAGGTGCTTCAGCAGGGGAACCTATTGGTTTTCCTTCCGTCTTTTTTTTGTTGGAGGGCTGATTATCTGAGGTATCCTTTGTTGATCCCTTTACATCATCATCATCCACTACGGGTTTTGATTCCGGCCCGATATAATTATAATCATCCGCAGTTCCAACTCCCTGGTCTTCTCCCTCAGCTTCAGGATTTGGATCAGATTCAGTAGGTATAAAATCAGCACTGTTAATAAGGTTATCATAGTCGGCAGGCTGTACAAATTTTGCGTCCCTGTCAATCCCCAGCGTTTTGTCAGCATAAACTTTTTTAAAGAAAGCTTCCCAGATTGGCCTGGCTGCTGCTCCGCCAAAACCCCCTGCACTTTCATTACGTATAAAGCGATCGTCACAACCGATCCAAACACCTCCCAAAAGTTGGGGGGTATATCCCATATACCATGCATCAGCGTTGTCATTGGTTGTACCGGTTTTGCCTGCCATTTCTGAAGCTCCCAGTCGGGCTCTCAAGCCACTGGCTGTACCAGCATCAACCGTGCCCTGCATCATACGGGCCATTCTATAGGCGGTCACTTCGCTGATCACTTCCTTACGGTTTACACTATAATCAAAACGCTTGATCACGTTACCGTTTCTATCTTCAATGCGGCTAATAAAATAAGGTTTGGTAGAAAATCCCCTGCCGGCAAATATGGAATAGCCCCAAAGCATTTCAAAAAGCGAAAGATCGACTGCCCCTAGGGCAATAGACGGATACGCTTCTACTTTGGTAGGAATATTGAGACGGGCCAGAAAGTCGGCAAACTGCCTGGCTCCAACCTGTTTCATAATGTAGGCGGTAGCGCAATTCTTTGACCAGGCGAGGGCTGAAGCCATCGTCATCGTTCTTCCGCTGCAAGTTTTACTTGTAGCAGGCACTAATTGATTATTACCAAAATCCTGCTGCTGATCTACCACCTGGGTTTCGGGAGTAAAACCTCTTTCTTCCATAGCCTGGGTATAAAGCAAAGGTTTGATAGTGGATCCAACCTGCCTTTTTGTTTTCAGGTTTGCATGATCAAATTTGAAAGTTTTAAAGTTGATACCACCCACCCAGGCACGCACTTCACCTGTTGTAGGGTCCATTACCATAAAAGCAGTTTGCACCATTTGCCGGTGATATTTGATAGAATCGTATGGACTCATTACTGTATCCTTTTCCCGCTTACTATTCCATGCAAAAATCTTCATGGGAACCTTTTTAAAAAAACTGGCTTTTATTTCTTTATCAGAAAGCCCGTCATCGGCCAGGTATTTCCAGCGGTCACTTTTTTTCATTTCTGCCTGCAGCACATTTTCATGACCCTTCCAAACGGAGCCATTTTTTATTTTTGACTGCGCATTTAAAGCTTTTTGCAGAACGGGTAATTGAGAAGCGGCAGCTTCTTCTGCATATTCCTGCATGCGGGGATTAATAGTAGTAAAAATCTTTAAGCCATCCTGGTAAATATCATATTTTCCACCATTTGGTTTTTCCAGGCCTTTCAGAACTTCTCGCACCTCTTCTTTTAAAACCTCCCGAAAATATGGTGCATAACCAGTGTTTTCATCTAATTTTTTATAATGCGTCATGTCAATAGGTAACGCCTTTAGCTTCTTTGCCTCGGCGCTATTGATCTTTCCATTTACTTCCATTTGACCAATCACTACATTGCGGCGGTCCAGGGCTGCTTTGGGGTTACGAACAGGATTATAAATACTGTTGCCTTTTAACATTCCTATTAATAATGCGGCTTCTTCTATATTCAAGCGATCAGGTTCTTTCTGAAAAAATGTTCTTGAGGCATTCCTGATTCCATAAATATTATTGCCAAACGGAACGGCATTGAGGTACAGGGTAATGATTTCTTCTTTTGTAAAATTTCTTTCCAGTTTTACAGCAATGATCCATTCTTTCAATTTCTCTATCACTCTCCATGCTTTATTTTTACTTCCCTGGTCAAGCAGGGCTTTAGCTAGTTGTTGTGTAAGGGTGCTTCCGCCTCCCTGGTTGCCGAGTGAAAAAACTGCTCTTAAGGTGGATTTGAAATCAATTCCTGCATGGTTATAAAAGCGTTCGTCCTCGGTAGCGATTAATGCATTGGTAAGATTGGAAGAGATGTCCCTGTATTTTACATTGCTTCTATTACCCCTTTCAGTATAATATTTTCCCATCAGAGTGCCATCATTAGCTATTACATCAGAGGCTTGCTGAATAGAAGGATTTTCTAATTCCTGCAAAGAAGGCATATTGCCAAACACACCCAGGCTGGCCATGCTTATCAATACAACCAGGGCAACAAAACCTAAGAAGAAAATGCGCCAGAAAATTCGGACTGATGTTTTCATAAATATTAATGATTATGTTCAGCAAAAAACAAACCGAAATTAATGGAAACAAAGCTGACCTGTTTATAGCAGAGAGTATTTGTTTTTTATATTAACGTTTTTTCAGCAAAAGGAGCATTCCTGGAGTTTTCAAGGTTATTCTACAGAAATATTACCCGGTTCCAATTGATATTTACAACCTTATTAAATGTGGTCTAAAATTTCCCAGGAATATTCTTGTCCAGAAATTGCTTGTATTTATCGATATCCTTGTTGTTCTTCAGGATTTCAAGATTTTTTTCTGTAATGATTGAATAGCTGTATTTTCCTCCTTTGAGCCATGGAATAATTTCACTGGCTGTTTTGGGGCGGGTTTGATCAATATATACCAATGCATCTGCAGCATTTTTAAATGGGCTTATTAGTAATAAGCGGTTGTCGGTGTCAATTTCGATCAATTCAGCCTGCATTTGTTTATTATAATAGGTATCGCGGTTATACCTGGAAAACGCATTCTTTGCTTCGTTCACAAAAATGGGATCAACTTTCGTTAATAATATGATTACATAATGTGGTGCTTCAGAATCAAAACCAAAAGAGGGAGCGGCCGAAACTGGGATTACCGGCTGTTGTTTATTTAAGGAATCTGTTAAAGGTTTTGCTTTTACAACAACGGGTTCCGGAATCACTCTCACCGAATCTTTGACGGGAGACTGTGTAATAGCTACTTGCCTGTACCTGGTGGTAGTATCTGGTTCAGGAGTATTGATAACCATATTACGCAATTCGTTTTCTATTTGTTCACGGCGGTTTAAAACATTTAACAATGTTCTTGCCTTATTGGCTATGGGAGTTCTTTCAAATTTCATGGTGATGTTGTTCAGAACAACTGCGGCCATACTATCTTCCCGCTGTTTAATATAATATACGGCTTCAATATAAAGAAGTTGGGGGGTCCAATGATTGCCTCCATACGTACTGTCAGCTAATTTTTTATGTGTTATTGCTTCACTAAAGTTTCCTTCTAAAAAAAGATCGTAAATTTTTTCGTATGTTCTGGTAGCTGAGGCTTCCTGTTCTTTATTTTCTGCATCCTGGCTTTTTCCCGTTGTAACTATTGATGTTAACTTGCTATCTGCAAACTGCTGACCCATTGATTTCTTAACTTCATTGGCCAGGTCGGTTTCTCCTTGTTTGTTATAACAATAGAATAAGTTGAAAAGAACCTCATCCATTTTTATGAATTCCGGAAAGCGTTTGCGCAGATCTTCCATTGTTTCTGTGCCTGAAGAGCAATCCTCGAGTTGCTGTATGTAAATCATTCCCAGCCCGAACTGGGCATCCTGTATTGAGTCATTAGATTGCCGAACCATTTCAGGAGTCAAAGGAATATTATCAAGGAGAGATTCAAAAGTAATTTCTACCTCTTCACCAGCTGAAGTTTGCATAGTTCCTTTTATTAAATCTGGTTGCTGATCCGACCGCGACCTGCCGCTTCCTGAACTGAATACATCGCTTCGTCTCCAATCATCTGTATTGACCCTTTTGCCCCATTTAGATGTAAAATCAGCCAGGCCTTTCTGCCTTGAATTTTTATTATAGAAATACCAGTCTCCTTTTTTATTATTATCAGCAAAAAGAGATGGAGACGTTTCCTCGCTTGATTGAAATTTCTTTAACGTGGTTTCCGCGCCTTCATCCTTTAACCCTTGTTGTTTCCGGAGCTGGCGTACTAATTTTTTTATATAACTTTTTCTTTCATCTTCAGGCATAGCAGCTATCCGTTGCAAACTATCCTGCCTTTCTATTATTTCACTATTATTTGCCAGCCTTGATAGAATGTCCTTTCTGGCTAATAAGGCATCAGGATCTTTTATAATCGGATCGCCTAATTGAAGACTGTCGTAAAAATTATATGATTGCCGGTACTTTCGCTTTTTAAATGAGAGTTCTGCTAATTGTAAGAACGCCTTATTACGTTGCGAAGGATTATTACTGGCGTATTTGGTACTCTTTAACAATAAAGGCAAGGCGCCATCTATATTATTTCTTTCCAGTTCAATCTGCGCCGCCATGTAGTAAATAATATCACGATAGTCCTGGTACTTATCCCGCCGCGCCATTTTCAACAATGTAGCAATATTTTTTTCGATATAATTTTTACTGCTATCCTTATTTACCCTCACTAATGCAAGCCTTGCATATATATCCATGATGGGGTCTGTAGTATGGCCAATAGATTTTGTATACCAGGTTTCTGCTTCGCCTGTCTTAGATGTGATTTCATAGAGCTGGGCAAGCAGGTATTCCCATCTTGCCATTTCTCCTTTGTTTGTAGCATTACTTAATGCATTCTCCAGGTGTGTTGCCGCACTATCCCACATCTTCTGCTTATAAAAAGAATAGGCCTGTACTTCCTCCAGGTCATTAGCAAGGCGGCCGGGAAAAAGCGGATCGTTTTTCAATGTCAGTATTAATCCGGAAGCTTCGGTAAATTGATCCCGGGCAAGATGATTTCTGATTTGCCACAAAAAGGCATCGTTACGACTTGGCGGTTCGGAAAATACCCTGCGCGGTAAACTATTTTTTTCCTTAGTGGATATACTTAATGCGCTATTGCCATCCATTGCACTGCCAATCGTTTTATAATAACCATCTTTTTCTTTTTCAGCAAAAGCATAATTGATAAACTGAAACATCAGTTGAGCAGAATCAAATTGTTGTTTTAAATAATAAGATGCGCCCCATAATAAATAAAGATTATCAACCCAATCGCCCCTAAGGTCGTGTAATACAATACCTGTCCTTGCTTTATTTGCAATTGAATCTAATTCAATGCTGTCAGCAGCAGTTGCATCAAGCGTATAATTATAAAATGGAATCAAATCCGAATAATCATCTGTAAAGGAAGATTTGGCCCTTTCCAGCACTTCATTCAGCTTATTACTGGCGTTGAAAAAATAATTATAATGTGTAATAGTATTTTGAATAAACCGTTTAGGAAGTGAAAACTTTTTCTGATCTGATTTTTCAGACCGCAAAACCCTGTTCTCAAATTCTTTTGGTTTCTCCACATCCAGGGCAATACCTAACTGACCAAATGCTGGCACAGCAACCCGGCAACTAAGAAGAAAAAACGCAACAATGATTGTAATATATCTGGTCAATGACATGATGCGGCCCAAACTAACCTCTTATTAACTGAATTTCAAATAATTTAGTATAAAATTGTACAATTTTTTTACTTCATACGAATGCTTTAGACAAAGAACAAAAACAAACCTCATTTCATATCTTAGCCATTATATAAAATATCTGCATGACAAATCCGGAAACAGGTTCTACTCTGAAACGATTGCGAAACCGCTACCGGTTAGTAGTAATGAATGATGACACATATGAAGAAGTGGTTACATTTAAACTCTCACGTCTCAGCGTTTATATTGGTTTGAGCACAATTTTTGTTGTATTAATTGGCCTGACGGTGGCTTTGATTGTATTTACCCCGCTGAAATATTATATTCCAGGATATGATGACTTAAAAGTTGGCCGGGAATACAGGAATATGAAATACCGGGTAGATTCATTGGAAACGCAGGTTAATTATCAGTCTATTTATATAGACAATATAAAAAGAGTATTAAATGGTGGAGAAGCTACTATATTGGATACCACAAAATTGCAGGTGCCCAAAGATGAATTTTCAGATGATTAGAATGGGGGTAGTATTTCTTGAAAGAAAATATTAGTTTAGAACATTCAATATTTTCTGTATCGATTCGTATTAACTCAGGCTTGCATGAATTAAATCAAGTATCTATGTTTAACTCTAAAAACAAAACAGACATGGCGCAGGAAAAACCAACTAACGGAAACGGCACTACATTAATAGGTGCCGGCACTACACTTAAGGGAGATATCAGCAGCAACAGCGACCTTCGGATTGATGGTACGGTCATCGGCAATATCCACAGTTCTGCCAAAGTTATTATTGGAGCCAACGGGGTAGTGGAGGGTGACATCTCCGGCAACCAGGCAGATATAATAGGTAAGGTGACTGGCAATATAAAAGCCAAGGATCTGCTCCAATTGCGGGGTGATTCTACTGTAACCGGAAATTTATACGCTGAAAAACTTCAGGTAGAACCTTCTGCTACCTTCAACGGGCAATGCCACATGGGGGCCGTAAAAACAAACGAAAAAGTTAAGGTAGATGAAGAAGAAGAAGAAGCTCTTCTCCAATAATAAGGATTTACTTCGCTATGCAGGACTGGGCACTCAAATGATGCTGGCCATAAGCTTTGCTGTCTATTTTGGATTGAGGGCAGGCAAATGGCTCAACAGCTTGCCAGTATTTGCCTGTATATTACCTTTGCTCACTCTGGCCGCCATTTTTTATAAATTAATGCGGCAAACTGGTAATAAAATAAACACCTTCTCAATATTAATGACTCAAAGATGAACTCAAGCAGTTTGAAGCTTCTTCGCCCGATTTTCCTCATATTTATTTTACTGAATGCTTTTTTCCTGGTGGAAAGAGGCTGGCTGATGAAAAAAAATATTGACCAGGAAGTATTGATTGCAGGCAATGTATTATTATTTGCTGTTACGCTGATTACTTTTTTATTATCCTATCGGGGCCTGAAGCATAGTAATCCCAACGTTTTTATCCGGGCATTGTACGGGGGATTTATCATCAAGTTTTTTGCTGTTGCTATTGCGGCGTTTGTTTACATCATTACCGTTAAAAAGAATGTAAACAAACCAGCTCTTTTTTTGTGCATGGGACTGTATATTGTTTATACTTTTTTTGAAGTAAATACTCTTCTCAGGATACTGAAGCAAAAAAAGAATGCCTAAAAAAGAAGTTCCCATCGCTCAATTAAATGATTATTTGCCTCCCGGTACTTATGATGCCGTACTAAACTACCTGCGCCTGCATAAAGTGCACCTGACAATCGCCAGAGAAAGAAAAAGTATTTTGGGCGACTATCGCCATAGCACTCATCACGCCAATCATAGGATAAGCGTAAATGGAAATTTGAATCCCTATTCATTCCTGATCACCCTACTGCATGAACTGGCTCACTTATTAAGTTTTGAAAAATATGGAAACAATATCCTGGCTCATGGAAAAGAATGGAAGATGATCTATGGTAAAATGCTGGAACAATTTATACAACAAAAGATTTTTCCGCCGGATATAGAAACTGAATTAATAAGGTCATTACATAATCCTGCAGCCAGCACCTGTGCTGAAGATGGTTTGTTGCGTATACTTCGAAAATATGATAAAAAGGGAACCCAGCATCGGTTATTGGAAGAATTGACACTTGATGATTTGTTCAGTACAAGCGACGGAAGGGTATTTAAGAAAGGTGAGAAACTGCGTAAAAGATACAAGTGCGTTGAAGTTAAAACAGGCCGGGTTTATTTATTTAGTCCGGTGTATGAGGTAGCAGGCATCTGATAGTTTTATATGTATAAGAATTTTTATAACCTTCATTGGTTTGATTAGATTTGTAGCACCAAAAACTAAATGTATATGAAAAAGTTGCTACTTACTATAACCTTATCCATAGGTTTTATTTTTGCGTTTGCCCAAACAGAAAAAGGGGATTGGATGGTTGGAGGAGGTTTGCGGCTAAATACCTCAGATAATAGTACTGAAATTGCACTAACACCGGATGCCGGTATTTTTATTATCAACAACCTGGCGTTTGGTGGAAATATCAGTTTTATTTATTCTAAATATGGAGATGCAAAAGTTACTTCATTTGGTATAGGACCCTTTGCAAGATATTATTTTACTAATGCCAGGGTAAGACCGATTTTGCATGGTAATCTCAATTTCCTGAGTCAAAAAACAAAAATTATTGGCCTCCCTTCCTCTACAAACAATGTTACCAGTTATTTCCTTGGCGGGGGTGCTGCTATTTTTATAAGCGACCAGGTTTCTATAGATGGCCTGATGGGGTACGCAAACAGCAAGGTCAAGAATTCGAGTGGCAACGGAGGATTTGCACTTACCGTAGGTTTCCAGATATACCTTTTAAGTCACCAGGTAGACAGATTGCGAAGTAAATAATTACATCAAAAAGATATTATCGTCAAGCAATATTTATCCAATGCATGAAAGTTTAAACTGGTGCCGGTCAAACTTCCAGGTTTTTTAACATCCATAAACTACAGCCCGTATGTCCGCTGTTTCCCATCGGCCCCTTTAGGTAATCAAACCCGAACCTGGCATATACTTTTAATGCCTGGTTTAATTCGGGCATGGTTTCCAGGTACACATTTTTATAGCCAGCTTCTTTTGCAAAATTTAGATTCTTCTCAATAAGCGTTCTGCCCAATCCCTTACTCCTTACTTCAGGTAACAAATACATTTTTACCAATTCGCAGGTATCTGCTGGTAAGCCATCTGTGGGATAAATGCCGGCTCCGCCAACAACCTTGTTATTTAATGTGGCCACAAAATAAGCCGCACCTTTTTTTTGAAACAGCTCAAACAAGGCATCTGTAGTTGTATCAAAATAAACAGTGCCTGGCCGGTTGGCGCCAAATTCACTTAGTGTATTCCGGATGATAGCTGCTATGATTGCATTATCAGCAAGTTGTATTTCTCTTATGTTTATTTCATTCATAAAGCAAAAATAATAATAGAAAAAACCTGTTTTCATAAATTATTATTACGGGTGAGTTTGGGGACCGCGGGATTTTTAAATCTTTTTTAATATTAACTTTATCTGGTCATTGATCTGGCTGTAACTTTTAAAACCAAAGCTCATGATGGAAGATATCGCTCCCGCCATCCCATCTTCGAAGCCAATACAATTGCTAACAATAAAGCAAGATGCTTCAACCAGGGATCTTGTTTTTGACAGTCATATTTCCTTCCTCCCTTTCATAAATTTTTTGAAAAGCAGATCGGTGAGTAGCACCGGCACGAGAGGAAAATTCTATAAATACCTTGTGGAACGATTTGAATCTGAGCCGGCCTTACTTGGTCCGGACATTGATAGCAGCATGCTAAGCGATCACAGCGATTTGCTTGAACTGCTTGGCACCAGCCTTTTCCCATTAATATCGGAATCTGAAAAAAATATATATACGCTGGCTCTACCGTATCAATTTTCTATTTTCAGCGATTCTTCATTGTTTAGAAAATTATTTGTGAAGAACGATGAGCATTTTATTTTGCCGGAAAATGTCTCTGAAAAACGCCTGAAACAAATTCATAGTGCACTTATCTATGAGCATGCCCTTGAAAAATTTTATGGAATTAAATTAAATGCAAATACAAACCTGGTTTATACGATAACAGATGCCGGTACAGGAATGAAACAATATTATAAACTCCGGTATGACAGACGATTTATTGATTTGCAATTAAAAGGAGCATTGCCTCCCATTCAAAACTGCGCTGTTTGCCTGAATACTTTCAGAATATTAGATCTCGATCAACAGTTGAAAACAATGCCGCTTGAATTATTTTCTGCGGAAGGATTTGGTGTGTGGGTGGCAGAAGATGTGACCCTACAAGAATCGCTGGAATCTGTAAAAAAGATTTTATTAAGACAGGAAACCTGTGATACAAGTATTATCAGCGAAATAAAAGAAAATATTCATGCCCTGGTAGGATTGAATGAAGTGGAAGTAGGATTAATGCCTTATGTAAAACTCAATGGTGAATTTGTTCTGGACGAAAAATGTACCCAACATGGCCTGATGGGAAAAACATGGAAGGCAAATGATGAGGAAAGTATGCAATTATACCGGGGGAGTATCGAATTTTTGAGTGAACGGCCAGAACCCATGCCCATTCCAATTTTAAATGAGCAGATTACAAAATTCGCTCCATTTTTAAGAAAGTTGTGGGAGGAAGGAATGAGAAGTTACCTCATCTATCCTGTAAGAAATATTGATGGCTTTTTAGGCCTTGTGGAGCTTGCATCTCCAATACCCAACCAGCTTACATCGGATGTAATGGCACGATTGGAACCTGCTATGCCTTTGATATCGCTTGCGCTTTTAAAAAACAAGGATGCCTTTAATACGAAGATTGAAAGACTTATCAAGGAAAAATTTACTGCTTTGCAGCCTTCTGTGGAATGGAAATTTGCCAGGAGCGCCTGGGAATATATGAACGGATTGGATGAAAACAGCAGTATAGCAAAAACACAAAACGTAGAATTTGAAGGAGTATATCCTTTATATGGCGCGGTGGATATTCGCAATTCATCTGTTCAGCGTAGCATGACCATTCAAAAGGATCTCAAAGCGCATCTCAACCTCATCGATGAAGTTTTGGATAAGTTACAACCATTGATGAAGTTGCCGCTACTGGAGGAGCTAAAATTCAAAAATCAAAATTTTCGGGATACTATAGAAAAAGATACAATGCAGGCAGAGGATGAAGTGCGGATCAATGAATTTTTTGAAAACGAAGTGACACCGGTCTTTCAGCACTTACAGAAAGGAGGTAATCAGGTGCGGGATATTGCAGATAAATATTTTGAGATTGTGAGCGATAATAACAGTTACCTGTACCGGTACAGGAATGAATATGAAAGCACCTTAACTACTATTAACGAAGTTGTACTTCAATACCTGGAAAAAGAAGAAGAAAGCCTGCAACAATCTTATCCGCATTATTTTGAAAAATACAAAACGGATGGTGTTGAATACAATATTTATATCGGCCAGTCAATTTGTCCCAACAACGAGTTTGATTTGTTGTATCTGAAAAACATCCGCCTATGGCAATTAAGATCAATGGCTGAAATTGCCCGCCTCACCTACAAGCTGGTACCTTCACTCGCTGTTCCATTACAGACCACGCAGTTATTATTGATCCATAGCCAGCCGATCACCATCAGTTTTCGAAGAGATGAAAGACGTTTTGATGTTGAAGGATCCTACAACATCCGGTATGAAGTAATGAAAAAAAGATTGGATAAAGTGTGTATTAAAGAAACGCATGAGCGATTAACGCAACCGGGCAAAATAGCTATGGTTTATTCCAATCCAAAGGAAGCACAGGAATACCAGGAGTACATTTTCTTTTTGCAAAGTAAAAATGTTTTAAATCCTGGTTTCGAAAATCTTGAATTGGAAGAATTGCAGGGGGTGAGTGGTTTAAAGGCCTTGCGGGTAGAAATTAATCTAAAAGAAAACGAATAGTTACGGTATAAAAATTCTTTCTTTCAGCAAAACGTTGTAATTTTTTTTTGGCGGCGTATTCCTTTACTCAGTTGGCAACGCAAATGCTACGTAAGTATCACCCGACTTGTTGCCAATTTTTCCTCCTCCACAAGCAATCACCACATATTGCCTGCCATTTACAGAATAGGTTGCCGGGGTAGCAAATCCTGCGGCGGGAAGTTTGTGCTCCCATAGCACTTTGCCGGTCTTCTTATCAAATGCTCTTATTTTTTCATCTTTAGTAGAAGCAATAAAAACCAATCCGCCTTTTGTAACAAGCGGGCCTCCATAATTTTCAGATCCTGTAACAGGTATTCCAAGTTTTGTTAATTCGTCATATTCACCAAGGGGTACTTTCCATAATAATTTTCCGCTATTAAGATTAACTGCATTTAGTGTACCCCATGGTGGTTTAATGCCGGGGTACCCATCATTATCCAAAAAACGATTGTACCCGGTAAAATCATATGGCACTTCATCCAGTATATTTTTTACAACAGGAGCTCCAGGGTTAGTAACCTCTTTTTTTACCGGCGTACCAGTCGGTTCCTTTTCCTCTTTTTTCAAAAGATAGGCCAGCAGGGCGTCTTTTTCAGTTCCTTTAATTTGATTAAAGGCAGGCATCATATTGCGGCCATTTGCAATAAAATCTCCCAATGAATTTTCGCTAAATTTATTTTCAAGGTTTAAGAGAGCTGGATAGGAGCTGCCATTACCTTTTAACTCTGGACCATGACAGGAAGAGCAATTCTTAATATAAACCGATTGGCCGGTACTTTTTAATGAATGAAGAGATAGATTTTTAGAAGGTACATCAACCATGGTTAAGGACCAGGGTAATTCGCTGGAGTTAACATACATAATACCGGTTTCTTTATCTACCGCGGCACCACCCCATTCGCCACCTCCGTCAAATCCAGGAAAAATCCAAACTCCTTCTTTGCTGGGTGGAGTAAACTTGGTGCCGTATTTAACTTTATTAAATTTTTGCATCAGATCTGCATGCACTTCAGGAGTTCTGTCAGAAACATCACTGGCTGTGAATTCCTGCCTGGAAAAAGTTTCGGGCAATTCAGGAATAGGTTGAGTAGGCCATGGCTCCTCGCCGGGTAAATCTGATTTGGGAACAGGAATTTCATTGATTGGGAAAACAGGTTTGCCGGTGTCCCTGTCAAACACAAAAATGTAACCATGCTTGGTTGTTTGTGCTACAGCATCAATCGTTTTTCCGTTTATTTTTATTGTAACTAAGTTAGGATTGGCTGCAAGGTCACGATCCCAGATATCATGATGTACCACCTGGTAGTGCCAGATATATTTTCCAGTTTCCGCATCCAAAGCAATCAGGGAATTTCCAAAAAGATTTTCGCCCTTCCTGAAGCCACCATAAAAATCGCCGCTTACAGTTCCTGTAGGAACATATACGATTCCTCTTTTTTCATCAACTGACATTCCTGCCCAACTATTGGCACCACCCAATTTTTTCCATGCATCTTTATCGGGCCATGTTTCATAACCTTTTTCACCGGGATGCGGTATCGTATGAAATGTCCATTTCAAAGCGCCGGTTATTACGTCAAATGCCCTTATGTCTCCTGGTGCAGCATCTGCAGTTTCTAAAACGCGGCCACTGATGATCAGGGAATTTTTATAAATAACGCCTGGCGTTGTACCTGCAATATAAGGATTGTAAGTACCCGGCTCCCGGTCTACATTTTCAGTAAGATCGATGTATCCCCTTCCTCCAAAACTCTTAATGGGTTTGCCGTCTAAAGCATTGATGGCATATATTTTTGACCCGGGACTATAGAAAATCCGTTTTTGTTTTCCATCCTCACTTTGCCAGTACATAACACCTCTCATTACTTTATAAAAGGACGACGGATTATTTATGCCTTCTGCGTCAATCATGGATGGATGGAATTGCCATTTCATGTTACCGGTGGCTGCATCCAGCGCCAATAATTTTGACCATGGGGAAACGCCGTATAAAATGCCATCCACCATGATGGGATTACATTGTATCTGGGAGCGGTTTCCCGTGTCCTTGTCCGCAGAACTGAAAGTCCAGGCCACTGCCAGTGTTGAGACATTTTCAGGATTGATCTGATCAACGGTAGAATAACGGTTTCCGTCTTTATTTCCGGCATATGCAGGCCAGTCGGAATGATCTGAAATGCTTGTCTCATTTTTGCATCCAAAAAAAGTAATGGACAATATTACAATAACAAGAATCGGTGATTTCAATATTATAATTTTAAAAGTGGTTACGAATATCGCTTTTTAAATTTCTTAAACGTAAAACAGATTATCTTATTGACCTTTTTCAGTGATGAAAATAATTGGTATATCCCTAAATCTGTTTGTGTATCCATGAAGGATGCTTTTCTTGACAACTCTTTTTTACATAGGAAACTTGTAAATATAATATAAGGATCAACTACAGGATCCATAAAAAAAATTATCATGGGTAATAATAATGAGACAATTCTCATTGTGTGATAATACCTAAACCAACCCCACTTATTTTTTTGTTTAATTTTCTTTCGGGCTTTATATTAAAATGTTTTAATGACTTAATATTTCTTTAAGCTACGGGCTGAGGCAGAAAAATTGAAAAAGCAGAACCTAAACCCGGGGTTGATCTGACAGTTAAAATGCCCTTGTGATTCTCTGCAATTTTTTTGCATATGGCAAGGCCGACCCCTGTGCCGGAGTAGTCATCTTTATTATGTAACCGTTGAAACATTTGAAATATTTTATCTGAATTAATTTCATCAAAACCGATACCATTATCGGCAAATTCAATTTTCCATGCATCGGATGAAAGCAGGTTCTCCTTTACCCCGGCTTTTAATGTTTGTGCCGCTATTTTTATATGAGGCTTTACTCCGGATTTTGAATATTTTAAAGCATTTCCAATCAGGTTGGTGAATAATTGATCCATTTGAAACGGCACTGCCTGGATGGTAGGAAGATCAGAGTACTCAATTACAGCGGCCTTTTCCTGGATACTTTCGTTTAATGTTTCCAAGGCTACAGCTGCCGTCAGGTTTAAATCAAGTTTTTGGAAATCCCTGGCTATGGTATTTGTTTGAGCGTACTGCAACACAGAATTAATCAGGTTTTGCATTCTTTTTGCAGAGGCAATGATGCGATTAAAATAACTTTTTCCTTCTTCAGATAAGCGGGGTTGTTCTGTTCTCATTATCTTATCCGCAGTGATTTCTATTTTTCTCAAAGGTTCCTTCAGGTCGTGGTTGGTTATAAAAGAAAAAGAAGCCAGGTCATCATTTTTCCTTTCAAGTTCCAGGTTTTGCTCTGTGAGTTGATCATTGATCGTTTTTATTTCTGCGATTCTCTCATTTACTTTTTGTTCCAGTACTTCGGCATTATATTCTGATTTGACTAATAATTTACTTTCGGCTTTCAGCCTGAAAAAAGAAAACATCAAAACAGCTAACGAGAAAAATGAAAAAATTAAAATGAATACCGAAGCTCTTTTTTCTTCCTTATGTTTTACACTGATTCGCTGGCTCAGCAAATGGTCTTCTTTTTTTTCCATCATGCTGATCTGTGCTCTTGCCGAGTCGGTTATTTGTTTGCCATAAAATAAAAAATCATCCAGTTGTTCGGTGCTTATATCCTGCACGGTATCTATAACACTACTTAATAAACCGAAGCGATTGTTAACCAGGCCTACAAATGCGTTCAGATTCTGAGTTTGTTCCGGGTCGTCAGAAACCAAAGAATCCAATGATGAAATAATTTTTGGAATAGCCCATTTTGATGATATAAAAGTATTTAAGAAAACGCTATCCCTGGTGAGCAGATAGCCCCTTTGAGCTCCTTCGGCATCAATCAGTGTGCCCATCGCCATCTCTAGTTTTAATTTAACCTGATAGGAGTGATTTACCCACTCTGAGGATATTTTCTGCTGTTCAAACCTGTGATAAGAAAAAATACTGAGTGTCAGTAAAACCAGCGCGGAAGCAAGAAAAATAAAGTATGACCAATTAAACTTCATTGTTAGTGGAACGAATTTAATTATTAAACAGTACACAAAAAAACCCGTACTCATGTGTAGCGGGTTTCTGTATTTTGTATTTAGTGTTATTATCAGGCCACTGCTTTCTTCACCAACTCCGCTGCTTCACTTAATAAAATAGCGGATTCTACTTTCAAGCCACTTTCATCGATTAATTTTTTAGCTTCAATAGCATTGGTACCCTGCAAACGCACTATAATCGGAATATTAATATTGCCCAAGTTTTTATATGCATCAATAACACCCTGGGCTACACGATCGCAACGAACTATTCCGCCAAATATATTGATCAGGATAGCTTTCACTGCCGGGTCTTTCATGATGATCTTAAAACCTGCTTCAACTGTTTGAGCATTGGCAGTACCACCCACGTCAAGAAAATTGGCAGGCTCTCCACCACTGAGTTTGATCATATCCATAGTTGCCATGGCTAGTCCGGCTCCGTTTACCATACATCCTACATTACCATCCAATTTTACAAAATTCAGATTGTATTTCCCGGCTTCTACTTCAGTAGGATCTTCTTCAGTTACATCTCTTAACGATGCCAGGTCCGCATGGCGCATCAGTGCATTTTCATCCAGGCTCATTTTACAATCCACCGCTACTATTTTGTTATCGGCAGCTTTAAACAAAGGATTTATTTCCAGCATACCGCAATCAAGACCCACATAGGCATTGTACAAATTAGTAACAAACTTTGCGCAGTTTTTAAATGCCTCGCCACTCAGGCCCAGGTTAAAAGCAATTTTTCTTGACTGAAAAGCCTGCAACCCACCGGAAGGATGTACCCACTCTTTAAATATTTTCTCCGGCGTATCATGTGCAACGTCTTCAATGTTCATACCCCCTTCTGTACTATACATGATCACATTCTGTCCTTTGCTGCGATCGAGAAGAATAGATAAATAAAATTCTTTCCTGTCGCTGGGCCCGTCATAATACATATCCTGCGTCACCAATATTTTATTTACTACTTTTCCTGCAGGGCCAGTCTGTATGGTTACCAGCGTACCGCCCAATAACTTTTTTGCAATATCAACTACATCCTCCAGGTTTTTACCCACTTTTACTCCATTGATACCAGTTTCTTTCACTGTTCCTTTGCCGCGGCCACCGGCGTGGATCTGCGCTTTTACCACAGCGAAATTGCTTCCATATTGAGTTTTGATCTGGCGGTAGGCTTCTTCCGCTTCATGCACGGAAGTACAGGCAAAACCTTCCTGTACCGGAACATTGTATTTTTTTAATAATTCCTTGGCCTGGTATTCGTGGAGGTTCATGGTTAAAAAAATTTGTTGCGAAGATAGGGATAAAGAGAAAGCGGGAGCCAGGGCACGAATGTCAAACAATGCAAGAATCGGAATCTTATAACCGGCGCAAATTCTATGGATTCAACGGACACTCATGAATGAAATTTTTTGTCAGGGTATGCGTTGCATTAAAACTAATTACTTTAAAGAAGGCCTTTAACATTTTTAATTCTAAAATCTACGCAGGTCGCCTTAATTTGCAGCGGATTCAAAACATAATGTGTTATTTATTACGAAGCATTGTCCAACTTTCTTATGTAATGCTTTATGAAAGATAGAAACTGCTCAACTATTAAATCTATTTCAGGCTGGCACAAAAAATTATATACCTCTTACTGATCTTGCTTTTCTATTTCTCTGTGCAGGCTTTTTCCCAGCGTGGCCTGATACGGGAAGGAGGAGGACGACTGAAACAATTAGGAGGTAAAATGTCAGGCGGGGCCAATACAGACAGTCTCAAAAGAAGAGATAAAAACGAAGATTCCATTACGGTCCGTATTCGCTATCTTGATTCCACCCGCACCTATTTATTGGATTCATCCATTGTTGATTTTACCCGGAGGTTTCCTATACCCGCCACTAATATTTTTTTAGGAAATAACGGATCAGCTTCCCGGTCTATTTTATTTTCCCCTATACTGCAACCGGGTTGGGATCCGGGATTTCATTCTTTTGATATTTATAAATATACTTTGGAAAAGGCGAGGTTTTTCAATACCACGAGGCCTTATTCTGAGTTGAATTATATGCTGGCCACCCGGGCAGAACAGGTAATTGAGTTGATACATACACAGAACATAAAGCCCAACTTTAATTTCTTATTTCAATACCGGCTTATTAATGCGCCGGGCGTTTTTAAAAACCAAAAAACCAATCACAATAATTACCTGTTAACCTCCCGGTACGAATCTGTCAACAAACGATACAATGCCTATTTCATTTTGCTGGGAAACAAATTGCAGGCGGGTGAGAATGGTGGTATTCAGCAGGACAGTTTATTAAAGGATCCTAATTTGAAAGATCGGTTTAATATATCCACAAAGCTTGGTGGTGACTCAGAATTTGGAACCAATTTCTTCAGTACCGATGTGGGTACGGGAAACAGGTATGGTGAGTTTACTGTATTGCTTCGCCAGCAATATGATTTTGGCAAAAAGGATTCTGTTGTTACGGATTCAACGGTTATTCCATTATTTTACCCCAGGCTACGCTTTGAACATACATTTCAATACAGCCAGCGAAAATATAAGTTTCGTGATTATAATGCAGACTCTGCATATTACCATGATAATTATGACACCACTTTTGCCGGCAGCCAGGATACATTTCAATTAAAGGATGAGTGGAAGGAGATGACCAATGATTTTTCTATTTATCAATATCCTGATGCCAGGAATCTTCATCAATTTTTTAAAGTAGGAGGGGCCATTCAAAACATTTCGCTGGTGAATAGTAAGGGAAATAAAAATTTCTTTAATGTTTTTGGTCATGCGGAATACAGAAACCGGACTCGTAACCAAAAATGGGATATGCTGGCCCATGGTAAATTATATTTTACAGGGTTAAATGCAGGAGATTATCATGGGTATGCCAGTTTGCAGCGATTTGTAGGAAAAAGATTGGGTTATGCACAGGTGGGTTTTGAAAATATCAACCGGACCCCTTCCTTCCTATTCGACCCGCGCAGTAGTTTTTATCTTTTGAAAACCGGTAATGATTTTAAGAAGGAAAATACAGCCCACTTGTTTGCTTCATTGCTTCAGCCTGCACTGCGGCTTAAATTATCCGGGCATTATTACCTGCTAACGAATTATACCTATCTAAGAAATTATTATCAATTTCAGCAAGAAACCACTTTGTTTAATATGCTGCAAGTTGACTTACAAAAGACAATAAAAATCGGAAAAAGGTGGAACTGGCATGCTGATATTTATTTCCAAAAAACAATTGGAAATGCCCCGGTTAATGTCCCATTGGTCTTTACCCGAAACAGGATAGGTTATGAGGGCAACCTGGGATTTAAGAACCTTGATATTGCTTTTGGAGCTGAAATGAGGTATCATACTCCATATAAGGCAGATGGCTATTCTCCTATTTTGGGCCAGTTTTTTTACCAGGACAGCATACAAATCAGGAACCCTATGCCGGATATTGCTGGTTATGTCCATTTTCGAATCAAGTCATTTAAGCTTTATTTCAGAGCCGAAAATTTAAATACAGCGCAAGTCAATGATGGCTTTGGATTTACAAGAAACAATTTTGCCGCTCCGGGTTATCCCTATCCGGGTTTATTGATAAGGCTGGGTGTATACTGGAGCTTTGTTAACTGATTGAGAAATTTAAACAGAGTCTTCCGGGCGACTTTTATTATCCGTTATTGCGATTATCTTTGTACAGTTAATGAGAAAAATAATCTTATCCATAGTTTTATTGAGTTACCTGGTTGCCAGCAGCGGTGTCATCATCAATTTTCACTATTGCATGAACAACCTGGCTTCTACGGGTATTTTTGAGCCGAAAAGCAAAAAATGTGGTCAATGCGGAATGCATACCGATGATTCAAACGGTTGCTGCAGGGACGAATCGAAGATGGTAAAGATGCAGAATGACCAGCAGCCATCTTCCTCGATATCTTATGTTCTTCCTTCTTTAAGCACCCTTCTTCATTTGCCTTCCGATTTTATTGTTGTTTCGATATTTAATATTCCTGCGGCAAAATATTTTATCAGTCATTCCCCTCCTTTATTATCTGGGCAGGATAGGTACCTGCAAAATGGCGTTTTCAGAATTTGAGATTTCTATAAATGTATAACAAGCGGTATGTTATCATTTATTCTTCAGCATGCTTTTCCTATTTATCAGTGGCCGGTTAAAATCAGGCTACCGGTATAAAATAGCAGGTAAAAAGCCTTTGTTGTATTCATTTAATACAGATAAATTTAAAATTTTTGTTTTTCAACTTTCAAAAAAATCAATCATGAAAACGTATAAATTATTTTCTTTATTTACCATATCAATGACCATAACTGCCATGTCATTTGCACAAACAGCAAAAACAGAATCAATTCCGGTCTCCGGAAATTGCGGCATGTGTAAAAACAATATTGAAAAGGCCGCAAAAAAGGCAGGAGCTTCTGAAGCGGAATGGGATGTAGAAGCCAAGGCACTTAATGTTAAATACAATAGTTCAACCACTAATGCAGCTAAAATTCAGGAATCCATAGCCGCTGTTGGTTATGATACCCGGGATGTAAAAACCACAAAAATTGCATATGATAAGTTACACGGCTGCTGCAAATATGACCGTACGGGAGTCGCAGGAAATGAAGAACAGCAAATGGATTGCTGCAAGGATGGAAAATGCAGCAAACCCGGCCACGATGGTAAAAATTGTTGTCAAAAGGCTGACTCTAAAATGGATTGCTGTAAGGATGGTAAATGCAGTATGCCCGGGCACGATGGTAACAATTGCTGTAAGAAAGATCATTAATCACATAAAATAATATTCAATGAAAAAAATGTTTTTTATAGTAATGGTAATGACAATTGCTACATCGTCGGATGCGCAGTTTGAAAGAGCCACACTGCAGGCTACAGGTCTTACCTGTGCCATGTGCAGTAACGCTATTCATAAGGCCCTGCTTGAAGTGCCATTCATTGAATCCGTAAAATCGGATATTAAAAATTCAGCTTTCAATATGGTGTTCAGGAATGACAAGGAAGTCAGTATTGATGCCTTGCGAAAAGCCGTTGAAGACGCTGGTTTTTCTGTGGGCAACCTGAAGATGACCGGGAATTTCCGTGACCTGAAAATTAAGAAAGATCAGCATGTGGTATTAGGTAAAGAAGTATTTCATTTTCTTGATGTGCGTGACCAGGTTTTGAATGGTGAATCCACCTTCACTGTAGTTGATAAAAATTTTTTGTCGGCCAGGCAATTTAAAAAGATCAGTAGTGCATCCGGAATGGCATGCGTGCAAACCGGTAAAGCTGAAACATGTTGTTTAGAGGAAGGCGTACCTGTAGAAGCGAGGGTGTATCATGTTACCATTTAAGTAAAAAAAGTAGATGAGATAATAATAGTTGGGCAATGGAAGTTATTTGGATAAATTTTGTAGGATATGGCAATTGAACAGGTTCTTTTTTGTGAATTTGATAATTTTCATTGCTCAACTTTATTTTGCAGGTACTATTTTAAACAAGGATTTTAATACTTTATCGAATGAATTTTATAAAAACAGCTGCTATTATTATTTGTCTCTTCGCTGTTCATTTCTCTTTTGCGCAGCAGGAAGTGGCCAATATTGCAGACCCCAGGCTACAGATCAAGCTTCCCACTGTGCAAGGGGATTCCATCACACTTGCCTCACTGAAGGGCAAAGTTGTGTTGCTTGATTTCTGGGCAAGTTGGTGTATGCCATGCCGGGCTGCCAATAAAAGACTGGTAAAGATTTATGATAAATACAAAGAGAAAGGTTTTGAAATATTCAGTGTGTCGCTTGACGAAGACAAGAAAGACTGGCAAAAGGCAATTATAAAAGATAAAATAACCTGGTTGCAGGTAAACGATCCTCGCGGAAGCTGGAATGCAAAAACAGCCGCTGATTGGAATATTTCGGTATTGCCAACTTCTTTTCTTATTAATAAAAAGGGCGACGTGGTAGCCATTGATCCTGAAGGCAGGGAACTGGACAAGGGAATCAGTGAACTTTTACAAGAGTGAGAATCCGGTAAGTTTGAATTTTTGATAAATGAAAGGGTCTGAAAATTATGGCTGGTTCATTTATCTTCTCCATTACTCAATCCGGGTTGTAAAGATTTGTTATGAAGCGATTTTTTTTATTGATAATATTTTCCGGTGTGTTTTACGCCGGTATTAGCCAGGAACTATATGTGTTTTCCGAACCGGCTTCTAATATGCCGGCAAAATCTATTTCTGTCAAACTTGGCGCTATGTATGGGAAAGGCGTTCACTCCGGGCGAATTCTGCAGAGATATATGCCCGAAGTGATGTTTGGGTTAAATAAAAGCTGGATGATACATACCAGTTTTACATTCTCTGATATGCACGAGCCTGCTTTTAATTTCGAATCGGCACGCATGTATGCAAAATGGCGATTTCTTTCTTTTGATGAAATTCATAGACATTTCCGAATGGCTGCCTACGGCGCAGCCACGTATAGCCGCAATCATCTTGATCATAATGAGATTAATTTAATGGGCGATCAGAGTGGTGTGCAAGCCGGAATAATAGCAACCCAATTATGGAATAAGCTTGCTTTATCAGGTTCAGCTAGTTTGAACGAAGTTTTAGATAAGGAAAGAAGAATGAAAGTATTTCCTCAGCAGCATGTTTATCGTTCCTTAAATTATTCTTTATCGGCAGGTTACCTTGTGCTGCCATTAGAATATACCAGTTACAAACAAACCAATATTAATATTTACCTGGAAATGCTGGGATCAAGAAATCTTGACTGGCAGGGCGGTAAATATTATGCAGACCTGGCACCAGCCATACAGTTAATATTTAACAGCAATGGCAAATTAAATTTAGGCTACCGTTTCCAGGTAGCCGGTGATATATACAGGCTGATGGATAAAAGTTTTTATGTTAGTTATGAGCATACTTTTTTTAATGCGCTAAAAAAGAAAAAATAATCTGACGGCTGCCTGTTGAATCAATAATTAAAATGGGTTGCAAAAAAAAAGCCCCTCATTGCTGAAGGGCTTGTCAATAGTTTTATAATTCAGTTGCTGGTCGTGGAAATTTTATCCATACATCATCCCCCGTTCTGTCAATTGGTAGTTGCGCCAGGCGGTCATAACGCCGCAAATCTATCCATCGGTGACCCTCACCAAATAAAGAATACCGGCGTTGCTTTAATATTTCAGTGATGAGGCTATTCAGATCCGTCGGTCCTGCATAATCTCCCAATGACGCCGCTCTCCGAATTCTGTTAATTGCTGTTTGAGCATTGGTTGGGCTCCCGGATTGCGCCTGGGCTTCCGCATATAACAAAATCAATTCTTCATTGCGGATTATGGGTATAGGATCGGTATTCGTCTTATAAACAAAAAAATCGTAGTCGCTTGTGAGGTCATCCTGCGATGCAGTAGAATTTCTTTTCGGTGCTTTGCTCAGTCGGGTGTCTCCGGGAGTAGCATCAGTAATGAAGGATGGCTGGGTCACACGGGCTTCAGCGGGTGGTGTATTCAAAGGGAAAAACATTGGATTTAATAAATCACCTCCGGCCGTAGAATAAGTATAATATACTCCTGAAGTTAAACTTCCCGTCAAATCAAAAAAGGATTCTGAAAGGGCGGTATTGGCTAGTGCCCAGTCTTTGCGATAAGCCGCAACACGGGCAGCAAGAGCCCTGTTAAATTTGGAAAATTCACTGGCCACTTTGCTGTAAAGCGTGGTTGTAAATGGAAACGTGACTGAATTTCCTTTCAGATCTGCATTGGCCTCATTTAATAAATTTTGAATAGCATTCAGCGATTCATCTTTGGAAAGAAAAGGTCCCAGGTTGTCAGGATCGGCAACATCTACACGTACGCCATTATCATACTGCTGGTTAAATACAAGCAGTAATTCATGTGCTTTTATTGTTTTGGCATAAGCAATAGATGCTTTTCTTTGGGCATCCGTAATAGCTGCTTTTGTATTACCCAAAGCTTCAATAAGTATATTGGCATTTTTGATAACTCTGTACCTGGCATCGAACGTGTTGGTTGTATAAAAAGTGTTGTTATCAAGCGTAGCACTTCCTTTACCCAGTAAGTCAGATGTAAAACGGGGGTCTGAAGTAGAATAGCGGTAATACTCTCTGCCGATCACACTAACCCCGTCAAAATAAAAGTTCATATCGCTCCGCATAGTAGCTTCAATACCTACAACCAGGTTTTGTAATTCACCAATAGAGGCATTTTGGGTAATGGCTTCAATACTTGGATTGTTTGGATCAAGTATGGGCTCCACCTTGCAGGAAGACCAGCCCATCAGGACGCAAAATAAAATCCATATTGGAATGAACCGGTTAATATTATTTGGATATTTCATAATCATCTTTTTTAAATGTTGACAATTAAAAAGTAACGGACACATTAAAGTGAAAACTTTTAGCTGATGGGAAAGGAGTTACTTCCACATTACTGGAAATCGCATCAATTCCAAAATTCGATACTTCCGGATCATAACTATTATAATCAAAAACATTGATCAGGTTTCTTCCGGAAAAACCAACCTTAACCCTGGCAATATCCCTGAACCAGTTTCCCGGCATTGTATAGGATAGACCTATTTCCCTTACGCGGAAGTAAGAGGCATCCTCTACCCAGGGACGTGCAGAAGTTCCTAAGATTGAAAGGCGGTAGGCTCCGTTTGCGTTTTGCCCCGTTGGGTCCAATGATTTTTTATCATAATCCGGAGAGGTGCCAAAAATATCACTCAGTAAAGTGCTCAGGTTAATATTTTCTCCTCCTTTTTTCCAATGAGTCAGCACAGATAATTCAAAATTTTTCCAGTTTACATTGTTGCTGAATGATAAATTAAAATCAGGTTCTGCATTACCATATACAGCTAACCCGGTAGCAGGATCTACTTTATCATTGGGACCTCCTATGCCTACAAGCTGAGTGGGGCTTTTCCCTTTTGCAATCCGGTAGGTTCCCAGTGTAGCGCCAAATGCCCCATCATTAAAATCGGGAACATCGAGCCTGGTAATTTTTGCTTTGTTTTTCCACCAATTGGCCTGCAGAGTCCATCTCCAATTGTTATTGACAACAGGAGCTGCATTGATCCCTATTTCAATTCCTTTATTTTGAATGGCAGCCACATTTTTCCATACATTCTGAAATCCGGAGGAGCTGGACGATTCCACCTTTAATAACAGATCTTCTACATCCTTAACATACCATGTAAATTCTAAACTAATCCTGTTATTAAATGCGCCTGCATCAATACCGAGTTCCAGTTCCTTCTGCCTTTCTGGTTTCAAATTTTCATCACCTCTGGTTACATCTACTATGGAACCTGTGGTCGAATTAAAATTGGCAGGCACCAGTGATGTATAGATAGCACCAAATGGAGCGAAATTCCCGGATTCTCCATATGCGCCACGCAGTTTCAGCTGACTGATAGTCTCCAGTTGTGTAAGGGGAAGAATATTAAATGCGGCCGATGCCTTTGGATAATAAAATAATTTATCAGCATCACCGTTTCGGCTCGACTTGTCTCCTCTCAAACCAAGGGTAGCAATTACAATATCTTTGAAATTAAATTCTTCCTGTACAAAAAATCCGCGGTCTTTTGAAATGACGCGGTTTTGTTCGGCCTGTAATGATCCCGCCTGGTCGATGTTGGTTTGTGTTCCTATTAATTGAGTAGCCGTGTTTACGATAGTATTCAGATCTACATTCAGAGAATTAATACCTCCCTGGGTTGTGAACTTAATATTATTTCCAGGTTTATATTCATATACTGCGAGTGCAGATATATTTGAATTACGTGTTACTGTAGTTCCTGTGATAGAAGCGCCGTTTGTACCATTGCCATCCTTTTGAAACTGAAGAACAGCAGGGAATAAACCCACGGTGTTTAATGTGTAATAATCGATGCCTCCAAGTGCAATTATTTTTACATCATGTTTCCCTTTATTAAAAATTTTGAGAGTGGTACGTCCTCCTAATAATATACGATTGACCTTTTCATTATTTGTGATCAGGTCCCGTGTTTGAACAAAGTTGGAAGGAGCCAGGGGATTATTTGGATAGTTGCCGTTTGCATCCGGGTACAGGTTTACCCATGATGGAGTTGATACAAAGGAAACGCCCAGCGTAGTACTGGTATTATCATTATTAAAAAATCCGCGGTTCGCATCAGATTCTACGTAATTGGCATTAAGAGAGAGGTCCAGGAAATTGGTTAGTTTTTGGTCCAGATTAAGCCTGAAAGAAGTTTTTTCATAACCCGTTTTTTTTACTATTCCTTCATCGTCTCTCCTTGTAAAACCGGCATAATAGGAGGTCTTGTCGTTTCCTCCGCTTACACTCAATCTTGTATTGCTCATAAACCCTTTATTCCCGTATAGCTCATCTTCATAGTTATTAATTTTTCCACCGTTTGCGTTATAAACATTCAGGCCATTTGGCCCGTAAGCAGCCCTTACTTTAGCCGTATCCCATTGCCGCTGGCCCAATTTATTTAATTGCATTTGCCAGCCTACGGATTGACCTACTTCAATTTTTGGTTTACCGCTTTTTCCTTTTTTGGTTGTTATTATTACAACACCGGCTGCCGCCCTGGCTCCATATATAGCCGCAGTAGAAGCTCCTTTTAAAATTTCAATACGTTCGATATCTTCCGGATCTAGGTCTGCAACCCGATTAGATGGATTGTCCTGGAAATCTGTACTTCCCTGGCCGGCTGCCTTGGAAACAGAATTTAATCCTGCCTGTATAGACGAGTTGTCATAATAAATTCCATCAACGATAAAGAGGGGCTGGGAATTTCCTACCAGCGATGTTATACCCCGCAATTTTATAGAGATGCCGCCTCCGGGTGCGCCAGAATTAGCGGATATATTAGCGCCGGCAAACTTTCCATACAATGCTCCGTCAACTGTTGCCTGTGTGGTAGTGCCCACTAATTGTTTTGCAGAAACCGTTCCAACCGCATTGGCCAGGTTAGACCGCCTGATGGAAGAAGCCAGACCGGTTACTATCACTTCATCCAGGTTTCCTACATCTTCATCCATCTTTATTAAAAGATCACTCACACTGCTACTCACTGGCACCGTCTGCGTTTTAAGACCTATAAAAGAAATTTCCAAAATTCCCCCCTCTGCGGGTACAATCAAACTAAACTTTCCATTGGCATCTGTGGAGGTGCCCACCACGGAGTTTAAAAGTTTTACAGATGCTCCCAGAACGGGTTTTGCGTTCGCATCTGTAACAGTTCCCGAAACATTTAATTGTCCGATTACCCATAAGGGAGCAATAAGGAACCATAAAAACTGAAATAGCCGGAGTTTTGACTTTTCCATGCTTCTGATTTTTGAAGGTGAATAATAATAAATAAAAAGGATCTGATCAGAATGAGTCGCATAGGGAAGTTTCGCTGCTGAATATTTCAGGTATCAATTTCGTATCTGCGACAATTGTGACCAGCTGCTCATGTGATAGGGTTCCGGAAATTCGTTGCAATAACAATTTATATATTCAAAAGGGAGACAAAAGGGTGAAAGGAACTGCTGCTTAGAATCACAATAGGGTAAAATTTTTTTTACCTTATCATTTCAGGTACCCTACTTTGCAAACCAATATACGTACCCTTCAGATCATCACTTTATTTCGTGTATCTGTTTAAAGAGGATGTTGATATTAAGATAAGGTAATTTACTTATATATCCTGTATGTTCAATTAAACAGGATTTGAATGCAAATTAGCAATTGCCCGAATAATTAATCAAATCTCTTTCCAATTCAATTTATAGGATTTCACTACTGGTACCTATAATTTGCATGCATCAAGTATGAAAGTTACAGAGGTTTGAACATCTGTCAGTTGGTTGTCATTAAGGAAGTTTAATATACCGTAAATTTGTTGTTGCAAATAAATGATACCTTTACAGTATCAGTAATGAAAAAGTTTTTGATCGCCATATTAGCTATCGTTTACGTGACAACCGCCATGGGGGCTACTGTGCATTTTCATTATTGCATGGATAAGTTGGTTGCTTGGGATTTAGGTAAAAAAGGACCTGCTAAAAAATCATGCTCAAACTGCGGCATGAAAAAAACATCCGCAGACAAACATTGTCATCAGGAAACCAAAGGATGTTGCAAAGATGAGCAGAAACTTGTTAAGTTAGCGGATGATCAAAAGATTACAAGCGGTCCAGTTCACCAGGTACCTGTAAATATAGAAGGAGTAAGTCTAGTTTATCCAGAATACTCTTTTGGTATTCTTTCCTCAGACAAAGAGCAAAATCCTTATGCTAATTCCCCTCCGCCCCCCGCTATGTCCTTGTTTCTGCTCAATTGTGTTTTCCGCATATAATACCTCTTACAAATCTTCCCGTTTATTCTTTTAACGGCCTATCAGCATTTATATTTGCCGGATTAGTTTGTTTACGTTTGTGTACCCTTTATTGGCTTATTTGAATTGAATGACCTGGCAACGGTGTTATCACTTGTTGCTTATAAAATAAAAGTTTTTGAAATGAAAAGCATGTTCTGTCTATTCGTGTGGTTTATTTTATCTGGTGTAACGGTTCATTCCCAAAAGAATGCCAGTGGGATATATCTCAGCCAGGCAGATTTTGAAAATAACATACTCAGCTATGTCAGGGAAAAAAACACCCGAACAACAAAAATCCGATTCCATGAATTTATTGAGAAACCCTTTATTACTGTTATTCAGAATGGAACTAAGGAGAAACTTTTCAAAGATGAAATTTTCGCCTACAAGAATAGAAAAAATATTATTCGTACCTGGAATTTTACAAAGTATAACCTGGTTAGTAAAGGAGTATTCTGGTTATATTCCAGGGAAATTTATCCCACCCGGGGAAAGGGAGTAAAAAAAGAAAGAAAATATTTTTATTCCTTATCGGGTGAGAGCGAAATAATTCCAATGACCATTTATAATCTGAAGAAATCTTTCCCCAACAATCAATTGTTTCATGGATTTTTAGAAGCCAGGTTTAGAAGCAATTCAGGAATATCCCCGTTCAATTCAGTTGAAGCCAATATAGGAATCAATCGCTTTTTGGAATCAACCATTTTTAATGAGTAATAAAAGAACCTGAGAAATATTACTAATTGCTTTATTAGTTAGTTGTGCATTTTCAATTTTAAGTTGCTCAGGGAATAACAAAAGTGCAACCGCTAAATATACTTGTTTTATGCATCCCACCGGAATTCAGGATCGTCCCTTTCTTTGTCCTGTCTGGAAAATGGATTTGACAAAACAGAATCTGATCTGAATGGAATTGGTAGTGCGTCTGAAAAAGTTAAGATGAGTTCTGATCAATTCGTAGCCATGATACACCGTATGTCCATGCCGGATTTACAAAGCTTAATGCGGAAGTGGATGCCCGAATTAATAATGTATTGCTTCATTATATGCCGATAAATAAATCACTTGTTATCGGGGGAGAAGGTGAAGAAAAGAATGGGGCAACCTTATAAATACATCGAAAATAAAATGCCAGGTTGTGGCACAGTGGCGCAGGTTATCAATCAATCGAACCTAAAAATTATTAATCGTTAACAACAAAACATCAGAAATTATGAAACAGTTTGTAATTGCAATTATGGCAGTAGCAACGGTATCGTTTGTTGCCTGCAACAATGGATCTGATTCTGCAAACAAAAATGAAAGTAACGGTCATGCAGATATGGGGATGGAATCAACGGGAACAATTTCCGCCGGTAAAAAAGATGTGGAGGTTATCCAGGCATCGTTTTCCAATGTGAAATCGGATGTATCCGCACATATCAATGAGGTATTGAGCCATTATTTTCATGTAAAGCATGCATTGACACAGGATGATGCAACAGAAGCAAAAAACGGAGCTACTATGTTGCTGAAAGTGCTCAGCAGGTTTGACCAATCCTTATTACCTGCAGAACAGAAAACAGAATATGCAAAGCAGATACAATCAATAAAGGAACACGCAGACGCAATTGTGAAAAGTGCTGATTTAGATAATATGCGAATGCATTTTGCAGAATTATCAAAGCCATCTTACGAATTAGTAAAAGCATTTGGTGCTGGGAAAAAAGTTTACTATAGTCATTGCCCAATGGCCCTGGATAATAAAGGAGCAGATTGGTTAAATGAAACCGCTGCTATTCAGAATCCATATATGGGCACCCGAATGCCCACTTGTGGCACTGTGGAAAAAATAATTGAATAAGAATGATAACATCCGCAGGCAGATGGATAGACATCAGGTTGCCATCTGTTGCTGATTAAATTTAAAAAATGGTTCAGAGACTCATTGAATTTTCCCTGCGCAATAAATACGTCGTTTTACTCATTGCGGCTGGTCTGTTTGCCTGGGGTATCTATTCTGTTCGTCAAAATCCAATTGACGCCATACCCGATCTTTCCGAAAACCAAGTGATCGTTTTTACGGAATGGACAGGTCGTAGCCCACAGGTGATAGAAGACCAGGTAACCTATCCGTTGGTCAGCAACCTTCAGGGCATTCCAAAAGTTAAGAATATCCGTGCTACTTCTATGTTCGGGATGAGCTTTGTATATGTAATATTTGAAGACGATGCAGAAGTGTATTGGGCCAGAACAAGGGTCTTGGAAAGATTGAATTATGCCCAGCGATTATTGCCACCAGGCATAGCCCCTTCTCTTGGACCCGACGGAACAGGAGTGGGTCATGTGTTTTGGTATACAATGGATGCAAAAGATATGGACCTCGGCGAGCAAAGAGCTATGCAGGATTGGTATGTGAAACTGGCACTTCAGACTGTACCCGGTGTAGCGGAAGTGGCTTCATTTGGCGGATTTGAAAAACAATATCAATTGGTTATTGATCCTATCAAATTGCAATACTATAAAGTTTCATTATTGGAACTGATGGATAAAGTGAAAGCCAATAACAATGATGTGGGTGGTAGAAAATTTGAGATGAGTGATATGGCTTATATCATCAGGGGATTGGGTTATGTAAAGAGTATAACGGACCTCGAAAATATTGCTGTCGGTAATTATTCCGGAATTCCTGTAAGAGTAAAAGATGTGGCAACGGTTCAGATGGGTGGAGATCTGCGCCTGGGAATTTTTGATGAAAATGGGGAAGGAGAAAAAGTAGGCGGTATTGTAGTGATGCGATACGGTGAAAATGCTGAAAATGTTATTCAGGCGGTAAAAAAGAAAATGGGTGAAATACAAAAAGGTTTGCCTAAGGGGGTTAGTTTTAAACCGGCTTATGACAGGAGTGATTTGATCAAAGCCTCTGTGGAAAACATCAAAGGCAAACTGCTGGAAGAAATTGCGGTGGTTTGCATTATCGTTATTCTTTTCCTTTTTCACTGGCGAAGTGCATTAAGCATCATCATACAAATTCCCGTTACTATTGCCATCAGCTTTATTTTACTTAATGCATTTGGTGTTTCATCCAACATTATGTCCCTCACCGGGATTGCTCTGGCAATTGGCGTTATTGTAGATAATGGAATTATCATGAGCGAAAACTCCTACCGCAATCTTTCCGAATGGCAAAACAATCCGGCTAATAAAAAATAATATCCATGAAAAAGTTTTTTAAAAGAATAGGAAGTTGGAAAAGGAAGCCGGAAAAGAAGTATACTAAAATACCTGAAGAAGTCAGGATGAATATTATTGAACGGTCCTGCAAACAGGTATCGAGAGGTGTGTTCTTTTCTACTATCATCATTATTGCATCCTTTTTACCTGTATTTCTTTTAACCGGGCAGGAAGGAAAATTGTTCGGGCCTTTAGCCTTTACAAAAACGTTTATAATGATAGTGGATGCCGTATTGGTCCTAACCCTGGCTCCTGTTTTAATATCATTCTTTATGAAAGGCAGGTTTCGGCCTGAGAGTTCGAACCCCATAAACAGGACTTTGGAAAGAATTTATGAACCACTTATCAGGGTTTGTCTTAAGTGGCGTAAAACGACCATTGGAATCAATATCATTGCCCTTTTGATCAGTATACCCTTGCTCATGAGTTTGGGAAAAGAATTTATGCCACCTCTCGATGAGGGTTCTATTCTCTTTATGCCGGTCACATTACCTGATGTGTCCAACTCCGAAATAAAAAGAATTCTCCAGGTTCAGGATAAGATCATCAAATCAATGCCGGAAGTTGATAATGTATTGGGCAAAGCCGGCAGAGCTAATACCGCTACGGACAATTCGCCAATCAGCATGATTGAAACAATCATCATACTAAAGCCAAAAAAGGAATGGCGGGAAGGCATGACAAAAAAAGAAATCATCAATGAGCTAAACGCCAGGCTTCAAATTCCCGGTGTCACCAACGGATGGACGCAACCAATCATAAACCGGATCAATATGTTGTCAACCGGTATACGAACCGATGTGGGTGTGAAAGTGTATGGTCAGAACCTGGATACCATAAATCTTTTTGCTCAAAGAATAAAAAGAGCGTTGGAAGGAATACCAGGAGTAAAAGATTTATATGCCGAACCCATTACAGGTGGTAAATACATTGACATCATCGTAAAACGGGAAGAGATTGCCCGCTACGGCTTAAGTGTAGACGATGTAAATGCGGTAGTAGAAAGTGCTTTGGGCGGCATGCGATTGACCACTACCGTTGAAGGTCGCCAGCGCTTTTCTGTCAATGCAAGATTTGGCCAGGACTTCCGGAGCAATCCTTCCGATCTTAGGCGATTACAGGTACAGACCATGAATTTTGGTCCAGTTCCATTAGATGCAGTAGCTGATATAAAGATCACGGAAGGTCCCCCGATGATTAATTCGGAGAATGCATTGCTTCGCGGTACGGTATTGTTTAATGTCCGCGATAGGGACCTGGGCAGTACGGTAGCGGAAACTCAAGAGAAATTAAACAGTATGCTGCAACAATTACCCCAGGGATATTTTCTCGAGTGGAGTGGTCAGTACGAAAACCTGATTCGAAGTGAAAAAACCATGAAACTAATATTGCCGGTGGTATTGCTTATTATATTCCTCTGCATGTATTTTGCTTTTCATTCAATAAGGGAGGCATTCTTTAGCCTGATTTCTGTGCCCTTTGCATTGATTGGCGGAGCGTATATGATCTATTTCTGGGGAGTTAATTTATCCGTAGCTGTATCAGTTGGTTTTATAGCCTTATTTGGGTTAGCTGTCGAAACGGGAATCGTTATGGTTATTTATTTAAATGATGCCATGCAGCAACTAGTTGCCTTGCGGGGCAATTCAAAAGAAACTATTTCCAAAGAAGATCTGAAAGAATATGTCATCATGGGAGCGGCGAAAAGATTGCGCCCCAAATTGATGACTGTAAGTGTTTCCCTTTTTGCCTTAATACCTATTCTTTGGAGTAGTGGCGTAGGTAGTGATGTAATGAAGCCAATCGTATTGCCAATGGTCGGCGGGGTTTTAACTTCTGCGACGCATATACTATTGGTTACCCCACTTATTT
>JBPPMM010000201.1:0-5867 GCA_051306075.1 Chitinophagaceae bacterium
ACCTTATGGATACTTCTTTCACGTACACCTATAGAGGCACAAAATAGTAATGAAGTTGTTGCGCATTATGATCCTGTTACTAAAGACAGTAAGCTTTACACAATCAATGCAGATCTACACTATGACATAAATGAGCCAAAGCTTGAAGACAGTAAGGGTCATATATGGTTAATGGGATTTGGAGGCAGGTGTATTGTACTGGACCCGAAGACCGGGCAGCAGACTAAACTTACATTCGATACGGACCTGGCTAATCCTATGCTGAAAAGTGCAGAATTCACAACTTTGTATGAAGATGCTGCTGGTACCATTTGGTTGGGAAGCGAGTATGGACTGACCAAAGTTAAATATGATCACAGTTCAGTATCACCTCCGCTAGTAGTATGGTATAAAGCCAATGCAACTGATACAACAGCATTGAACTACAGCCATGTCACCTGCATCGTGGATGATGCGATAGATCATAATCAATTGTGGGTAGCCACTAAAGGCGGAGGGTTGAATCGTTTAGATAAAACCACCGGTCAATTTATACACATAACCACGAGGGATGGCTTATGCAACAATGTGGTGTATGGCATACTTACCGATGCCAACGGAAATTTGTGGGGCAGTACCAACAATGGTATTTTTTGCTTGCTCAGCAAAGGGAAAGATAAATCAGGGTATTGGCAGTTTCGTCATTTTACCAAGGCAGCCGGATTACAGGATAATGAATTTAACACCGGCGCTTATGCAAAACTAGCGAATGGCTTACTTGCCTTTGGAGGTGTAAATGGTCTTAACATTTTTGACCCTACTGAAGTATTGATGGACAGTTTTTCAAACAATATCTTCATTACCAATATCCTGATAGGCAATAATGTAGTGCAACCCAATGATAAAACCAAAATTTTAAACCAGTCCATTGAGTACACCAAATCCATTACGCTTAAAAACACACAGAATTTTTTCACGCTTGAATTCTCTGCCTTAGATCTCAGAGCCCCCGAACAAAATAGGTACCGATATCAACTGGAGGGCATAGATGAAAACTGGATTGAAAATGGCAACAGAAGAAATGTAACTTATTCACATCTACCATACGGCACGTACGTTTTTAAAGTGCAGGGAAGTAATAGCCTGGGGAGTTGGAGTGATAAGATTGCTGAATTAAAAATAAAAATCTTACCTCCCTGGTGGCAATCCTGGTGGGCTTATTTGATCTATATTATAGGTGCGGCGTTTGTATTAAAAAGTTTCTTTACATTCCGAATAAACAGAGCCAAACTTCAATCCGAATTGGTGTATGAACATCAGGAAGCTAAACGCATCAGAGAGCTCGATACGCTAAAGACGCAATTGTATGCCAATATCACCCATGAGTTCAGAACACCGCTGACTGTTATACTGGGTATGACCAACCAGATAAAAAATAATCCGGAAAATTATCTTGCCAGCGGTCTGGACATGATAGCTCGGAATGGAAATAATTTATTGAAGCTTGTCAATGAAATGTTGGATTTGTCCAAATTGGAAAGTGGCAAAATGACCTTACAGCTAAAAAATGCAGATTTTATTTCTTTCCTAAGATATAATGTTGAATCCTTCCAATCCTTGGCCGCTACAGAGCACAAACAATTTCATTTTCTATCCGATTCGGATGAATTGATATGGGCATTTGATGCGGAAAAAATGAGGCAAATCATCACGAACCTTTTTTCTAATGCCTTGAAATTTACGCCCGCGCATGGCAATGTGTATGTGAGTGTTTCTCATGATACCGGCACATCACAAACAGAGAGGAAATTAGTGCTAAGTATAAAAGACACCGGTATAGGTATTCCAGAAAATCAGATAGCGCATATATTCGATCGATTCTATCAACTTGATAACAGCCAAACCCGCAAGGCTGAAGGAACTGGTATTGGACTGGCCCTAACCAAAGAATTAGTCAAACTAATGAATGGTACAATAGAGGCTAAAAGTCCTCCGGTTGGAGCGACCAGGGGAACTGAGTTTATTCTGCACTTTCCTATTAGCACCATTACGGATGCAGATTCAGAACCCATTTATATTCCATCCTACAAGGTTCAAGAAAGCATGCCAATAAATAGTGATGATGCAAGCCCTGGATTTTTAGATACAAATACCTATGACTCCGAAAACCCATTAATTCTACTGGTGGAAGATAATGCAGATGTGGTTGCGTATACGGCTAGTTGTCTACAAGAGTATAAGGTCGTGGTAGGCAAAGATGGTATTGAGGGATATGATATAGCCATAGATGCCATTCCGGATCTGATTATTACAGATGTTATGATGCCCTACATGGATGGATTTGAAATGTGCGACAAACTGCGAAGTGATGAACGAACAAGCCATATACCTGTCATCATGCTTACAGCCAAAGCAGATATCGCAAGTAAACTTGAAGGCATCGAGAAAGGAGCAGACGCATATTTAGAAAAACCATTTCATAAAGAAGAGCTGCTGCTTCGGATTAAAAAACTATTGGAGCAAAGGAAGCTGTTACAACAATACTATAGTCGGCAGATTGGGATTGTATCATATGAAGAAGAAAAAACAAAGACAGTTCCTGCATCGGGCCCAATAGCAAATATTGAAAATGAATTTATTAAAAAAATGAGGGAAGTGGTTGAGGCCAATTTTAGTAATAGTGCGTTTAGTGTAGAAAAATTATGCAAGTTGGTTTTTATGAGTCATTCCCAGTTGCATCGAAAGCTGGAGGCGCTGATAGATTGTTCGCCCAACCAATTTATCCGTATGGTGCGGTTAAACAAAGCAAAGGAATTATTACTCAATCCTTCGAATAGTATAAGTGTAGTGGCGTTGGAGAGTGGATATAATGATCCAAGTTATTTTGCAAGGATATTTAAACAAGAAACTGGTCTTACGCCGCAGGAATGGAGGAATAAAGAAAACAAAAAAGGCGTAAGCGATCAGTGACACACGCTAATCACCATATTGATACGCGTCCATAACAGCATTTTTCAAAACTTGTTTGAGCGTATTAAAATCATCTGGTTTAGTAATGTAAACATTGGCTCCATTCCTAAATGCTATTTCGATATCCTTTTCATTCTTTGATGTGGAATAAATAGTTATGTAAATATCTTTTAGCTCTTCATTACTCCTGATTTCCTTCAAACATTCCAAGCCACTTTTACGAGGCATGTTGAGGTCGAGAAAAATAAGATCCGGCAGGCATGATTTTGTTTGATTTAGATATGTCATCAATTCCATGCCGTTACGCATGACATGAACACTGGACTTTATCTCCAATTCTTCTAATGCATCCTTAAAGAGAAGCCTGTCACCTTCGTCATCATCGACCAGTAGAATATGAAATGTTTCGTTGTTCAAAATAATTTATTTTCTGGTGCAACAGGAATATAAATATCAAATGCGGCTCCTTTATTCAATACCCCTTGGGCAGTGATGATGCCATTGTGGTTTTCAACTATTTTTTTTACGATAGCAAGACCAATGCCTGTCCCAGCATAATCTTCTTTACTGTGAAGTTTTTGGAATACATCAAATATTTTTCCGTTGAATTCTTTTTCAAAGCCAATTCCATTGTCGGTGATGTGTAGATGGCAGTATTCTTGAAGCGGCATCAGTGACACCAAATTCGCATCAACATTTTGTAATTTACGGCATTCTATTGTTATATGAGGCGGTATCTTCGGATTTGAAAATTTGAGTGCATTACTAATAAGGTTGTGCATTAGCTGCCGAAACTGGAAGGGGATAACATAAACATCACAGATTTCTTTTAATTCTATTACAGCATGCTTTTCAGCAATCACTTCTTTAAATTCAAATCTTACTTCTTCTAGTATTACTTTAAGGTCAATGTTTTCAAATTTTCTATCTGCTGAGTTAAGTTTTGAGAACGAAAGTAAATCCTGAATAAGTATTTTCATTCTTTGGGCCTCATGTTGCATGAGGTGGAAATAATTTTTTCCCTTCTCGGATAAATGTTGATTTTCTTTATCGAGAATAAAGCTTGCAATGGTTTGTATCTTTCTTAAAGGTTCTTGCAAATCGTGACTCGATATATAGGTGAATGCTTCGAGTTCTTTGTTCATATGCACAAGCTCCTGGTTGGCCTGTCTCAATTCATTAGTTCTGTTCTCAACTTCTCTTTCTAATTCTGTGCGCTGTTCCACTTGTTTTTGAATTTCAGTAGTTGCACCGATCCACTTTACTATATTTCCTCTATCATCCTTCATTGCTGTTGCTCGACTGAGGTGCCATTTATATTCACCTTTAGTATCTGAAAGTCTAATTTCCATTTCAAAATTGTTTCCTGTTTTAACAGAATTCTGCCAACGTTTTTTGACTTCCTCCCGTTCGTCAGGATGTACAATTCTAACCCATCCATCGCTTTTTAATTCTTCTATACCTAACCCCGAATAACTCAACCAGTTTTGATTGTAAAAATATACATTCCCGGCTGTATCCGCCTGCGAAATTTTTTGTGGCAATAACTCCGTCAATTGTCTGAAGTATTCTTCACTTTCTCTTATCTTATTGTGAAGCTTAGCTTCCGGTGTCACTTCAATGGCAATTATTGTGACCCCCGAAATAGATTCATCTGCTTCGCGATAAGGTTGATAAACAAAATTAAAATATACATCCTCAATTTTACCCTTTCGCCTCACTCTGGCAAGGGATTCATTCGCCAAGAAAGGAATACCGGAAGTGTAGACTTGATGAAGCAATGCTGGAAAAGCCTGATCCCTTAACTCAGGCAAAATTTCCATCAATGGCCTTCCTTCTATATCATTTCCTTTATCCCATATTTGTTTCACACTATCATTAGCAATAGTAACCACCATGTCTTTCCCTTTTAAGACGGCAAAGGCAAATGGTGATTGCATGAGCATCATATTATATCTTTTTTCGCTATCCTCAGTGATTTTTCTTAAGTTTTGTTCTGCATTAATCTGCATAACTAAAATTTCATTTTCTTTACTTTGCAACTCCAATGCTTTTCGCCTTACATCTGTAACATCTGAAAAGGCGAGAAGGATTAATTCTTCGTGGTTGGTTTTCAGAACAATGCGACTTGCATTGAGCAGCATTATTCTTTCGCCAATAAGTGGGAAGGTATGTGTGATTTCAAAATCCTGAAAATGAGAATTTTTAGGAAGAATGTCTTCGAGCAATTCACGTAGACGTGGAATATTCCATTGCCTGCCTCCTAAATCATACAGGAGTACGCCTTCCGTTTCTTCTTCGTTAACTTTAAATTTTTTATAGAATAATTTATTGGCTGATTTTACACGAAGACTTTTATCGAGTACAACCATTGGGCTGTGCATGGTGGCAATTACAGCTTCGGAATAATCGTAAGATTCGTTGAGCAAGTCATTGCGTGTCTGTAATTCCTGATTGGTGGTGGTGAGTTCTTCGTTTGCAGATTCTATCTCTTCCTTTGAAGTTTCCAATTCTTCATTTACGGTTTGCAACTCTTCATTGCTAGAAACTACTTCTTCATTTGCACTTTGCAATTCTTCGGTAAAAGCTTCATGCTCTTGTGCAATTGTAAGTGCATCTGCATGAGCCCCTGCCAATTCCTCTTCTAATTTTTTTATCCTTCGATCTTTTGCAGGAGAACTATTTTTTCCATCTGAGATTTGCCTTGAATATATTTCTGCTTGTTCCTGTTCGGTGAAAAGAATTAAGAGCAAGGGTTCGTTCCACTCTACCGTAAGTGGAACAATTTCTATACTTACAATTTTTACCGTTGAGTTGATTTTCAATTCAATGCCACCTTTACGAATCCCCTGTTTCGCTTTGATGACTTTTGAAATAATATTTCGCAATTCAAATGCAAGTTCAGGACGTGCCATTTT
>JBPPMM010000250.1:0-5677 GCA_051306075.1 Chitinophagaceae bacterium
ATTGATTATACGCACATTTTTTTCACTTTAATGCCTCAGGAAGATAAATATATTCTTTAATTCCCTAATTTAGCGCTGCGATTGTTGCATACACTTTTTATTAATTTTAAAAAACATTTCTGTTTATGAGCAAAACTAAAGTGAAACAAGTGGCACCATTTCTGGTATTGTTGTTTATTGCAATTGCAGCAATCTTTGTGAGTCCCGCAGCTTCATTTGACCCCGCATCGGTTTTAGGCGAAGATGGAAAAACACCTAAATACGTTTATGATAGCGGAGACATAGCATGGATGCTGGTATCCTGTGCTTTTGTATTTTTGATGACACCCGCACTCGCCTTTTTCTATGGTGGAATGGTCGGACGCAAAAACGTTCTATCCACTATGATCAAGAGTACTGTTTCTGCAGGTATAATTTCTGTTTTATGGATCGTTGTTCAATTTAGCCTGTGCTTTGGTGATTCTCTTGGCGGATTCATAGGTGATCCCAGGACATTTTTGTTTTTCAAAGATGTTATGAACGGGGAACCCTGGAGCCTCGCAGCAACTATACCACTACCTCTGTTTGCTTTTTTCCAGCTTATGTTCGCCATTATTACACCTGGCTTAGTTGTAGGAGCCGTAGCAGAGCGAATTCGCTTTAGTTCATATACCTTATTTATAGTTTTGTTTGGCGCCCTGGTTTATGCACCTCTTGCACACATGGTATGGCATCCAGATGGATTGATGTTTAATTGGGGTGTTTTGGACTTCGCAGGTGGTACAGTTGTTCACATTTCAGCAGGTATGGCTGCATTGGCCGGTGCCTTAGTTCTTAAACCCAGGAAATCGACTACCGCCACTTCTCCTGCTAATATTCCTTATGTACTTATAGGTACGGGGTTGCTTTGGTTTGGTTGGTTTGGTTTTAATGCAGGTAGCGCAGTAGGAGCCGGATCTCTTGGTGTTTATGCATTTGCAACTACTAACACAGCTGCCGCAGCAGCCGGTTTATCATGGATGTTTTGGGATGTAATCAGGGGGAAAAAGCCATCCGTATTAGGCTTTTGTATTGGCGCCGTAGTTGGCCTTGTAGCTATTACTCCTGCCGCCGGGTTTGTAGGTGTTCCCCAGGCAATTTTCATAGGTTTTTTAGCCGCAATCATATCCAATATTGTCGCTGAATTCCTAAAAAGCAAAACCCGGTATGATGATCCCCTGGATGTATTTGCTTGTCATGGCGTTGGCGGTATTACAGGCATGCTCATGACAGGAGTATTTGGAAGCAATGTAGTAAACTCAGCTGTATTGGATGGACAGTTTCTCATTCAATTGAAAGGAATGGCAGTAGCAGTAAGTTATAGTTTTGCCGTTTCTTTTATCCTGTTTAAAGTGATCAATATGATTTTACCCATGAGGGTGACTCAGGAAGAAGAAGCCGAAGGACTTGATGCTTCTCAACATAACGAAAAATATCTTCAAGGTACTTTATTGGTTCACAATAATGGAGTCGAAGAAGAAAGAACGCTTGCCGACTAATTTTTTAGTTGTCCCAATCTTTTAACCATAATTAATAGGAAAAGGCACAGATAAGATGGTATAAACTTCTTGCAAAAGTTTCTACCGGCTGTGCCCTTTCTTTAAAATCAAAAATGTACTACAATGTTACGTAAAAAAATCTTTGCTGCCTTGTCAGCGTCTCTATTTGCTTTAGTAATTTCTTTCTCAGGTCATGCGCAAGACTCCACTGTGGCAGAAGAACCACAATTAAAAATATCCGGCTCCGTTGACGGGTACTATAAATATGATTTTGCAAAAACGGCCGCTAACACATTTACGAGTTTTACCCAAACTCACAATTCGTTTTCTCTTGGAATGGCCAGCGTAAAGTTTGAACACACAGGATCCAAAGTGGGTGGCGTTGCAGATCTTGGGTTTGGTCCCCGTGCAAAAGACTTCTCCTATGCTGATGATGGAATTACCCAGGCAATAAAGCAATTGTATGTAACTTATTCGCCTGCTGACTGGGTAACCTTTACTTTAGGTACTTGGGGCACGCATGTTGGTTACGAAGTTCTGGATCCTCAGGTAAACAGGAATTATAGCATGTCGTATATGTTTACAAATGGTCCGTTTTCTCATACGGGTGTAAAGGCTGCAGTAACTAAAGGCAAACACGGATTTATGCTTGGAGTATCCAATGCTACGGATTACAGAATTCCGCCAACTGACCAAATCAATAAGAAATTCTTCCTTGCTCAATATAGTGTTGCCACGGAAAAGGTAAGCGCTTACCTCAATTTCGTAAGCGGACAATCCCCAGACACATCCAAATCTTCCCAGGTAGACGCCGTTATTACGGCTTCTATAAGCGATAAATTCAGCATTGGCTATAATGGTACTTACGCCTCCGTAAAAGGATGGGATGGAATAAAAAATATTGATGCAAAAAACTGGTGGGGCTCGGCTCTTTACCTGAATTTTGATCCTCAATCCTGGTTTGGCTTGACGCTTCGCGGAGAATTATTCAGTGATAAAGATCAATTAAAAGTATACAGCGGTGCACCGGTAGGTGGAAGTATTTTCGCTACTACACTATCTGCAAACTTCAAGAAAGGCGGATTTACTTTTATTCCGGAAATACGATTTGATAACGGAAGTGAAAATGTATTTGTTGATAAAGATGGCTTCGCATCTAAATCTATGGGCAACTTTTTATTTGCAGCTATATATTCTTTCTAATAAACCTGACCTCATAAAATTTAAAGAAGAATGGCCGGTTCAAAAAACCGGCCATTACTTTTGCCAATGGTATAAAGTTAATCAGGCTGAATTTCTACCTGCGTTTATTATTCCGAATGAACAACGCATCACCAGTTTTTCATAGGTAGCTTTTATCGGAGCATTCACAAGTTGTTCTTCCATCTCTCTTATTTTGGTAAGTGAATATTGTTGAATAGTCAGCAAGGGCAGTACAATTCTTTCTCTCATCTGAATTGAAAGTTGATCAACCGGATAGTCGGCCATCAATTCTGCATGCCCGGAAAGTTTAGTAATGTATTGTCTCGTCAATTCATATTCATCAAATATCATTTGCCAGATTTCACCAAATTGCTTATGCTTACTGAGGTATGATGTTAATGGAAAAAATGATTTCAACATTGCCATTTCGCAATTATCCAACAATGTTTTAAAGAAAAGTGAGTTCTTATACAATTCCTTTACTGCCATAAATTTTCCCTGCTCTTCTATTTTTTGAAGAGCTGTACCCACTCCATAAAACCCGGTTACATTTTGTTTGAGCTGGCTCCAGGAACCGGCAAACGGAATAGCCCTCAGATCCTTCAATGTAAGTCCGGAAGATGAACCCCGTTTTGCCGGCCGGCTTCCAATATTTGTTTCGCTATAAAATCTTAAAGGACTTGCCTGCAAAAGATAGTCAGCGAGATAGGGATGATCCCTGAGCTCCTTATAGGAACTATAAGATAATGCGGATAGTTCTTGCAAAAGTTTGTCTTCTTCTTTTGTAAAAGTTAAGTCTAATTCGGAAAACAGATCATTTGTAATGCCGGCATTTAATAATTGCTCCATATTATATTGGGCGGTGTCAACAGTTCCAAAATTAGAACTTACTGTTTGCCCCTGAATAGTCAATTGTATTTCTTCATTCGAAATATTTTGACCCATGGAAGCATAAAATTTATGTGTTTTACCTCCTCCTCTCGAAGGCGGCCCGCCACGGCCATCGAAAAATATAACCTCTACATTGTATTCTCTGGAAATGGCCGTTAGTTCTTCTTTGGCCTTATAAATACCCCAGTTGCCCATAAGGTAACCGCCATCTTTTGTTCCATCTGAAAAGCCCAGCATAATGGTCTGTCTGTTCTTTCGTCTTTTCAAATGTTGCTGATAAACGGGATTGAGATAAAGCGTCCGCATGATTTCCGCAGCATCCTTAAGATCATCAATCGTTTCAAACAGTGGAACTATATCAATATTCATTTCCTCAGCTTTCCACCCACTTAATAAAAACAGACCAAATACTTCCATTGCATTCAACGCACTGTTACAATGGCTGATAACATACCTGTTACATCCTTCCGGTCCATTGAATTGCTGAATTGTTTTAATTCCTTCAATAGATTTCACAGTATCCAGGTGTATTGGGTCCTCCAGGATATCAGGGTGAATCGTCTGTTTTATTGAAGTGAGAATCTCTATTTTTTCATTATCAGGAAGGGTGGCATAATTGCCCGGGATAATATGATTTTTTTCTGCAAGGGCCTCCAGTAAATTACTATGGACCGAACTATCCTGCCTTACGTCCAGGGAAGCAAAGTGTAATCCGAATACTTCAATTTTATTTATCAGACTATTTACTGTATGCAGAAATAAACCGTTGTGCTGGTGAATAATAATATCCCTGATCTGATCAAGCGTATTTAATATCTCTTCTTTTGTGAGTCTTGTTTTAAGACCCGGTACAAACAGGTTATTATATAATTTGATTTCGAGTTCTGCAAGCAATGAATCAACGCCGGCAAAAGTTAGTCTTCGTTTTAACCTTCGCACCTCCATATAATAACACTTAATGATACTTCCACGTAATGCATCTGCCACCTGGAGGGTAATTTCAGTATTTACAAACGGATTACCATCCCGGTCGCCTCCGGGCCAGAAACCCATTCTTACCACAGGGTTATCATCGCCAACTGCGTCAGGAAATTGCGATTTTATTGAAGACAATATTCGTCCGGCGGCAGCATAAAATACGTTTTCAAGATACCATATCAGGCTTATCGCCTCATCAAAAGGTGTGGGCTTCTTTTTATTAAAAAATGGCGTTTTACCTAATTGTTGCAAATACGTATTAATCTGATTAGTGTTATTTTCTGCTAACGCTCTCGCCAGGTCATTAATAATACCTAAAACAGAGCCTGGATAAAATTGTGTGGGATGTGCTGTTAGCACCAACCGGATAGAAAAATCTTTTAGTTTTTTAGCTAATTCTTCTTCTTTGTTATTTTGTATTACTTCAGATTCAATATGCTTTAGTGTGCCTATACCATTTAAATCGTGTATTTCCCTGAAAGAGGCATCTTCCAATGCATCAAATAATACCACCTGCCGCTCCAGGTATTGGACAAACCTGAAGAGCAGATCGGTTCTCTCCTTCTCATTGACGTAAGATGTGTGCTTGGTAAAAAACTCATCGATTATCCGAATAGGACTTAGATTTTTCTTATATCCTTCTTCGCAATTGCTGGACAATAATGACAATAGAATACCGGTCTTTTCAATGCGATGGAAAGGCAAAGAAGTAAACAGACTGTTATAAAGTTGAAAACGTATACCTACTTCATTCCTGTATTTCTGCAATGCCCGGTTATTCTGATAGTTCATGATTTGAATTTAAAAAATACATTTAAAAACCGGCAAGTAATCAATCTTGCCTGAAAATAAATCTTTTTAACCATGCAGAAAAAACTATCCATATCAGTATAAAAAAAAACCCGCCAAACAAGAAGTAAGACGGGGTACTTTTATTACTTAGTGAAGATTACTCCTCAGCTTTGGCTTCAGTTGTTTCTTCCTTTTTTAAATCTTCAGTAATTGCTACTTCTGATTTTTTAGAGCTCCCCCGGCTACGACGCGTTTTCTTTGCTGCATCCTTTGCTTCACCTTTACCTTTTCCATAT
>JBPPMM010000262.1:0-5941 GCA_051306075.1 Chitinophagaceae bacterium
AAGCCGGAAAGTAATCAGAGTTCGCTCTTCAGCCTGGTATTGTTTAATAGATTCTTTGTCAAGATGCTTTAAACAGAGATCGACATAGGGATAATTTTCTTTAAAGAATTGCGGCAGGTAAAGATTTTTTCTTCCTTCATAAGATTGCTGATCAAAGTCAATGGCGCGGATTCGATATTGATAATCTTCAATATCCGGAGTGATGTCGATTACGAAATTGTAACTGCGCATATCGCCCAGGAGGCGAACAAAACATCGTTCGTTAAATCTTACAAATTCCTTAGCAAGCCTTATTTTATTGGTATTGGGATCGCTCTTCATTTGTTGAATAAAAGCATCTCCGGGAATTCCGGGAATATGTTCTTCAACGAGTGTATTATCGCAGGTAAAAAAAATAATCCGGTTGGGGGAAAGTATATGTTCCAGTTCCAGGCCATATATCCGGGAAGCGTCGGCAATTTTAATGTAATAGTGATCATAATTGTCGTTGTATTTATTGACTATCCGTATCCGGAAAGGGTGGGAGTTGCCAAAGGTGCAATAGTCAATGCGGGCTACATCCAGGTGATTAGTAAAGCTAAAATCCCCTTCTGTTTTTAAAATTGCATAAATTTTTACAAGGCCATCACGAATGAAATCCCAATCCCGCTTATCGTAAATGGTTTTTTCCCAACGGGTATCTTTCCCGTTCTTATCTTTTATAGGTACTGAAAAAGTATAATTCAACAGATCCTTATATAATACAGGCAACTTTACCTCGCGTCCATGATGGCGCAGATAAGCCCGTAATTTCGGTGTTACAGGGAACATCGGTTTTTTCCTGGAGGGCTTGTCACTTTCATTATGTTCCAACTCTTTTGTATCATCAGCGAAACTCATAGTTGGAAGTTACGAATCCTTTGTTAAAGACTGAATGAAGGAATAGCCGCAATAAAAAACGGACTATCTTTTATTAATGAGTTGGCGCGGGTAGGTGAAATATTATTATTTCCTTATTTGTGGTAATAATTTTTCAAAATAAGCTGCTGATTTTACCAACCGGCTTCCATACCAGCTAAACATTTCACCATCTACCAGTATAATTTTTGTTTGAGGTAGCATGACTTGCAATTCGTCCTTATGTTTTTCATTAAAAGGAAAGGGCTCCGAAGACAGAAGCAGCATTTCTAAATTTTTTTCATTCATTTCCCGGATTGTAATTTCAGGATACCTGCTTTCTTTTTTAAAAGCATTTTCAAATCCGGCTATTTCAAGCATGGAATGAATAAAGGTATCTCCACCAATTGTCATATAAGGATTATTCCAGATGAGGTAGCAGGAGTTCATTTTTTTTACAGCATGCAATTGAACGGAAAATTGCATAAAAGACGCTTTAATAGTAGATATCATTTGACTTGCTTCCACAACCTTGTCCGTGATACTTCCAATTTGCGAGATCATTTCATACGCATCGGTAAGATTTTTTACATCACTAACCCATACAGGATAATGTATCGCACATTCTTCCCCCTGTTCCCTTACATTTTCCTCTTTGTTGGCTATGATAAGATCTGGTTGCAATTGATGAATGCTGTCTAAGTTTAATTTTTTTGTACCTCCAACACGGGGTTTAAGATGATAAAATTCTTTTGGATGTACACAAAATCGGGTGATCGCGGCAATTTGATTTTGCAGTCCAAGGTCAAATAACAATTCAGTTTGTGAAGGAACGAGAGAAATTATACGTAGGGGAGGGGAAGGAAGAAAGATAGTTTTTCCTGTTTGATCAATAAAGGAAGGCATCCGGGAATTTAAAAGCAAGTTATGCCAATTCGATTTGAGAAAGAGTAAGTCGCTCTCTTTCTCAAATCAGTATTGGCCTTTGCCCGTCCGTGAAACAATATCTTTAAACACAATTCTAAACGGTATAATTAAAATGATGCTATACTTAATGTTATACTAATGATTACTACCGAGCCTCCTGCTAATTTACTCTCCCAATCCATCTGCCCATGGGCAAACATGAAAAAATGAAGATTTAGCAGGAGGGTGCCGGATTGTTTAAATTTTTCATAGATGTTGAATAAGGTAACAATTCAAAGCAGTCTCTTAGGATTGGATTTTCGAATTTTCAGTAGGAAATGGAATACTTAGTTTGAGAAACGGATGGTTTTCGTTAGGATACCAGAGTTGGATACTTTCTAAAGGATTTTAATTTTACTTTCTTTCGAACAAGGAATTTTCAGCAGGATGTTGGATACTTATGTTGAATTTTCGGAAAAATAAAAAGAAGAAGTTGACTGATACGGATTTCAAACTTTGGTTTTTCAGGATTGGGTTTTAAAAAAAATTCAATACTTGGACGGTTGGTTATTCAGGATGATATTGGATTTAGATTGAATTGAATCAATCAACTTCTGCATCAAAAGTAATTGTGATTCCTTTAAGAATGTAGAGCAAAACAACTCAATTAATTTACTATGGTATTTCCTGTATTTATAGGAAACACGCTATTGTTTTGTTGCAGGTATAACGATAGAAAAACTAGTACATCTACGAATTAAGGAGGCGAAAGAAATAGAATTTGTTTTTTCCAAAAGCTGAATTAATGTATTATTCTTTTCCTAATGCCTGTATTACATCGTATTTAGTAATGATGTGATAATTGTTGGCGTCATCCTTTGCTAATACAGCACCATTTCCCCGGGTTATTAATGAACTCAATTTTTCTACAGGGGTATCAAAAGCAACCACGGGCAATGCCGGTTCCAACACATCTGAAATTTTAGAATTTTTGATATCAGGGTTATCAAATACCTTTTGAAATAAACCTCCTTCACTTATTGAACCAATTGGGCCATCACCATTCATAACGGGTATTTGCTCAATATCATATTTTTTCATCAGATCCACAGCTTCGCCAACAGATTGAGCAGGTTCTATAGTAATTAGGCGCTTGGTACCTCTTGAACTGATCACATCTTTAAATGTTTTTACAACAAGAAAGCCCCGTTCTATCATCCATTGATCATTATATATTTTACCCACATACCTGCTACCGTGATCATGAAAAATGCATACTACCAGGTTGTCTTTACTTAGTTTGCCTTTTAATTGCATTAACCCCTGTATACAACTACCTGCGCTGTATCCACAAAAAATGCCTTCCTCCTTTGCCAGTTTTCTTGCCATTATAGCACCATCTTTATCTGTAACCTGTTCAAAATGATCTATCACACTCATATCATAATTTGCAGGAACAAAGTCTTCTCCAAACCCTTCAGAGATATATGGATGCACTTCCTTCATATCAATTTCGCCGGTACGATAATATTTTGTCAACAGGGAACCAAACACATCTATTGCCCAAATTTGAATGTCGGGATTCTTTTCTTTCAGGTACATGGCCGTGCCGGTAATTGTGCCTCCGGTTCCGGCGGTGCAAACCAGGTGAGTGATTTTTCCATCTGTCTGATTCCATATTTCGGGTCCGGTAGTTTCATAGTGGGCTAACCTGTTTGCAAGATTATCATACTGGTTCATATGGTATGAGTTCGGGATATCATTTGCAAGTCTTTTCGCTACGCTATAGTAACTCATCGGGTCTTCTGGTACCACATTGGTTGGGCAAACTATAACTTCAGCGCCTACTGCTTTTAAAATGTCGGCTTTTTCTTTTGATTGTTTATCTGTAGTTACGAATATGCATTTATACCCTTTGACAACAGCTGCAAGTGCCAGGCCCATCCCCGTGTTGCCGCTTGTGCCTTCAATGATGGTGCCACCCGGTTTTAGCTTACCTTCCTGTTCTGCAACTTCCACCATTTTCAAAGCCATACGATCCTTGATAGAATTGCCTGGGTTGAAATAATCCACTTTTGCCAAAACAGTACAAGGAAAATTCCGGGTGATCTTATTTAAGCGTATCATAGGAGTGTTTCCTATTGTTTCCAATATATTGTTCTTAATATCCATAATTCAACTCTTGTTCCGGCAAAGGTAACATTTTGGATGTAGCCGGTCCCTGAGCTAATTTGAGTGTTAACATAAAAATCTAATGACTAGAATATTGAAACAAACACTTTATAAAAAAGAAGGAAACAGGACGCAACAAAATTGAAAAATTGGTAATTGAATTTTTGGCATTGATCTAAACTATAAATGAAAACCCGGCCTCCCTCGCAAAATGCATGAGAGTACCGGGCTTTTCCTATTTTTTTTATTTATCCTTTTGCCTTTACTTTTATTCTCGACTTGGCTGGAGTGGGTGATTTTTTTTCCTGGCCCTTCATAGCCGATGCAAGTTTAATGGCCTCATAGGCATTTACTATACCTCCGCTAACACTAAGGTCGGACATTTCTACATCTTCACCCGTACCCGGGTCTTTAACTTTTTCGCCGGGATTAAAGGTTGACTTTTCAATTACCGATTTTAATTGCTGTGGTGTAAGGTTTGGAAAGTATTCTAGAATGAAAGCAGCAAGACCGGCAACAACCGGTGAGGCCATACTTGTTCCTTGCAGGATTTGATATGTATTACCGCCTGGTACGGTGGAATAAATTTTTACCCCGGGGGCAAATACATCCACTTCATTCTTTCCATAATTTGAAAAGTTTGCTGTATAGCCACCCGCCTTGGGGTCACCACTTGCTCCCACTGTTATCCAGTTATCAGCCCGGCCACCTTCTTCAAATTCTGGATTAGGGAAATTGGAAGTAGTATCAAGATTATGATGACTATTTCCTGCTGCATGTACTAACAGCACTCCTTTTCCTGCTGCGTATTTTACGGCATCATCTACCCACTTTTTTTCTGGCGAAAAGCCTTTGCCAAAACTCATATTAATTATCCTGGCGCCATTATCCGCAGCGTACCGTATTGCTAATGCGATATCCTTATCATGTTCATCTCCATCCGGAACGGCCCTGACCGTCATGATCCTTACATTATCCGCAATACCATCTATGCCCACACCATTATTTCTTTTTGCTCCAATAATACCGGAAACATGAGTGCCGTGCAGGGCAGCCGGATTATTCACCATTACATTGTTGTTTCCGTAAAATTTATCATTAAGGTCGTAATAATTATCCTTTACAATTTCATTGCGATATTCTTTTGGTGCTTTATCCACCGCCTCAAATTTATTAATGTCACCTTCCAGTTCATCCAATATCATTACGTTTGAAATCTCATCATTATCATTTCCCTTGCAGATATTCATCAGAATAGCCTTTACTTTTTTTGCCTTATCTGTAGAAGCTGAATAACTCTCAAGATCAATACAATTATATTCTTCCTTACCCAGGTCTTTTCTAATGACAGAATCTCCCAATAATAAATCCTTGTACATTCTTTTCACCTGTAATACTTCCAGGGGATTTACTTCTCCCACTATATCAAATTTGGCTTTTAGCCACATCTTATATTCATTTTTTTCATCTATAGACAATGTTCCGGAAGCAATATCTTTTTCTTCCCATTTACTTTTCAGTTTATGATACACACGGGCAGCCTCGTAGGAATCTTTTTCCACATTTCTGCCATCCCTGCCCCCCAGGAAGTTCCAGCCATGTACATCATCAACATACCCATTGTTATCATCATCAATGCCATTGCCAGGTATTTCTCCCGGGTTCTTCCATAAAACGGATTTTAAATCTTCATGAAGAGTATCTACTCCTGAATCAATAACTGCAACAATAACGGGTGTGCTTTTAAGATTTTTGGACTTCACAAATTCATAAGCTTTGTCAACGCTGATACCATAAAATCCACTTTCCTTTTTGTCCATGAGGTGCCAGCCTTTTGGCACATCCGTTTTTTGGGCATAAAGACCCAAACCCGCTAAACCTCCGACAACACATAAAAGGAGGTGCTTCAGTAAACTCTTCATTTCTTTTTAATTTATTTTATTGTTTTTACAAAATTGGTAAAATTTCAAAAATAGTATTTACCACT
>JBPPMM010000305.1:0-2320 GCA_051306075.1 Chitinophagaceae bacterium
CCCTTACATAACCGGGTTGCGCTCCATATAATTCTGAAACCTCATTTCCAATTATCAGCAGGTCTTTGTAAATAATGCCGGGTGATGTTGGTTTTATGGATATTTTTTCAGGATCGTCTCTTATTCCCACATTCATACTTACATATCCATTTATACCAAATTCAGGGATTGGCTTTCCTGTTTCCGCATTAAGTGCAAAAAGTTTATCACCTCCGGTAAATAGAATTCTTTTATCATTTCCATCCTCCCAATAAGTAACGCCGCGAAAAGATCCTCCTCCCGGTCCACCATCAAACGGATCGAATGACCATACCTGTTTTCCCGTGTGTGCATTTATAGCATATATCCGGCGGCGGGCTGAAGCCACATACATGACACCATCTATAATAATGGGATTACACTGGCTGGCTCCAAACCTTGAACCTTCTGCCGCATCATCCGGGTTGAATGTCCAGGCCAGCTGTAACCGGTGAACATTTTCTTTATTGATTTCTTTTAAAGCCGAAAAACTGCTGCTTGCTGCATCAGCTTTATAAGCACTCCAGCTACCTTCTTCCTGGTTGCGGCAACCCATAAAAAATAAGAAGAAAGTCCAAAAAAGCAACAGGTTATATTTTTTATTTCGGGGGATATTTTTGAAACAATAAATGAAGACCATAAAAACGGCAATGATTTTTTACAAATAATTACTCAACTATCAAAACTTGTTAAAAATATAATATTCCAACCTATAAAAATTATTCATGTAAATGGATCTTTTTGAAGAGAAAAAACTATTGCGCATTTTCCCGGATTTTCACTTTACTTTTCCTTTAAAACCGAATGCTAATTTTTTTCGCCTGGTATTGTTGTTTATGAAGATAAAAAAATCAATGCAACTCAAATAGGTATGTTTCGAAGATTATTACAAGAAAGAGTTTCAACTATTGTTCAAAATCATTTTTGTATAGGAAAAATAATCTTTCAGGCTTTCTTAAGTGATTAAAGAGCAGAAATAATATTCTTTAATAAATTCAGCTCGTGGTGAAAATATTACCAGGCTTTTTTCAGAGGCCATTGGTTCCCAATTAAACTTCTTTTTCCTGCGGATTCAAATTGCATTACATTTAAAAAAGTGAATCTGTTATTCATTCAACAATATTTAATATGAAATCAATAATTTTTTTTCTTTTTTTAAAGATAATTTTTGCTTTAAGCTCATTGGGCCAAAAGCCTTTATATCCGGAATATCATTTATTAATTGGTACTTACTCCAGCGAAGGGAAGCCCAATGGTATTCACGTATACCGCTTCAATTCGGAAAGTGGGGACTTTAAAATAGCTCAACCTGTAACCGAATTAAAAAACGCTTCTTACCTGGCTGTTAGCCAGGATAGAAAAAATGTGTATGCCCTCGGTGGAGAAGGTGTCAATTCATTTCATTTTGATCCGGTCTCGGGTGTACTTACTTTTATGAACAGCTTACCTGCCCAGGGCCCTGCCTACATTTCGGTTGATAATAATAAGAAAGTAGTTTTTTCAGGAAATTATGGCGGAGGTAATGTACTCGCTGTTCACCTGGATACAGACGGCTCGTTCCTAAAAGATGATGCCCAGGTAATGCAGCATGAAGGAAGCAGCGTTAATAAAGAAAGGCAGGAGAAGCCGCACGTTCATGCCGCTATGGTATCACCGGATGACCGCTACCTGCTTGTTCCCGATCTCGGTACGGATCGTGTTTACCAATACCAGGTTGATGTTTCCCGGAAAGAAATATTAAAGGCAGTTGATCCTCCATACCTGTCGGTTAAACCCGGAGGGGGCCCAAGACATATAACTTTCCATCCAAATGGAAAATGGGCATACCTGGTGTTGGAATTAACCGGTGCGGTGATGGCTCTTGATTATAAGGATGGAAAATTAAAAGCAAAGCAAACGATCAGCATGGTGACCCCGGATTTTAATGGCCGCTTATCGGGTGCCGACATTCATGTTTCACCAAATGGCAAATTCTTGTATGCATCCAATAGAGGTGATGCAAATGAGATCGCTATCTATTCCATCAATAAGCAGGGAAAACTTGCCTCCGTCGGTCGTCAGTCCGTAATGGGTGTTATGCCCCGGAATTTTGTAATTGATCCCACAGGAAAATTTTTGCTTGTGGCCAATCAGGCTAGTAACGATATTATTATTTTCAAACTTAATCCGGATAGCGGACTACTTACACCCACAGGTAAAAAGATTGAAGTAGAAAAACCTGTATGTTTAAAATTCGCATCTGTTGGAGATTAAGAAAAGGATGAATTGTTATATTAAAAAAGCTTCTTATTAACTACGAACT
>JBPPMM010000315.1:0-3205 GCA_051306075.1 Chitinophagaceae bacterium
GAATATAAATTGCCTGGAAAAGGAACAGAAATGGCAACCAGTTTGGGTTGAACCTGCTCCATATATTTTTTAAGCCGGTCAATTAAAATTTTGTCAATGTAGGTATAAGCTTGCTGCAGGTTTTCATACAATTCATCAAACTGACTGGCTGATCTGCCGAGACGCTCTGCATAACGGCTAAAACCAAAATGAGGATCTGCACATTCCTTAACCAGGTCGGCAATATCTTCAAGAAACATAGTAGCCAGGTGTTTGGCTTTATCCAGAATACCCATGGAGCCAAATGCCCACAGAAGGTCGTCGGTTTGAGCAAAACGGGAAGCTTCGGGTAAAAAATTCCGTTTACAGATCAGGTGCGCCAGCGTTGGGTTTTTCCCCTGCAAAAAAAGAATAACATCGTCAATGATTTGAATATAGTCTTCTTTAAGCGCTATGATCCTGTTAGCATTTTCTGATAATGCATTTGGGTAAATAGATTCCCGTTTATCAGCATTTGCAGATAAGGGCACTGAAGTTTCAATATATTCAAACAAATTTTGCAAGCCTGGTTTGGAAAAAACGGATAACGTAATTTCAATGCCCAGGTCAGCCTGGAAAGAGGAAATGTTTTTTGTATTTAAAAATCCTTTGAGATAGGCGGTTGCAGGATACGGCGTATTCAATTGTGTGAAAGGAGGAGTAAATAAAAAAACAGAAGTATTCATGCGTGGCAAAAATATCATATTAATACAACTGCTGTACTAATAAAGAAAGCTGGGTGTGGATCTGAAAATGGTTTTTCCATTTTTTATGGTACAAATTTGGTAACCAAAATGTAAAACAATATGTCGATTCCCGATTTTTCTGATCCTTCCATTTGGCTCAGCTTGCTCACTCTTACTTTTCTTGAAATCATCTTAGGGGTGGATAATATCATTTTTATTTCTATTATCTCCGATAAATTGGATCCTTCCCAGCAAAAAAGAGCAAGAAATATTGGCTTACTGCTCGCTATGGTTTTCCGGATAGGTCTTTTGCTGACTATTACAGCTATCATGCGGCTGCAAAATCCTCTATTCATCATGCCTTTCATTGAAAACAAAGGGGAGCCGATCCCAATCAGTTGGAAGGATATTATTCTGATGGCAGGAGGTTTATTTCTTATTTTTAAGAGTACCCTGGAAATTCATTCAAAGCTTGAACATCCCGGCGAAAACGAGGCTTCAAAAAAACCTGTCTATGCCAAAATAGGCGCAGTAATAGTGCAGATCATTTTGATCGATGCGGTATTTTCTTTCGATTCCATACTTACTGCTATCGGGTTGGTGGATGAAGTTTTTATTATGATCGTTGCAGTGGTCATTTCAATCCTAATTATGATAGCTTTTTCCGGAGCCGTCAGCCGGTTTATCAATAAACATCCTACTTTACAAATGCTCGCACTTTCCTTTCTTATCGCCATTGGTATTATGTTGGTGGCAGAAGGATTTCACCAGGAAATCAGTAAAAGCTACATCTATACCATGATCGCTTTTTCTCTGCTGGTAGAAATGCTCAACATGAGACTCAGGAAAAAAATAACAAGCACCGGAGAGAAAAAATAATTACTACGTGTCTGTATAAATTTATCCAGGGCTTTCCGGTTAACGTAATTGTATAATAAAGAATCCTTGCTCACTATTTATCCATATAGTCTGGCTCACAAAATTTATATTTATGAATGGAATTTTTTGTGAAGAGGGACTCCATCGTAAGAAAGATATGGGGCAAAAGCGATACTGTGCTTTTTGTATTCGCCGGTGCATCGGCGGAATTCGCATTAAATAAAGCTGTGGATTGGCTGTATTTCACGGGGAAGCTTCCTTCCGATCCCCTGGGAAGATTGTTTTCAACCGTGATGTATGCCAGGGAGATCGTTTTTTCAGAAAAGGAAAAAGCGGAACAGGCTATTGATAAAATTTCAATGATCCATAAAACAGTGGAAAAAAACCGGGGTGCACAAATACCCGACTGGGCCTACCGGGATGTATTATTCATGCTAATACATTATTCCCAGGCAGCATTTGAATTAATGGAAAGAAAACTCAGCGAAGCTGAAAAGGAGGAACTCTACAATGTATTTTTTAGGATGGGCATGAGAATGGGATTAAAGCAATTACCCGAAAACTATGATGATTGGATCATTATGCGCAATCAACACCTGGAAGATGATCTTATCAAAAGTAATTACAGCCTGGACCTTTTTAAGCAATACCGCAAACATTTGGGAACCATGCGATATAAAATTCTTATTGAATCACAGAAACTGGTTGTTCCTGACCATGTAAAAACCTTACTCTCATTTGGAAAAATCGCCTGGATTACTCCTCTCCTGTTTATCTATAAATTAAGCAGGCCTATAAAAATGGACCGGGTATTTAAAGCGATCATTCTGCCAGCGGCTTATCAGCAGCAGATCAGGGAGCTTGATGTGGTACCCTGATTGAAACAAATATAATAGTGACCGGAACAATCATTCCGGCCACTTATCATTCAAAGAAGGATAAATTATTTTCCTCCTGTTAGTTCTTTCTGTAATTCTTCCAATGAAGTCCAGTCACCTGCAGCAGCTAATTTCGCTTGCTTTGGCCAGCTGGTCGGGTCATGCATCTGGAATTTACTTCCTGCAGCCGCAATTACATCTTTCAGTTTTTTGACAGAAGCTTTTGAAAGATCTTTAAAGGTCAGGATCTTTTCTTCAGCTAATAATGTTGCAATTTTTTTTCCGATGCCTTCTATTTGAGTTAGATCATCAGCAGTTGTACCATTTTTTTCTGCCTTGGTAGCTGTCTTTTTCTCTTTTGTTTGCTTTACTGCCTTTGCGGGTTTTACTGCTACTTCTGTTTCCACTTCCGCTTCTTCCGCAGGAACCTCTATTACACAATTCTCAACCTGGAAACCGAAAATATGTACATAGTTATCTGCTTTATGATCATTCACCCATCTGCCATCATTGAGTAAATAACGGTATTGGTAGGTTCGGCCTGCTTCCAGATCAGCTGTGGCTTTCAATGAACCATCTTTTTGTTTTTTCAGCGTTATGCCGTCATTATAGTCCCAGTTATTGAATTCACCTAATAAAACCGCACTTGTTGCCTCACCGACTATTTCTGATGAAAGCGTAAACGTTACTTTTTTTCCCATAATTATTGTGTATTAATTGAGTTGCAAAATTGGGCAGAATTGG
>JBPPMM010000340.1:0-2457 GCA_051306075.1 Chitinophagaceae bacterium
GAAACCGGAATTTATGATGCCAGTTACGGAACATTGCTCAAAGGTGATGGTAAAGGAGGTTTCAGCGCCCTGACCGCCCGGCAAAGCGGTATCAATATCAGGGGTGCTGTTAGAGATATTGTGGTTATAAATATTGGAAGGAAGAGGCTGGTTTTAATTTCAAAAAACAACGAAAAAGTACAGTTAGTAGAATTCTAATCAAAAGGCATATGAAAACAGCAGGAAGTGTATTCATTATTTTATTTATGTTGATCGCCTGTTCAGAAGACAGCGATATGGACGGATATAATAGCCTGGTAAAAATGGAACTGGCAAGTAATAAAAAAGTGGACAGCATTTTTTTTGGTTTTCATTTTGGGATGACACAGAAAGACTTCTATAAGTATTGCTGGGAAATGAATAAAAAAGGAATATTCACAGATGGAACGCAAAATATGCACGTGCTATATAAACTGGATAAGGAACTAAAATTTCCTGCCTCTATGAACTTCTTTCCTGACTTTCATGACAGTACTATATGGAATATGCGTGTCAACTATCAATACGATGGATGGATGCCATGGAATAAAGCCCTGGGTGCCGACAGTCTTTTGCAAGATGTATTGGTAATGTATAAAAAATGGTACAGCGAAGGCAATTCATTTATCCAAATGAATGATAAAGAAAATGGACTCCTCTATGTAAAGGTTGATGGTAACAGGAGAATAAGAATAAGGAAATCCGACGATGTGGCTGTAAAGGTTGATATTACCGATATCCCTGTTGAAAAACTAATTAAGAAAAAAGATGCGAAATAGCAGGCCATATCAAAAAGTAATTAAAATATTACTGGCAGGCGCCATGATATTGTTTGCAGTAATATCATGTAAGCATAAAGAATCAGCAGGTGTTGCGTTATTTCAGAAAATTGACCCTTCGCAAACGAATATCCATTTCAGCAATGATCTTTCTTACGATGCCAGATTTAATGTATACACCTACCGCAATTTTTATAATGGAGGTGGTGTTGCCATTGGCGATATAAATAATGACGGCCTGCAGGATATTTTTTTTACCGCAAACATGCAATCAAACAAACTCTATCTGAACAAAGGCGACTTTAAATTTGAAGATATTACAGAGAAAGCCGGTATCCTTAATATAGCTAAATGGTCAACAGGCGTCAGCATGGCTGATGTAAATGGCGATGGATTACCTGATATATATGTTTGCAACAGTGGCGACATAAAAGGTGATAACCGGCAAAATGAATTATACATCAATAATGGTGATCAGACATTTACCGAGAAGGCGAATGAGTATGGCCTGGATGAAAAAGGATTGTCTACTCACGCTGCCTTTTTTGATTTTGACCAGGATGGTGACCTTGATATGTTTTTATTGAACAACTCATTTAGGGCGATCGGGAGTTTTAATCTGAAAGAAAATGAAAGAACCAAAAGGGATTCCCTGGGAGGGCATAAATTTTTTCGAAATGATAATGGACATTTTACAGATATAAGTGAAGAAGCTGGTATATATGGGAGTATCATTGGGTTTGGACTTGGTGTTACAGTAGGTGATGTTAACAATGACGGCTGGCAGGATATTTATGTATCTAACGATTTTTTTGAAAGAGACTATCTCTACATCAACCAGCGTAACGGTACATTCAGCGAAGAGCTGGAAAATCAAATGATGAGCATAAGTAATGCTTCGATGGGCGCAGATATGGCCGATATCAATAATGATGGTAATGCAGACATATTTGTAACAGAAATGCTACCTGAGGATGATGCAAGTCTTAAAACAAAAACAACTTTTCAAAGTTGGGATAAATACCAACTCGATCTGAAATATGATTACCATCATCAGTTCACCCGTAATATGCTTCAGTTAAATAATGGCAATAATTCCTTTAGTGAGATTGGAAGAAAGTCAGGTGTACATGCTACCGACTGGAGCTGGGGGGCTTTGATGACCGACCTGGACAATGATGGCCTTAAGGATATTTTTGTGGCCAATGGTATTTACCAGGATCTGACAAACGAAGATTATATACAATACATTTCAAACCAGGAATTTTATAACGAAGTTGTATCGGGTAAAGCAGATTACAAAAAACTGATAGATTTAATCCCTTCCAATCCCATACCCAACTATGCGTTTTCGAATAATGGTGATCTGACCTTTACCAATAAAGCCGTGGAATGGGGATTGGGCGATGCTTCTTTTTCCAATGGGTCGGCTTATGGGGATTTGGATAACGATGGCGACCTGGACCTGGTGGTGAACAATGTTAACATGCCTTGTTTTGTGTATCGCAATGAGAGTGTGCAACAAGATCCGGAGAATAAATTTTTAAAAGTAACCTTGCAGGGCGAGGGAAAAAACACATCGGGCATTGGTGCTAAAGTCACGGTTTATTATAACCAAAGGCTGGCTTACCAGGAGCAGATGCCGATGCGTGGTTTTGAG
>JBPPMM010000363.1:0-7210 GCA_051306075.1 Chitinophagaceae bacterium
TGGGTATCCTCTTCACGTTTTCTATTCTATTGCCAGCTCATAATAATTGCGGCGCTTATTTTAGGAGGCTGCTATACTATGTATAAACACAGGTATACAGGTAAACCAAAAGTAGAAGTTCCCGGAAATACTTTATACAATCCGCAATACAAATAAATTTTGCCTGCAAAGCTGTATTGGCTATTTTTGCCATCCATTTTTAGTTCTTAACATTCTGCGGAAGTAGCTCATTTGGTAGAGCACGACCTTGCCAAGGTCGGGGTGGCCGGTTCGAGCCCGGTCTTCCGCTCCAAAAGTCCTCTTGCCCGATAGGCGGAGGATTTTTTTTGAATTGCCCCGGTGGTGGAATTGGTAGACACGCAGGACTTAAAATCCTGTGACCCGCAACGGTCGTAACGGTTCAACTCCGTTCCGGGGCACAATCATAAAGCGACATTTGTCGCTTTTGTTGTTTCATGTATTGGGTCTATATTCTTTACTCCGAAAAAAGGTATTCAGTTAAAAAACATCCGCTCCACCGTCCAATACGCAGCTACCATCCCAATTAATATAGACAAAGGATAAACGACCATCTTCCGATAATTTATTTTATTTCTAAATGGAATAATTATTAATAGAAACATTCCTGCTATCACTGCAATTTGTCCTAACTCTACTCCAACATTAAATGATAGTATTGAAGTATAAAACTTATCAGGAGGCAAACCAATTTCATTTAAAGAACTTGCAAAGCCAAGCCCATGTATTAATCCAAATAAAAAAACGATGGCTATCCGCCAGGGCTTCAATTCTTTTAGTATTAAATTTTCGACCGCCACAAATAAAATAGATAAAGCGATAATAGGTTCCACAATGGCTGGCGGCGCCACAATAATATTCTTCATACTTAATGCCAGCGTAATGGAATGTGCCACCGTAAAAGCTGTTGCCTGCCATAAAATGGTCTTAAATTTTGTGTTTAACAGGCATAAGCCCGCAACAAATAATATATGATCAAATCCCTGCGGGATGATATGCGCAAATCCCAGTTTCAGATAATACCAAACCACTACGCCATGCGGCGCTTTTTCCAGTGCATAATTTATGGTATGTGCAAATGCAGAGCTGCAAATAAGGAGAAGCAAAATAATACATACTCCCTTACTATATGTCCTGTTTGTTTTGTTACCCATTCATTTCAACAATCAAAATAAAAATGAAATATGTGTTTTAAGAAAAAAGGGAGTTCCTGGGGTAAAATGGATTTCTGATACAGGAGCTGTTTCGTTCTGCAACCTGCTTTCGGTATCAAACTGGGTTTCCTTCCATCGAACATCAAACAAATTCTGAACAGATAAACCAATCTCCATTTTTTTTCTTTCATAGCTTATCACTCCATCCACCACAAAGTATCCTTTTGCCGTTATGCTGTAATCTGTATTAGCCGGTCTGTCGCCCATATACCTGTATCTCATTCCTGCATTCAACCCTTTATTGCTTTTATACCTGATACCTCCAATGCTTGTAAATACAGGAGCGAGAGGAAGGTAGTTATTTCCTTTTTTCTCATCGATTGCACGTCCTTTGGAATAATTGGCATCTATATCCAGGAACAACCATTTTACCGGTTGATACCTGGCTGAAATATCAAGACCCAATCGTCCTGATCGGCCCGCCGGTTCTACTATTCCTTCATCTCCTACATACACAAATTCCTGATTTGATCTTAAAAACCATATAGCACCTTGCACTAATAGATCAGATGCAGGTTTGAGCAATATGCCCAGGTCAGCACCAAAGGCAGCGGGTACTATTTCCTTTCCTCCTGTTTGTACTACCACCCTGGTATCGTTGGAGTGAAACCCCTTACCGGTAGTAAGAAATAATTGCGCTTTTTTATTGAGCTGATAATAGAAATTTAATTTTGGACTGATGATGCCGGCATTGGCTTTATCCAATTTATTATTGAGCAGTTTATTTTTATAGCTTACATCGAAATAATCCCATCGAACACCTGTATTGATACTCAATTTTTCGTTCCATTTGATCGTTTCATTTATCCAGATTCCTGTGTTCAATTCATTTATATCTCCCAACTTAAGCGGCTCAATCAACTGTTGGCGATTTTTAGTTCTTGAAAGTTCACTGTCTCTTGTTTTATCAAAACGAAAACCCAATCCAATATCGCTGGTTATTTTTTTGTTTCCTGCAAAGGCGATATGTGTATAGCTGCTATTATAACCAAAAAGGTCTCTCTTTTCTTTTTGCCTGATCTGGTCTCCATCCAAATTATTTTTTAAGAAAAATGTAAAATTTGAATAAAGTTCAAAATCATATTGGGTATAATAAACCTGGTTCCTGAAGTAATCACCATTACCCAGGCTGGTCTGTAATTGCAAATTGATATTATTTCGCCCTGTGTTACCACCTTCGTTAGGATCTATGGCGCCAAAATAACCGATCAATCCATTCTGCAACGCTCTTTCCGGTATTTGCCCTGAAGCTTTCCATTTGCTTGAAAATTTAGAAGCTGATACACTCAAATAATTACGATTCCCCATTTTACCATAATACTTACCAAAAAGATTAAGGCGATTAAAATCCTGCGGGTTATCAAAGTATCCGTTGCTGTACATATATTCCGATGCGATAATTGCATGCTGGCCTTCTTTCTCCATTTTTTCCGGCAACAGGTTCATCATGCCCAGGGCTCTGTAAGTATTGAACTGTCCGGCCTCCAGTTTTATCATATTGGCAGGCAGCATTTTTTTTGTTCGGAAATCAACATACCCAGCCGTGGTCATATTTCCTTTTTCCGCATAATAAGGACCTTTATTAAATGATACATTCTCTATTAATTCCGGAATAAGGAAATGCAGATCCGCATATCCCTGCCCGTGAGCATGTGAGACCATATTGACGGGCATACCATCCACTGTAATATTAATATCGGTACCATGATCAATGTCAAAACCACGCAGGAATAACTGCTCAGCTTTTCCGCCACCAGCATGTTGCCCTATAAACAAACCCGGCACAAGTCTTAGTACTTCCTGCGAATTGGTAACGTCTCTTGTTTGTATGTCTATCTTACTGATGATTTGATTTTGATTACCGGGATTTAATGAAACAGTTACGGAATTCAGCTCAATCACATCTTCGTAAAGTTCTATGATGTGATTTTGGTTTGAAAAATCCTTGTAACTGATTTTCTTTTTCTGGTAACCTATCGCGGAAATGGCCATGCTGTCACCGTTATCATTTTCGGGTTTGATAAATGAAAACCTGCCCTGCCCGTTGGTAGTAGTTACCTGCAAACCGGGATAAAAAATAATGGTGGCAGCTTCTACGGGTGACTTTTTTTGTGCAGTAATTATGATCCCCGTTTCAATGACAGATGTTCTTTTATTTTGGGAAAAGACAGTTAACGATAAAAATAATACAGGCAATGCTAAATAAATATAAGATCTGAATCCTTTCATATATTTAGATTGATCCGTCATTTGCAATTAACCGGTACTATAAACTTCGCAAAGCAATGGCACCTTCTTTTCTCAGCGATTCATTAATTGTGGCATGTGCCGCCAGTGCATCGCCAAGTAAATTTCTGGCTTTCTCTTTATCTGGTGTTTTTGAATAAATCAAACCGGCCCGGCAAAGCAACTCTGGTTTTTTACTTTCCGTTTTCAATGCTGTTTCAAGATAAGGTAAAGCTTTTTTATAATCACCTTTGAGGTAATAGGCCCAGGCAATCGTTTCGTTTACATCAATATTGGCCGGCCTGCGATTATATTCGGCAAATGCATGCTCAAGGGCCTTATCATAATTGCCGGTTTTAAAATAAACATGAGCCAGCTCCTTATCAGCATAATGTCCTATCGTTTCATCATCTTTTCCTTCCTGGGCGTCATTATTCATGGCCTTAATTAACCAGGATATGATTGAATCAGATTTATTTTTTTGTCCTGCCAGCAAGTAGGAATCCGCCACTACTTCCTTTAATGAATAATCATTCACCAGTGAATCCGCATGTAAAAAATATTCAATGGCTTCATCAAATGATTCTTTGGCCACAGCTATCCTCCCCTGCCCTGCGATGGCATAAGCATATTCCGGTCTTCGTTCCAATGCAATCAGATAATGCATTTCTGCATTTTGAAGATCACCGGTTATTTCATACAACTGACCCAGATGCACCCGGGCCCATTCAGTTGCTTCATCACCGGGATATCCTGCTTCCACTGCCAGTTTCATAGCTTCTATGGCGCCGGTATAATCTCCATAAATTTCCCTTAAATATGAAACCCTTGAATATGATCTTAGATCAGGACGAATGGAAATCATTTTCTCAGCCTCATCAACAGCTGCATCATAATTACCCATTTCAACATTACCGTCTACTAATATGCCGTGAACAAATGCATTTTCCGGAACCACAGCCCTCGCTTTTTCAGCTATGGCCAGTCCTTCGGCAAAATGGTGCTGGGAAATATAAAGAAGCGCTTTATAAGTCAATGCGTCAAAATGATTGGGTTCTTTTTCAAGTACCTCATTCACATATTTCATTGCGGCTACATCATAGTACATATAGTTACCCGTGATCCTGGCTTCCTGTATATAAAGGGAAGCCAGCGCAATTCTCGACTTGGTATCGTCGGGATTTGTCCCGATTATTTTCATTAAGCTGGCAAAGTTTTTCTTCACACTTTTTTCTTCGGGGGAATTGGCCATCTTTCCCAACCGGTCTTTTAGCGGGTAAAATGTTGCTGCTTTACTATTTTTATCGGTTTTATATTTTACAATAATAAATCCCCCCGCAATTACAAAAATGCCAACCAATAACAAATACAAATAACTCTTTTTCATGCGTTTATTTTTATTTATTTTTTAGCCAAATGGAATTCGCCAGATAATCATCACGGTTGATGATAAGCATTATCAAAGCTCATTTCATGATAGCAGGTTATATAGTGGTTAAAAGAAATTAAAAAGAAAGCCCGTAGCATTTCCACGGGCTTTTTGATATCATAGGTTTAATTCTTGATTAATTGAATAGCTTGTCCCTGTTTTCCATTCTTCATAATTGAAATGAAATAGGTACCTGCTGCTAATTTTTGTGTATTCCAATCTACCGTATATACACCTGCATCCTGTTTTTTATTCACCAATTCTTTGATCTGCCTGCCTTGCTGATCCATTACCACAATTCTTATCTGTGATGCAGATTCAAGCCTGTATTTTACCGTATTGGTATTGGCTGCAGGGTTTGGAAAAGTAGAGGCAAATACAGAAGGAGCTGACACACCTAAACTGCTTGTAACCGGCATACGCATAGACGTAGGAGGGTTAGTTCCTTTTGGTGATGTTGTTGCATCGCAATCGCAATTATCAGTTCCGGCAAACGGTTGCTGAACAAACGGAAACTTGTTTTTGAAAGAAACATCATTTGCATTAACACCCGTTCTGTATGTCAACACATCAAGCAAGTCCTGCGAAAGTGGATTCATACCATCAAAATCATCATACCACAATCCAACAGCTGCCAGTACAATTCCGCTTACAGCCTGCAATTCAATAAGGGTAACATCATCTTCCAGTCTTCTTCCATTAGGAAATCCGTCCATGTTTGGAATAAATTCGAGGTTTGCATTTCCATTATAAGCTGGATCTGTAAGACCAAGAACAGCTGCCTGTACTAATCCAAGAGAACTGAATTTAGGATCATCACGCGGTGTTACTGGTACAGCCAGATTTAGCCTCAGCATATCTCCACCATTCTCTAAAATGTTATTGATAAATGGTTTTCCTGGAGCTAAAGGATTACCACCTTTACCTGTAGCTAACTGATAAGGAATCAGGTTAGGTACTCCTGTGTGGAAAATGGGCCAAAGGTCAATCGAACGCGGAGAGTTCTTTTTAAGCAACAAATCTCCAAAATTATAATCTGCCAGTGCAGTACCATCTAAGGCATCGCTACCCTTTAATGGAAACAGTCCTTGTTGATCGTTACCAAATCCAAATGCGCCCAGGGAATTCCTTTGTATCCGGAGTGGTGCCAGAGCGGGAACTGCTGAACCAAAGAAAGTATCATCCATATAAAGCGCCAGCTCGGGTTGATAGAAGTATTGACCGAATGTCTGAATGTTAGCAAGATCTTCATAAGGGGTCATTGAATTCCACAGGTCTTTCTTACCTATGGGGATAACAGCTTCATTGGTAAGAGGCATTCCTAACCTGGAAACCTGCACCCATGGTCCCTGATGTGATTCTGTGCCATTCTTATTTAAAACTCTGATCTTCTTACGACTTGCAGAAGCCCAAACTCCGATTACATAATTGTGATCGAGTATGTTCTTAGCATCGCCTGGTTTATCCTGGTGTCTTTGAATAACAGGAATATCAATTTCCAAAGCTATGGTAGAAACATTAAGACATTTAAGTCCATCACGGGATTTAGAACCTGTAGTGCGGGGAGCATCACCCAGGTCAAAAATTCCACCCAGGTCTACAAAGAAAGGATCATCGGAAGTACCGCAAAAAGCTCTTTCACCCGTAGTGGCTGTTTTGATGGCACCATCAATCAATGAATTGTAATTAGGAGCGTTTAAACCAACCGGAGAACTGATAGAGCGTGGGCCAATATTTGGAGGAGGAACCACTCCATTTCTTATGATCGTTTCCCAGCTTTTATCTGAATACCTGAATCTTTCGAGCTTATAGGTAGTTTTCAGATTTTGTTTTCCTAACCGGATATTAAAAAAGGTAGTTGGATCTTCATTCTCTTTAAAAAAAGTAAACCGGTAGATAAAATCATCACCAGGTGTTTCAATAGTGTTGTCAATGTGGATCTCATAGCGAATGTTTTCTCCGAAGGAATAATAATTCGGACCACCCTGGGGTAACTGACCCGGGATATAATTAGCGATGATCACCAGTTTTTCAGGGTTTTCCGGACTTCGGAAAGCATACAGATCGGTGTTGTCGGCCAGTGGGTCGTTTGAAATCAGCGGAGCTTCCCGATGACTTGATGAAGTGAGGATAATGGAGAAAACTGTGAGCACAGCGCAGGCTACTGCCAGTTTTAATCCGCCTCTGTAAGTAATTTTTTTTGGCATAAAAACTTTTTTAAAAAGGTAAAAAAATGGATGATAATAAACCTTTTGGTCCTTTAGTTGGTGCTGAAAACTGTAAGTTTTAATAGGAAGGAAATGGCCGTAGTTTCAAAATTTGG
>JBPPMM010000370.1:0-15608 GCA_051306075.1 Chitinophagaceae bacterium
CCTGATAATAGCATCATCAACTTTTTTCCCCGGTTCAAACTGGTCTGGAAAAACAGAACGACGTTTACGGGCAAGTTCATTAAATAAGTGGGGATTCATGAATGATATTATTGCTGAATCGTCCAAAATTACTCTTCAATAACGTATATATTTCATTAAATCCAATGAGACAAAATAAATTCTGGTAATATCTAAGATATCTGATTCTTTTATAAGCGTTCTTAATTCAAATCAACCAAAAAAAGTGCTGTTCAGGGAGTAAAAAGAAATATTATAGCCTCAAATTCCCGCTGGTATTGGTAAAAAAAATCTATGCACATTCTGTGAAAAACTACTTAGGAAAATTTCTATCATTTGATGTTACATTCGTTTCGAGTTCTTAATAAAATTAATATCGACGCCGGGCAGCCTTCCATCCACCAGCTGTTCTGCATTAGAAATAAATTCCATGTGACCAGCATGGAAAACAGACGACTGAAAGGCCATCAACCCTACACATAAGGGAAAGCAAAGTTATTTACCCATCTGTATGAAATTAATGACAGAAGGGAAGGTGATCGGCTGGCGAATCTATCAAAGTCTTTATTAATAATTTTTAAGACGAATTCGGATAAGAACAAAATGGCAGAGCCGCCTGGTAAAATGCAAATATTTCGAACCAGGCAATACAATTGACATCGATAAAATTATAATATACTATGCCCGAAGAACAAGAAATCTTGCTAAAAGAAAACAAAGACCGCTTTGTCATCCTTCCCATTAATTATCCCGAAATCTGGGAAAAATATAAAAAACACGAAGCCAGTTTCTGGACCGCGGAAGAAATTGATCTGGGAGATGACATGAAAGACTGGAATGCTCTTAATGATGGAGAACGTCATTTCATTTCCCATGTACTGGCTTTTTTTGCCGCCAGTGATGGTATTGTAAATGAAAACCTGGCTGTAAATTTCATGAGTGAAGTTCAGTTGCCTGAAGCCCGCTGTTTTTATGGTTTTCAGATCATGATGGAGAATATACATTCTGAAACATACGCACTGCTGATTGACACCTACATTAAAGATCCTAAAGAAAAGGATCGCCTTTTTCACGCCATTGATACAGTACCTGCCGTAAGGAAAAAAGCGGATTGGGCTTTACGCTGGATCAATAACGGGACATTTGCGGAACGCCTGGTAGCTTTTGCTGCAGTAGAAGGCATTTTCTTTAGCGGCAGCTTCTGTTCTATTTTCTGGATGAAAAAAAGAGGCCTGATGCCCGGTCTTACTTTTAGCAATGAACTGATCAGCCGTGACGAAGGACTGCACTGTGAATTTGCCTGTCTCCTATACAGCATGCTTAAAAATAAGCTCACAGAAAAAGAAGTGCATGGAATTATCAGCGATGCCGTAACCATTGAAAAGGAATTCATCACCGATGCATTGCCGGTAGACCTGATTGGTATGAATGCCAAGCTGATGCAACAATACATTGAATTCGTTGCAGACCGGTGGTTAAGCGAATTAGGATATACTAAAATTTACAATGCCACTAATCCCTTTGATTTCATGGAGCTCATCTCCCTGCAGGGCAAAACGAATTTCTTTGAAAAGAGAGTGGGTGAATACCAGAAATCAGGGGTAATGAATGAGACCGGATCAAAGGCTTTCTCCATGGACGAAGATTTTTAATTCAATAACTACGCAGAAAACTACTAACCAACTAAATTATAAATGACATGCATGTACTGAAACGCAACGGTAAGCAGGAAGCCGTTCACTTTGATAAGATCACATCAAGAGTTATGAAACTCAGCTATGGTCTTACTTTAAAATCAGATGATATTATTGAGATCGCCAAAAAAGTAATCATCGGCATCTACAACGGGGTTCCTACAACGGAACTGGATAACCTGGCTGCAGAAACAGCAGCATCCTTTACTACCCGGCATCCTGATTTTGCAGTACTGGCAGCAAGAATTGCAGTAAGCAACCTGCATAAAAACACGACCAAATCATTTTCAGAAACCGCCTCTCTCCTCTATAATTATATCGATGACAAGACAGGGGACAAAGCGCCGCTGATCGCCGATGATGTATATGAGATCATAGAACAAAACGCCGACCTGCTGAATGCCTCCATCATTTATGAAAGAGATTATCATTTTGATTTCTTCGGCTTTAAAACATTGGAAAAATCATACCTGCTGAAAGTAAATGGAAAAATCGTGGAGCGTCCGCAGCATTTATTTATGCGTGTCGCATTAGGAATTCATAAGGCTGATATAGCCTCGGCCATTGAGACCTATAACCTGATGAGTGAGAAATGGTTCATTCATGCCACCCCTACTCTATTTAATGGAGGTACTCCAAAACCCCAGATGAGTAGTTGCTTTCTGCAGAGCATGAAAGAAGATAGTATTGAAGGTATATATGAAACATTAAAAAATTCAGCTCTCATTTCTCAATCTGCTGGTGGCATCGGGTTAAATGTTCATAATATCCGCTCAACCGGCAGCTATATCAAAGGAACAAACGGAACCAGCAATGGCATCATACCTATGCTGCGTGTATTTAATGACACAGCCCGCTATGTAGACCAGGGCGGTGGTAAGCGTAAAGGTGCATTTGCTATTTATTTGGAACCCTGGCATGCTGATGTATTCGGATTTTTGGATCTACGGAAAAATCATGGTAAGGAAGAAATGAGAGCAAGAGACCTGTTTCTTGCATTATGGATACCCGATCTGTTTATGAAGCGGGTTGAAGAAAACGGTAAGTGGAGCCTTTTCTGTCCAAACGAGGCAAAGAACCTCCATACTACACATGGTGATGAGTTTGAAACGCTGTATGAAAAATATGAAAAGGAAGGAAAAGCCAAAAAAACAATTCCGGCCCGTGATCTTTGGAATGCCATCCTGGAAGCGCAGATAGAAACCGGCAATCCTTACATGCTGTATAAAGATGCAGCCAACAAAAAATCAAACCAGCAAAATTTAGGTACTATCCGCTGCAGCAATCTTTGCACAGAGATCATTGAATACAGTGATGATAAAGAAACAGCAGTTTGTAACCTGGCCTCTATTTCCTTACCACGTTTTGTGGAAGGCAAGAAATTCAATTTTGAAAAATTGCTGGAAGTAACACAGATCATCACAAAGAATCTGAATAAAATTATTGATAACAATTATTATCCGCTGGAAGAAACGAGACGAAGCAATTTCCGTCATCGTCCAATAGGGATTGGCGTGCAGGGCCTGGCAGATGTGTTCATGTTATTGGGTTTGCCTTTTGAAAGTGATGTGGCCAAAGTTCTTAACAAAAATATTTTTGAAACCATCTACTATGCTTCATTAGTAGCTTCAAAGAATATAGCGAAAGAATCAGGTGCTTATGAAACCTTTAAAGGTTCTCCGCTCTCCAAAGGTATTTTCCAGTTTGATATGTGGGATGTACAACCGAGCGACCGGTATGACTGGGATGCACTGAGAAAAGAAATAAAAGAACATGGTGTAAGAAATTCGCTTTTGCTTGCTCCTATGCCTACCGCATCCACATCTCAGATATTAGGCAATAATGAATGTTTTGAACCATATACATCCAATATTTACAACCGGCGTGTATTAAGCGGTGAGTTTGTAGTGGTGAATAAACACTTGCTGAAAGACCTGATGAGCCTGGGGCTTTGGAATGACAACATGAAGCAACGTATAATAGCCGCAAACGGATCAATCCAAAATATCAATGAGATACCGGCTAATCTGAAGGAGATTTACAAAACAGTTTGGGAAATAAAACAGCGTACTATAATTGACATGTCAGCTGACCGTGGTGCATTTATTTGCCAGTCGCAATCGCTCAACCTGTTTGTAGAACAACCCAATTTCGCCAAATTGAGCTCCATGCATTTTTATACCTGGAAAAAAGGATTGAAAACCGGTATGTATTATTTAAGAACCAAAGCGGCAACAGATGCTGTGAAGTTTACCGTAGATTCAGATATGATGAAACAATCCACCTTAGATAAAGCCCAGGCTGTAGAGGAGATATCTTGTTCCCTCGACAACCCGGAAGGATGCATCAGTTGCGGATCATAAGACTTACTAATGGACGGTTTATATTAAGGGAACATTTTTTGTTCCCTTTTTTTAATCTTTTTTTCGGGTATCATTTAATGATTTCACCATGGGCCATTTTTCGGGTGCATTCCAATCTGTCGCAAAAATAAACCCACCCCCTTTGAAGATCTTTTATGCGAAATCGCTGCGGCCCCTCCGGTGGAGGGGATACAAAGTCTGAAAATTGCAGGTGCGGGGAAGCTATACCTGCGACAAATTGGAATGCACTCCATTTTTCATAAAGATGTTTTCGGCTTACCTTGTAGCATAAAATCATTCATTATGGTATCTAAACTAATACAGGAAGCGTTGAATAAACAGGTGCAGATGGAATCTGAATCGTCCCAGGCTTACCTGGCCATGGCCTCCTGGGCCGAGATCCAGCCGGGACTGGAAGGCGTAACCAATTTTTTCTACCAACAATCTGATGAAGAAAGAGTGCACATGCTCAAATTGATCCGGTTTATAAACGAAAGGGGCGGTTTTGCAATAATACCCGCCCTGGCACAACCCGTCGTTACATTCAAATCAATAAAAAGTGTTTTCGAAGAATTTTTGAAACATGAATTAAGGGTCAGCAATAGTATTAATGATCTCGTTCATCTTTCTTTAACCGAAAAAGATTATGCAACACATAATTTTTTACAGTGGTACGTAAACGAGCAAATAGAAGAAGAAAGAACGGCGAGAACATTAAATGATAAACTTGAACTGGTAGGTGATGACAAGGGGGGCCTGTATTTATTTGACCGGGATATAATGAACTACCGTGGAGCCGGCGGAAAAAAATGATTAGCAAGCTGAGCAGTGTTTTTTTGAACTTCAACCTTTCAATCATCCCGCATACATAGTTGATAAAAAACCGGCATCAGAATTTATAACTGTAGCCGATCCTGAACACCTGCGTTTCATAATAATCACTGCTGACAATACGAAAGTTGTTACCCTCAATATGTTTCCGGATCCGTAAGGTGTTTAGAAGGTCTGTGGCATTTAAGTACAATTCACCTTTACTTTTTTGAATTACCTTTTTTACTCCCAGGTCCATTGAAAATCTTTCACTGATCTTTCCCTGTGGAATTATATCAGGTGCCAGATAAATTGTTGTCCATTGAATATCGAAATTGCGAGGTAAATGAAACAGACTATTCAGTTTTATATTTCCCGACCAGGCTTTTTCTTTATCAGAACTATAAGTAACCGGCACCGGGTATTTATTAACCACGGTAAAAGGACCAATGTTATTTTGGTAAAAGTTTATATTTAAATTCACGGTAACCCTCTTTCCTGCTCTATGGCTTGTCACCAATTCCACTCCGGTATTATAAGCATCCCTTGCGTTTTGAAATACTGAATAAATGATATTACTCCCGGGGGCGGTGGTGCCGATCCTGGTAATTGCATTCCTGCTGATACGATGATACAATGCAGAATAAAAATATCCCTGTGTCCAGGATCTTTTGTAACCCAGTTCAAAACTTTGGGTAAACTGTGGACGTAACCCGGGATTACCCACTTTTAAAATTTCAGGCTCGTCATACTTGGGGAATATTCTAATGTCGCCCTCATCGGGCCGGTCAACCCGGCGATTGTAAAAAAATGAAAGTTTATTTTTATCATCCAGGTTAAAACCTAAGCGTACACCAGGAAAAGGCTGGAAATAATTATAGCCGTCACTTTTATAAGTATTATGATCCGGGTTCACAGAATAATTAAGATTTACATATTCAATTCTCAATCCTGCTTCTACTTCAAACTGTTTGGCTTCGTATATGTAGTTACCATATAAAGCGGGTATTACTTCATTGTATTTAGCCCAACCCGCTGCATTTACGTCCAACGGAGAATTGATGCCCGGTAAAAAGCGCATATCAGTAGGAATATAACGCCACCGGAATTTCATACCTGTTTCCAGCCGGCCATTTTTTAATGGTTTTATATAATCCAGGTTTATATCCGTTACGTTTTCATCGGCAATCAGCATAAAGGTGTCCTTCCCTGTATAGGAAGGCCTTTTGTCTGTCAGGAAATATTTTTCGTCTTCTCTATGAAAAGTATAATTCAACCCAATATTGAGCAGGTGGCCGGGTTGATTAAATTTGTGTTGGTAAAGGGCCGCAACAGTAGCAGCCGTATTAATTTCATCCTCAAAAAATTGCCAGAGCCTTGTTGGGTTTGATTGTTTCCCGTTAAAGTAAGGGATATCACCATGATCCCTCACCTGCTCATAGCTATATAATCCGGAGACCGTGATAGTATTATAGTCATTCACAAACCAATCAATGCCTGTTTTAACAGAACCGACTGTGGTTATTCGATTTCGTTTCACCTGTTGTTGTATGGTATCTCCATTTTCATAAAACCGGGTAGCGAATTCATTTCTATTAAGCGTTTCATTATATAAATAATCGGCCTGGATAAAAGTATTGATCTTGTTCTTACGAAAATTTAAAGAGAGTGAAGGGTTCAATTTCGGTGTAGCCTGGTACTGGGGTCTTATTCCCGGAAGATTAGATCTTTTAATCCATAACGCACCGAGACCGGTGGTAACAGCTATTTTTCCATTTAAGCCGTCCTGTTTTTCCTTTTTGTATATGATATTAATAATTCCCGCATTACCATTTGCATCATACTTAGCAGAAGGATTATTAATGATCTCAATACGTTCAATAGCTGAAGCTGGTATATTATCAAGGGCTGCCTGGTTGCCAAAACCAGTTAAGGCTGTTTGGTTGCCATCCGTAAGAACGGTGACACGGCTGCTCCCTCTCAATTGCACTTTTCCGTTTTCATCCACTGTAATGCCGGGGAGATTTTTCATAGCATGCAAAACAGAGCCTCCTTGCTGGCTTATATTATCCGAAAGTTTAAAGGATTTCTTATCCATCTTTTCAGAAACAGTCTCCAGCTTGCTGGTTATGATCACTTCACTTAATGTAGATTTTTCCGGCACCAACTCCACAGGACCGAGGTCAAAATATTTGTTGAGCTTTCCGGCACGAAATGGGATCCTGGTTGTGATAAAACCTACATTGCTGATTTCAATAACATATTCTCCTTCGGTTACATTTTGAACAGAGAAGAAACCTTTATCATTGGAAATAACGCCCGCAATAAAGCTGCTATCCGGTAATTTCTTTAAAATAATATTCGCATAACTGATCGCTGATTTATCTATCCCACTTTTTACAACGCCGGAAATAGTTGCATTTTCCTGTTGTGACAAACAAACTTCCGATATTACCAAAAGAAGAATCAGTATGGGGGTTTTTCGGATCATTGTATGAAAATTTTGTATAATAACTAAATATAAAAATCCGGATAATTCCGGATTTGTAGTTGCCGGTTATGGAATCATGTTTTTTGCCCGGATTTTTCAAGGATGCCGAAACATTATACCAAAGACGATTGGAAAAGGACAAGAATGTAAAATCTCTTTGCGATAATTCAGAACGTCCGTTATAAATGCAACTTGAATCAAAATAATTTGAGATCAAAAAAGAAAGGATAATTACCTTCAAAAAGACTTACTGTTTACTAAATATTTCTTGAGAACCAGGTTAATTTATAAAGTATGAAATAATGCCGGTAATGATCAATACTAAACCAGTAATTATCCCTGCATTATGCTCCCAGGTATGCCAGTTCAGCTTCAGTAATCCTTTATATACTATGCGAATCCAGATAAGCATGCCTGCAATAGTGATGACGGAATACATAGTGGCAATGCCCGCAAGTACATACCAGCCTTTGCTTCCTGCCAGGAGAAAATATGCTTCAATTTCCATGCAGGGTGAAAGAAACATGGCAACGATCAGCGCAAGAATGATAGATCGCTTTGTTCTCTTTTCAATTTGTTGTTGATCCAGGTGAAAATGATGATGCTTATAATGCTGGCTTACAAAGTAAAAACCGATCAGGATCAGGATAGTTGGCCCCACTACATGCGTAAAACTGTCAATATACTGCGTCAACTGTTCACCCAGCAAACCAAGTAGTAAACCAATGATAACCGTACTAACAACATGCGCCATGCCCGCTATAAAAGTAACCCGGCTGGTTTCACCAAGGCTCCAACCTTCCTTTTTGCCAATAGCCAGTACCGGCAACCAATGGTTAGGTATCAGAGCATGCAATAAGCTGATCAAAAAGCTACCGATAATTATGCCTGACATCTATGATCTTTTAACCGTTGATAAAAAAAGTTGCGAAACTTGTTTGTTCCGCAACTTGCATTTTTTTAAAAAAGTAACTACGCCAATAATGCGCCGGCCATTCCTAATACTGAGGCCAGCAGCATTACACATTTCCAGCAATATGTTTTTTTCATTATGATCGTTTTTATTACTGTAAAAATACATCATAAACAAAGTACCGCATGTTAATGTTAATGAAGCCAGATGATAGAAAATATCATATTTGAAACAAAGCAAAAAAATTATTCCACCTTTTCTTCTCCTTTCTTTGCCAGCTCAACTATATCACCTTTTGTAAAAAGAACAGATTTTAAAATGATGGCCCATTCCGGTTTTTTACGAAGAAGGAATTCTAAATCCATGCCGAAATGCTTCATCTCTTCCTGCTGTGCATTTTTCATAATGGCTTTTGCTGTCTTATCTTTTTCGACAGCTATTCTTTGCTCATACCAGCCAATAGCTTCAGCTTCTTCAATTAAAGAGGTTACCATTCTTGCAAAAGTTCTTACTTGCGGAGAAAGTTCTTCAGGTGGTTCATGATACTGATCAAATCCCATAACAAAAATTTTAAGAGAGTGATTAATGAAGCTTCTAAATTCTTTTCTGCCTGAATGTATAATATATTGTTGTTTCCCCGTGATATTTTGCTGATCCGGAAAATTTTAGTTCCTAGATTTTTATCTGTGAACAGGAAATAAATTCAGAACATAACTTATCGCAACAATAATTCGCAAGGCTTCAGGCCAGTGTGTTTTTTAAAAGCAGTAGAGAAATGAGATATAGAAGAATAACCAAGCATCTGGGAAACTTCGGTAACGCTGAGACCTTTTTCATAAAGCAGGTACCTGGCATGCTCCATTCGCTGGCTCTGGTAAAAATCAAAAATGGTTGTACCAAACATTTCTTTGAATCCTTTTTTAAGGTAGCATTCGTTCATAGCTACTTTACGGCTCAGTTCCTTAATGGTAATGGGCTCGCCGATATGTTGAATCAATACATCCCTGGCTTTGGATACCTTATCCCTGTCGGCTTCATTGGCCAGGAACTTACAGTTGATGACATCAATTTCTTTATCCCCGATCATGCAATCCATGCTATGCAGCAACAGCATCTGCATTTGCGCATTGATATAAATGTTTTCGAGGCTATCTGAATAATTATGATTGAGCAGGGAGTCAATGACCATTCTTGTTTTACTGCAAAGTGCCAGTATCTTGGTAAAAGAAGATTGGTGTTTAAAGTTCAGGATGTCTTCACTTAAGGAATCGCTGGAACTCCTGGGCTTTACAAATTGGGATAATAGAGCAGGTGAAAACCGAAACCCTAAAATATCAACACTTTCGGCTTTATCTATGCAGTTTTTTGAAACTCCCGCCCTGCACATATTGCATTCTGTATCTTTCTGTTTACAATAAACATTGCCGGAAACACAAAATTTTAATTCCAGGTAATTCTCACCAGGATTACTTTTTTCGTAATGATAAACAAGTATCCCGGTATCTTCCATGTTCCATAAGTTATTCCGGCTATACCTTTTAATTGAATATTGAACGGATCCCGGCATCTGCTGCTCTTTTTCGTGCAACAATACCATTTGTTCCTGCATAGGAGCCTGCTTGTAGGCAAGTGTTAATATATCCGGGGGAGTAAACATACAGAACCGCAAATTTACAGGTCATCTTCCAATTTTCAGCATTCAAACAATACTGGTTTACCGTATGGCCTAAAAAAATATCCATTTCTGAACGTAACAATTACCTTTGCACGATCTCCGCTTTGGCGGATGTTTTTTTATCTAAACACTGAATGATTCATCCACATACATACATTCATCCCAATGCAAAGCTGGCGACAAATGTAAAGATTGACCCCTTTACTGTCATTCACCAGGATGTAGAAGTTGGAGATGGTACCTGGATCGGTTCTAATGTAACCATAATGGAAGGAGCCAGGATCGGAAAGAACTGCCGGATATTTCCGGGCGCCGTTATTGCAGCTATTCCCCAGGACAGAAAATTTGATGGCGAACGAACGACGGTTGAAATCGGGGACAATTGTACTATCCGGGAATTTGTAACCATTCACCGCGGTACATCAGACCGGATGAAAACCGTGGTTGGAAATAATTGCTGGATATTGGCCTATAGCCATATCGGACACGACTGTATTATCGGCGACAACTGCACACTTAGTAATAATTCACAGCTGGCCGGGCATGTGGTTCTTGGCGATTGGGTTGGTATCGGCGGCGTATGCGCCATACACCAATTTGTAAATGTAGGTCAGCATGCATTTATTTCTGGTGGTTCGCTGGTAGGTAAAGACGTACCTCCATATATTAAAGCGGCACGGCAGCCCTTAAGTTATGCCGGAGTCAATTCCGTAGGTTTGAAACGCCGGGGGTTTACCGTGGAAAAGATCAATCACATTCTTGACATCTATCGCATCCTGTACAATAAAGGATTAAATACTTCGCAGGCATTGGAATTCCTTGAAGAAGAATTTTCAGCAACTGACGAACGTGACGAAATCGTTACGTTTATTAATGAAAGCACCAGGGGCATCATCAAACGTTTCACCAAAGGCAATGGCGATGAGGATAACGCTTTCTGATGCCGGTAAACGATTCAACCGGGACTGGATTTTCAGACATTTCACTTACAGTTTTGAAACAGGACAATCTTACGCTATTACGGGTCCCAATGGTTCCGGAAAGAGTACTCTGCTCCAGGTGATAAGTGGTTCTATGCATTTTAATGAAGGCCGTTTAAAATTTGAGGATAAAGATCAAAGATCTGACGGCAAAAATGTAAATGGAGAAATAGGTCATGAAGTAATATATAACGAGGTTTCAATTTGCGCTCCTTACCTGGAAGTAGTAGAGGAAATGACCCTGAAAGAATTCTTCGATTTTCACCAGGGATTTAAGCCCTTTTTGCCCGGCATCAGTGTTGATTCGATTATTACTACCCTGGGTATGGAAAGAGCTGCTGACAAACAGATACGGTACTATTCTTCCGGTATGAAACAGAGAGTGAAGCTGGCACAATGCATTTTTTCTGATACTGCCATCGTATTACTGGATGAACCCTGCACTAATTTGGATAAAGCCGGTGTTGATTTATATCATCGCTTAATAGAAGAGTATTGTAAAAACCGATTGGTGATAGTGAGCAGCAATGATGAAGTGGAGTATGAATTCTGTGACTTAGGTATAAGCATCGCGGAATACAAATAGAATAAATCTTTATTTCCCTTTCTTACTTTGAAACAAAACATATTTACCAAATATAACCTGTGTAAGCTGCATCCCATTCAAATTGATTTATGTTGTAGTGAATTCCTGAAATGTTTTCAAGCCATATTACCATAAATTGATCTGAATATTTTACAAGAGTTGTTCAGCCTTCTGCAAAGTCAGTAACCTGAGTTTATCACCTACCACCCAAACAATATCACCAACCCTGAATATATAAGAAGAATCGGGATTGACCAGCCGGCCCTGCTCATTTTCCACTCCCACTACAATGCCGTGTATCTTTTCCCGTATAGCGCCGTCCCTTATGTTTTTATCTGCAAAGGCTGATTTTTCTCCTATAATAAAATGCTCCAGCACTACTTCTACCGGTTTTCTTTCTACCTCCAGTGATTTAGCCACATCTAATTCTGTTCGAAAAATATCGATCTGGTCATCTGTACCTATTACTGAAATAACATCTCCGGGAAAAATAACCTGGTTACTTTTTGGCGTATTAAAAGTGTTTTTTCCTCTTTCAATCATGGCCACATTTATTCCATATTTTTCACGCCATGCCAGCTCCCGCAGCGTTTTTCCAATTCCCGGCATATCCGCACTGATGGCTAGTTCTGCCATGTGGGCATCCCATGGAGCCTCTAATTTTTTCTGGCCTTTCAATCCGTCCCGCTCGTAGTAATTAGCGAGGAAGCGGTTACTGATCCGGGAATAAAGTAATTGAATTCTTTTTGAAAACAGGATCAGTAAAAGAAACATAACGATCGTGGTAATAATGGCGATTTGCGGGGTGAAAAACCGGTCGACCAGAAAGCCAATGAGGACAATTGAAATACCAGCTCTGAAAACCTGCAATACCAGCATTCCGGTCCGATATTTATTTTGCCGGTTAAATTTTTCAACCAATTCACTGTGATGACGTTTAACTGCAAGTGACCAAAGAAAAGGAGCCATTAATAACAAAGTAAATGCAGCTCCGGCAATGGTGGTCCATGTATTATCACCTAAGGTGCTATACGTGTAAGGCAAAACGTAATAAGAGGATAACATAACGATGGCCAGGGTAATGATGGAAATGATAAACGTATTAATTATCCTTCCCCTTGCATATACCTGCCAGTCGGTACTGCTGGAAATAGTTTGTGCCTTGTTGCTGTACCGGTTTAGAAATTGTATCCAGGATACAGGTAAAAATTTTTCCAGCCATTCATATACAGGTTCAGAAGCTCTGATCAGGTAAGGTGAAGTAAAGGTGGTAATGGCAGAAACAGCTACAGCAATTGGATATAAAAAATCACTCGTTACGTTCAGAGTTAATCCCAGGGTAGCGATTATAAATGAAAATTCCCCAATTTGTGTCATACTCATTCCGGCCTGCACTGATGATTTTAAAGGCTGCCCTGCAATCAAAGCCCCGACCGTAGTGCTAAATGATTGCCCAACAATGGTTACTACGCAAATAATCAAAATAGGACCTAAATATTGCACCAGCATATCCGGATCGAATAACATGCCTACTGATACAAAAAAAACGGCACCGAAAAGGTCTTTTACAGGTTTCACCAAGTGTTCTATTTTTTCAGCAAACACCGTTTCTGCAAGAATGGAACCCATTATAAAAGCCCCCAAAGCAGGAGAAAATCCAACCAGGGTAGCCAGGTAAACCATAAACATACAAAGTGACAAGGAGATGATCAGAAGCATTTCATCGTTCATAAAGCGCCGGGCCCTTCTTAAAAATGTCGGCAAAAAGAAAATTCCGGAGATAAACCAAAGTCCTAAAAAGAATACCAGCTTGGCCACCGACATCAACATTTCTATACCTGCAAATTGGGCACTAACGGCCAGTGTTGAAAGTAAAACCAACAATAAAATAGCAACCAGGTCCTCCACTATCAGAATACCAAAAACCAAGCTGGCAAACTTGTGTCCCTTTACCCCCAGTTCATCAAATGCCCGGATAATAATAGTAGTAGAAGATATACAAAGAATTCCCCCCAGAAATATACTGTCCATTCTTGACCACCCCAAAAAAGTGCCCAGTATATAACCAACAGACATCATAAAACCAACTTCCACCAAGGCTGTAACCGAAGCTGGTGTGCCTACTTTCAATAATTTTTTAAAACTAAATTCCAACCCCAGGCTGAATAAAAGAAAGATCACACCAATCTCCGCCCAAACACTTATGCTATCCAATTCTGCAACACTTGGTAAAAAGGCAAAATGCGGACCCACCAAAAACCCTGCAATAAGGTAGCCCAATACAAGAGGTTGCTTTAACCACTTAAATAAAATAGTGATTAAAGCTGCTGCTCCAAGTATAAGACCAAGATCAGATATCAGGCTTGGCAAATGAATCATAGAATCCGCTTATGTTTCTAAATAGGAAATCCTTAAGTACTACTCAACTAAATGGCAGCATTTCAAAAAATAAATATTTGACCTGCCTTTGCATCCGGAAAAATTTCTCCGGTTTTGATTTACCGGAATGGTAAAATAGAATTAAATACCAGGAGTCATTCTTTTAATACTCTTTCAACTTCTCTTTTGCCTATTGCGTTTACTTGTACCGGTAATAGATCTTTTAAGTAAAAAAAATTAATGCTTGCTGTGTTGCATGAAACCCGAATAATGATTTGAAATCTCATGACATGGTTAGAAAATGACCAAGTATGATCAGCTAAAGCAACGCCAGGAAAAAGATATAAAATGATCCATTTATGCATTGCGGCTAAGATACCAAAAAATGGGAAATCGTTTATCAGATCAGGCTTTCAACACGGAAAGAAAAGTCAGTAACTAAGAGTTTCTCTCATTTTTATCGCTGGCTTGCTATCAATAAATTCAGGTCTGTAAACTTGAGATCAAACCGCTCACTCAGGTAAAAATTAGTTAATGAGCCTTTAAAAAGATATATGCCGCTTCGCAGATGTACACGGTGCCATACTAATTTTTCAAAACCACCTTCATCTCCTGCTTCTAATAATAATGGCATCAATACATTGCTGATAGCCTGCGAAGCTGTTCTGGAAAACCCGGAAGGAATATTAGGAACACAATAATGGATAACACCATACTTCATGAAAATAGGATGTTCATGCGAAGTGATCTCTGAAGTTTCAAAACATCCACCCCGGTCAATACTTACATCAATAACTACCGAGCCAGGCCTCATATTACTTACCATTTCTTCCGTAACCACCATGGGTGTTCTTCCGGTTTCGGAACCAAGAGCTCCTACTGCCACTTCACAGGTTTTTAATTGTTTTGATAACATCCTGGGTTCTATAACTGATGTCCACAATCGATGACCAATATTATTCTGTAGTCTTTTTAACCTGTAAACGCTGTTGTCAAATACTTTTACTGAGGCGCCCAGCGCCAGGGCCGCCCTGGCCGCATACTCCCCAACAATGCCTGCACCTATTATTATAACTTTTGTTGGGGCAATACCGGAAATCCCACCCAGCAACACACCTTTTCCATGATTGGCCGAACCTAAATATTGTGCAGCTATGAGCATGACAGCACTTCCGGCAATTTCACTCATACTGCGAACAATGGGATATGAATCACTGTCATCTTTCAGGTTTTCGAAAGAGATGGCCGTGATCTTTTTCTCCATCATTTTTTCTAACAATTCCGCTTTTAATACAGACAAATGAATAGGAGATATGATTACCTGGCTTATTTGTAACAAGGGAAGATCTTCCTCAATAACCGGTGCACTTTTTACCACGATAGGCGCTTTATAAACATCGGCTCTGTCGTATACAATTTTTGCTCCTGCTTCGCTATAATCTTTATCACGGAAATGAGATGCGTCACCTGCATTATGCTCTATAACTACCTGGTGGCCGTTGCTGATCAAAACACTTACAGCATCCGGAGTTAACGCAATCCTGTTTTCCTGGAAAGCTACTTCTTTGGGAATGCCAATCATCATCCCCTGGGCTTTGGGTTTTATATCGAGTGTTTCTTCTAAGGTTTCGTAGCTAAAAGAAGTACTGATCCTGGGTTTTTGCTGGCTCATGAAGTTGGTTAACGATAGTCTAACTGA
>JBPPMM010000400.1:0-2111 GCA_051306075.1 Chitinophagaceae bacterium
ACTGGAGAACTTTTATATGGCATAATGTAAACCCCGGCTTCTTTTTTATTATACCGGAATATAAATATCAAAAGTAGCGCCTTTGTTTATCTCACTTTTGGCAGTGATGATGCCATTGTGGTTATCAATAATTTTTTTTACAATCGCCAGTCCTACCCCTGTTCCGGGGTATTCTTCCTTATTATGCAGCCGCTGAAATAGTTCGAAGATACGGTCCTTGTACTGTGGGTCGAAGCCAATTCCGTTATCCGTATAGCTGATGTGACAATATCTTTTTTGGCTGGAAAGTTTATCGTGGTTTAAATGCAGCCCTTTCTCAACCTTACTTTTTATAATGATGTGTACAGGCTTTCCGGGAATAGAAAATTTGATGGAATTGCTGATAAGATTGTAAAAAAGCTGGTGAAAAAGAAATGGAATGATTTTAACTTCAACCGTTTCGCCAACTTCAATAGTCGCATTTTTTTCTTTTATGTTTTCGGTTAAATCAACCTTTACTTGTTCTATGATGTTATCCAGTTTTGTGTTTTCAAATATCCGATCCGTTTTATTGATATGTGAAAAAGCAAGTAAATCCTGGATAAGTGTTCGCATGCGTTTGGCCGATTCCTGTATGCGTTGAAAATAATCGTTGCCTTTTTCGGAGAGAGTTTGCTTTTCTGTTTCAAGAAGGTGCGAAATGAAGTTTTGTATTTTACGCAAAGGCTCCTGCAGATCGTGGCTGGATACGTAAGTAAACGCCTGCAATTCTAAATTCATTTTTTTTAGCTCCTCATTTTTTTCTGCAAGAGCTGTATTGTGAATCACCAGTTGTTCTTCGTTTTTGATCCTGTCCAATTCTATCTCGGCCCGCTTAGCCACTATTTTTAATACAGATGATACTGTTTCTGCATCTTTAATTTCTTTTTCATGCATTACAGCAATTAGTCCTACCGCATTTCCCTGCTCATCATTCAGGGGGTATGCCATGTAACCTTCTACTTTAAATTCTTCGATCATCTTATTTTTAGGGAAGGTTTGCCTGCACCGGGTAGGGTATGAATAAGGGGTGCCTTTTATTACCTGTTCACAGGGACCATCGGGCAAGGAGTAGTTGATATTGTCCGCCGGCTTGCCAAAGGCATTAAGGGCAATAGTTTGTATGGTTAATTGATCGTTTTCATCTGGCATCAATTTACCAACAAATACATAATTCATACTAGTAGTGTCAGCGATAAATTGTACCAGGGAGCTGAAAAATTCATTATGTCCTTTATAAGCTGAAAATTTATCAGAAAATTCTGAAAGAAACCGTTTGTTGTATTTGCTCAGGGCAATTTCCTGGTTTTTTTGCACCAGTTCTTCGTTGGCATTTACTAATTCATGCGTTCGGTTTTTTACAGCAGTTTCTAATTTTTCTTCCTGTTCTTTTTGTTGTTGTATTTCCGTGGTTACACCCACCCACATTTTGATATTGCCATTTTCATCTGTTACCGGTGCGGCAAGGTTTAAATGCCATTTGTAATTTCCTTTTTTATTTAAGAACCGCATTTCCATTTCTAAAACAGATCTGGTCTCTGAGGCTTTTTGAAAGCGGGTTTGAAATTCGTCGAACTCATCAGGGTGCAACATTTTATGGTATCCAAAATCTTTTAATTCTTCAAAATCATATCCGCTAAAGTCTAACCATTGCTTATTAAAATAAATAACATCGCCTTCGGGATTTACATTGCTGATTTTTGCCGGCATCAAATCGGCCAGTTGCCTGAAATGAGTTTCACTTTCTTTAATTTTTTGATTTAGGATTGCCTGCGGTGTTACTTCAGTAGCAATAATAACTACACCCGAAATAGTTTCATCTGCTTCGTGGTATGGCTGATAAACAAAATCAAAATACACATCTTCCATTTTACCATTGCGCTGCAGCCGTGAAAGTGATTCATGCGAGGTGTAAGGAATGCCAGTGGTATAAACTTCATTGAGCAATGCCGGGAAGGTCTGGTCTTTTATCTCGGGTAAAACTTCAAGCAATGGTTTGCCTTCTACTTCTTTTCCTTTCCCCCACATTTCTTTTACGCTGTCATTGGCAAGAGTAACCACCATATCTTTTCCTTTGAGCACAGCAAAGGCAA
>JBPPMM010000437.1:0-2647 GCA_051306075.1 Chitinophagaceae bacterium
ACTGGCTGCAACAGCGAATGTTTTTGCACGGGAATGTCATATGACCGACCTGGCAAGACTGATTAAAATGGACCCGCTTGCCTTTCGGTTAAAAAATTTAGAAGACGATCGTTTTATAGCCGTTCTTCAAGCAACTGCAAAAGCCTTTGGATGGAATGGCTCCAAAAATCCCGGTCATGGTTATGGCATAGCAGGAGGTTTTGAAAAAGGGGGTTATGTTGGTTGTTGCGCTGAAATAATGATCAATAGCGATAAGGAAGTAAAGGTAGTTCGCATAACGCAGGCATTCGATTGTGGCGCTATCATTAATCCGAATCATTTGGAAAACCAGGTGATGGGTTCCATTATTCAGGGTCTTGGCGGCGCATTATTTGAAGCAGTTGATTTTGCCAACGGCAAAATCCTTAATTCCGGGCTTTCCGCTTATAGGGTTCCTCGCTTTAGTGATATACCAAAAATTGAAATAGTTTTAATAGACCGGAAAGACATGCCATCCGCCGGGGCAGGCGAAGCATGTATCGTTGGTATTGCCCCTGCTGTCCGCAATGCCATTGTGGATGCCACAGGCATAGCCTTGAATGGTTTGCCGATGCTGCCAAACGGAGTGTTGACTTAAACTTCGGTTGAAGAATTTCAAATACTAATCCTTCACCAGGCTCTGCCCCACCGGGTTTGTGGCTTTTTTACAACACTTATATCACCTGGCAGCCCAGGCGTGATGGGGTGCTTGCACTTACATGGAATTTTGGAAAGTTCACCGAAAATGTATCCAAAAAGAAAGGGGTGAATAATGATGATATTCTTACCATGCCTGCGGCACCTGTCGGTAATTAGGTTGGGTCCTGTCCCCGCCAAAAGTTGAGTATCCATAAGGATCAAGATATTTTATTAGTTTAAATTGTCCTGAGTCCAGGTTGTCAAAATTCGTGATATCAAATTCGTCAGAGATTATTATTCTTCTTGTCCTTGTCCATCAATCTTGATTACGTTCATTCTAAAGTCATTTAATCAATCTGTCCTGCAGCGCTTGCTGCTATCACTTGGATAGGTACAATATTGCGCCTGTTTCCAATATTACGTTAGTGCTTCAATTTCAATAAATATCCTTGAATACTCGCTGATTTAAAGGATATTTATTTTGTGCACAACAATTTAGTTGGGCATAATCCGGAGAATCTTTCCGCCATCTACACCTATGTATAAATAACCATCTGGTCCTTGTTTCACTGAACGCACACGCCAGTTATTATCGGCGAGTAAACGTTCTTCTTTTATGACTTTATTGTTTTCAAAGACCAGCCTGTTCAAGTGTTTCAGTGCCAGGGCGCCAATGAACAAATTGCCTTTCCATACGGGTATAACATCAGAAGAATAAAACTGCATGCCGCTGGGTGCAATAGAGGGTTTGTAATAATAAACCGGTTGCTCCATCCCTTCCTTCCCTGTAATGCCTTCGCCAACTTTTGTGCTGTCATAGTTTAGTCCGTAGGTTATCACGGGCCATCCATAATTCAATGTTGGTTTAATGATATTTACTTCATCGCCACCCATGGGGCCATGCTCGTGTTCCCACAAATCTCCAGTAGCCGTGTTTAATGCTAAACCATTTGGATTGCGATGCCCGTAACTCCAGACTTCTGGTTTGGCGTTAGGGGTATCAACATATGGGTTATCCTTAGGTACCTGTCCATCTTCAAAGATGCGCAGTACTTTGCCCAAATGATTATTTAATGTTTGTGCGGAATCTTTCAGGTCTGTTTTTTCACCCATGGCTATGAAAAGGTAGCCATCTTTAAGCACCAGGCGGGAACCATGATGAAGCGGTTTTTTATAGTAAGGCAGGGCAGTAAATAATCTTTCCCGCTGAACCAGTTTTAGTCCGACTAACTTAGCCCGATCAACCACCATGGTATTAGAAGTGGTGTCGCCCTCGCTGTAAGAAAAATATATCCAGCCGTTATTTTTATAATCAGGGTGAACTAAGATGTCGAGCAGGCCGCCATCACCCTGACCCACTACTTTAGGAACGCCTTGCAGTAATTCTTTCTCTCCTGTTTCTGTGTTAACCACTACCATGTTTCCAATAGCTCTGTCAGTAACCAGCAATCGACCGTCGGGCAAAAAGTCCATACCAAAGGGAATGGTGATGCTATCGGTAACCGTTTCTACTTTCAGTTCGGTGCCCTCACTTTTTATCATAAAGGATTCTTTCTGCTTTGTGCTGCACGATGGTATCAAGCAGATCAGAATTAATATTACGATTATTGTTCTTAATGAGTGGAAGGCTTTGATGATTATCATGGTTTGTTATTGTGTGTATTTTATTTGCCCTTCTTTCAGCTGCTAACGTTTTGCATTGCCGCAGTTGGGATATTTGAAAAACGTCACCCCGGTGGAAATGCTTTTAAAAAATATGATGATGAAATTACCTTAAAGTTTTTTAGAAAGAGTCGGGCCCAAAACCAAATCTAAAAGTTTCGCACAACAAAAAACCGGGCAACTGTTCAAAAATTTGACGTTTCCCGGTGAAGTGGAGATTACCGGACAAAAGTCGAACCTTTTTATTGAAGGCCTTAATGTTCTAAACACTCTGTTTACATGACTTATAGAGGTTTATAATAGTTCGATTCCAGTTTTTGCACAGAAC
>JBPPMM010000446.1:0-5602 GCA_051306075.1 Chitinophagaceae bacterium
CTCCTGTTTTCCGCACTTTTTAAAAACGTCCTTTGAAAGCATTGATTTTACTGTGTTTGGTTTTTAAAATGGGTGTCCCAATGTTAAATTTGGGGATGTTTTTGAGAAAAAAGAAAAATAGATCTGGGAGCATTTCAATACAGTTAATTTCTAAGCAAAGGGGAAAATATAAACTTATTAAAACAATAGGTAGTAGTGATAATGAACAACAAATTCAAAAACTCTTTCTTCTTGGCAAGCAGGAAATAGAACGTTTGAAGGGGCAATCAAAACTATTTATTTCTGAAAATGACGGTTTTGTTGAGCAGGTTTTTGATGCTCTTGATAATGCAAGTATCAAAACCGTTGGGCCCGAAATTATCTTTGGTAAAATATTTGACAATATTGGATTTAATGATATCCAGGAAGAACTATTCCGGCATCTTGTAATTGCACGTCTGGCCTTCCCTTTAAGCAAATTAAAAACAATTGAATATCTATACCGGTTCCAAGGTATAACCCTTGATATAGATGCTGTCTACCGTTTTTTAGACAAACTCAACGACAGCCTCAAAGAACAGGTAGAACAAATTGCTTTTTCGCATACTTTAAAAGTTTTAGAAGGTAAGATAAACATCGTTTTCTACGATATGACCACGCTGTATTTTGAAGCCAGTGATGAAGACGATTTAAGAAAAACAGGATTTAGTAAAGATGGGAAGCATCAGAATCCACAGATATTTTTAGGCCTCTTAGTGGGTGTGGACGGTTACGCAATCGGCTACGATATATTTGAAGGTAATATTTATGAAGGCCATACCCTTATTCCTTTTATTGAAAAAATTTCCAGGAGATTTAATCTTCACAAACCCGTTATTGTGGCTGATTCGGGTTTGCTATCCAAGACAAATATTGCAGCCCTGGAAGATAAAAACTATGAATACATCATCGGTGCAAGACTGAAAAATGAATCCGAAAAAATTAAACGCCAACTATTGGACAAAAAACTTATCGATGGTGAAATTGCAAAAATAAACAGATCAGCAAACACAAGGCTAATTGTTACTTATGCAAATAACAGAGCCGCTAAAGACGAGCACAATAGGATCAGAGGGCTACAGCGATTAGAAAAACAAATCAAGTCCGGCAAACTAACCAAATCAAGCATCAACAATAAAGGCTATAATAAATATTTAAAATTAGAAGGAGATATTTCTATTGAAATAAATTATGAAAAGTTCAATGAAGATAAAGTTTGGGACGGGTTAAAAGGTTACATCACTAATGCTAAAATATCAGACAAGCAGGTAATTGAAAATTATAAAAACCTTTGGCATATTGAAAAAGCCTTCCGGATGTCAAAGACAGATCTAAGAATACGTCCAATCTACCACCGGCTAAAGCACCGGATTGAAGCCCATATATGCATAGCCTTTACGGCTTACTGTATCTATAAAGAATTAGAAAGGATACTTTATAAAGAAAAATCCACTCTATCTCTAAAAAAAGCCACTGAACTAACACATAACATGTATCAAATAAATTATACCCTTCCCGAATCCAAGCACATCAAATCCAAACTTCTGAAAATGGATGACGAGCAGGCCGATTTATACCGAATTATAGAGAAAAATTTCTAGGGTGTCCCAACGCTGAAAACAGGAAATGTTCCAATCATCATTTTTGCCATGCCCTTGCTCTTATCGGGGTTGCTCATATTCAATCCCACCGCGGCAGCCCATTTGCTACCGAATAATGTTTTTGAATACCACAAAGCTCCCAGCATAAAAAAAGAAACAGCCGCAACTAATACAGCAACCCAGTTGATGTTTGAAAAAATTTCTGTGTTCATAACAGTTGGTTATTTGGTTTAAAATAAAACAGGTAAAAAAGCAAAAAGAGACTGTCTCAACCTTTGGAGACAGCCTCTTTGAATGATTTAAATAAGCTAATCACTTATAATTTTTTGATCTTAATATTCCTGAACCAAACCACATTGCCATGATCCTGCAAACCAATCCTGCCTTTTTTAAATGTGCCAAACCCTGCCATACTTTTAAATTTACTACCTGCAATTAATTTTTTCCAGTTATCATCCCAAAGCGTAGTGGATACCACATTTTCATCATTGAGATAAAGATCGAGTTTGCCATTCACAGATTGTATACGAGCCTGATTCCATTCAAGTGCCGGCTTTACCGTTTCCTTTGAACTCGAGATCAGGTCATACAAATCACCAGCGCGGTGTTTAATTATTTTGGCATCCGGATGTCCGTTATTATCGAGCACCTGCATTTCCATTCCTGTATGCCAGGACCTTTCGTATTTCACAATGTCTTCATGAATATAAAATATAATACCGCTATTACCTGAAGTATCAATTTTCCAATCAAGTTTTAATTCAAAATTTTCATACTCATTGTCGGTAACTATGTCGCCTCCGTCTTTTACCTGCCAGTTTTCCTTATTGGCAGCATCCAGGTATAAATTTCCATCGGCAACTTTCCAGGCAGAACCCACTGCTCCATCGCCATATCTATGCCATCCTTTGGTAGATACTCCATCAAATAAAAGTTCCCATCCATCTTTTTTTTCATCCTCTGTTAAAGTATTGTACATAGTTGCCGGAGTTGAAGACATTGAATCTTCTGCCGTTGTTTCTGTATGGCTGGTTTCGTTGTTGCATGCAAATAACACCACGGATGTAAATCCCATTAATAATTTCCTGATCATCTGTTTAATTTGTTTTTAATAAAAGAATGTATTTAACCATTGTTTCAGCATCGGCCTGTGACAAAGCTGGATGTGGTAACATAGGCACCTCGCCCCATACCCCCGTTCCCCCTTTAATTATTTTGTCTGCAAGCTGAGGAATGACTGCCGGAGCCTGGCTGGCATATTTATTTGCTACATCCCTGTAAGAAGGCCCGGTTAATTGTTCATCTACTTTGTGGCAGGTTAAACAGTCGCTTTGCGCTATCAAAGCCAAACCCGCCTGGTAATCAGGATTGTCAGAAATGGACGTTTCCTTCTTTGGCTCTTCCTTTGATTCTGTGGCTTCCTTCTTGTTTCCGTCATTACTATTACAAGCTACTAATGCTGTAAAAGCTATTGCTGTAAAAATTATTCTTTTCATATACCTGTTTTTTATTTTTTATCTTGATAAGAAATTTGCTTGTCTTCTTTGAATTAATAACCAACCTGGTTTATCAGATCATCAGCTAAAACAACTAGCTTAATCCTAAAAGCGAACGATTGAAATCTTCATCCGCAGCTACACCAGCAAAATCATCAAAAGCTTTCTCTGTAACTCTGATAATATTTTTTTGAATAAACTCTGCTCCTTCTTTGGCTCCGTCCTCGGGGTGCTTCAGGCAGCATTCCCACTCCATTACCGCCCAACCTTTATAATCATATTCAGTAAGCTTGGAGAATATAGTTTTAAAATCCACCTGCCCATCGCCAGGTGACCGATAACGGCCTGCCCTGTTAAGCCAGCTTTGATAGCCTCCAAATGTGCCCTGCCTACCGGTAGAATTGAATTCAGCATCCTTAACATGAAATGCCTTTATACGCTCATGATAAAAATCTATGTATTGAATATAATCCAATTGCTGCAATACAAAATGGGAAGGATCATATAACAAGCAGGCACGTGAATGATTGTTTACTTTTTCTAAAAACATTTCGTAAGTGATCCCGTCAAACAGATCTTCGCCCGGATGTATTTCATAGCAAACGTCCACACCGCATTCGTCAAAATAATTTAGTATAGGCATCCATCGTTTGGCCAGTTCAGTAAATCCGGCATCCACTAAGCCTGCCGGTCGTTGCGGCCATGGATGAAAGGTATGCCAGAGCAAAGAACCACTAAATGTAGGATGAGCAGTTAAACCCAGATTTTGGGAAGCTTTGGCTCCGTATCTTAATTGCTGAATGGCCCATTCTGTTCTTGCTTTTGGATTTTTTTTATATGCATCAGGAGCAAAGGCATCAAAAAGATCATCATAAGCCGGGTGCACCGCGATCAGTTGTCCCTGCAAGTGGGTTGATAGCTCTGAAATTTCTAAACCACATTCGTTGATGACACCTTTTAATTCATCAGCATATGTTTTACTTTCAGCCGCTTTCTGCAGATCTATGCAACGCGGATCCCATGTAGGAATCTGTACCGCTTTAAAACCCAGGCTCTCCGCCCAAAGACATATGGACCGCAGGTTATTAAATGGAGCTTTATCACCAAGAAACTGTGCTAAGAAAATTCCGGGGCCTTGTATAGTTGTCATATCCTGAATCCTCAATTTTTTTTTAAATTTCGTAAATTGATTATTTAATAAAAATTACGAATTGGTTAATAAATCTATTGAAAAATTATTTCTCAAAATTATAATGCTATCCATTTTGTTTCGCTCTTTCCGCTTTCAATTACTTTTTCCACAAAGGTCATTCCCCTAACTCCTTCATCAACCCCGGGAAAATCCAGCCACTCCGGTTGTGGTTCGATGCCTTCCATCTTCGCTTTTACGCACAATGCAAAATTCCTGTACAAATTCGCAAATGCTTCTAAATATCCTTCAGGGTGACCAGCAGGAACACGGGTATTGTGCCGTGCAAAACTACCCAGGTAAGGAGTACCTGTCCTGAATATTTCCGCAGGTTTATCAAGCCACTTTACTTTTAGTGTATTAGCGTCTTCCTGCATCCATTCTATACCACCCTTTTCTCCATATACCCGTATCCGTGTATTATTTTCCTCCCCAGCCGCTACTTGAGTGGCATATAAAAAGCCACTGGCTCCATTATCAAATTTTAATAATACGGTGCCGTCATCGTCCAATTTCCTCCCATCTACTACAATATTTATATCGGCACATATGTGGGTTACATTTAGGCCGGTAACATATTCTGCCAGGTTAAATGCATGAGTGCCTATATCACCCATAGCCCCTGCTATACCACTTTGAGCCGGATCCGTTCTCCATGTGGCTTGCTTGCGTGAATAATGACTACTATCATTTGCTTCCAACAGGTTGGTCAGCCAACCCTGGGGATAATCGACATAAATTTTCCTGATCTTACCAAACTTACCACTCAATATTTGCTGCCTTGCTTCCTTTACCATCGGGTAACCAGTATAAGTATGAGTAAGACAAAAAAGTAAATTGCTTTTGCCGGCAATCTCCTGCAACGATAAAGCTTCATTTAAATCAAATGCCAGTGGTTTATCCAATACTACATGAAATCCGTTTTCAAGAGCAAGTTTTGCGGGTTCGTAATGAACATGGTTTGGTGTTACAATGCTTACAATGTCCATTCTTTCATTCTGCGATAACGAATTTTCAGTTCGTATCATTTCTTTATATGAATCGTATACTCGTTGCGGCGCAAGATTTAACGACAGTCCTGCTTGTTTAGATTTTTCAGGATCGCTGCTGAATGCACCGCACACTAGTTCTATTTCTCCATCCATTATAGCAGCGCTGCGATGTACAGCACCAATGAATGCTCCTGGTCCACCACCAATCATTCCCATTCTTAATTTCCTGTTCATACTATCAACCGTTTGATTTTAATTGTTTTCAACTAAAATGTTATTGCAATATTTATGTGTGCTTAAAAATAG
>JBPPMM010000458.1:0-18233 GCA_051306075.1 Chitinophagaceae bacterium
ATTGAATCCATGGAAAGAATATGATAATCCCTCATATCAAAATGACTGCCCAGGTCATCCTCCTTTGTGCCGGTTGCCGTGTCATGCGATGGATAAATGTAAATACGGTTGTTAAACACATGCGCTGAAGGATCAGCGGTATAAATATGTGAAACCAAAGGCTGGGAAACAGATTCTTTTTTCTTTTCACCAGAAGCCTGGTCTTGCTGGGCTGATGAATTTGTCTCCTCATTATTGCATCCGGCAAAAACGAAAATTATTACCAGTGCCGTTATTATTTTTTCCTTCAGGTTATTCATTCGCATAGCTGATTATTTTGTTGATTAATTGAATTCATTTGTACTTTCTGAACCAGGATATACTATTTTTTTCACCGGCTCAATCGTCAGTAGAAAAAGCCGTCAAGCATGAACCGCAGCAGCACGGCTATAACCCTTTCATTTTTATTATCACTATTTTCTTAAAAATACCCGGAGCAAATCATTATTTGAACTTACCAACAGGGCCCAATTCTTACCCATACTGACAAGCTGTATGTCTTTTACATTATAAGGAACAAAAAATCCACTCTCCAAAGGCTTGAGGCTTTTAAAATGGTTGTTGCCTGTTCCTTTTAAAAATAATCCCGGTGATGCATCGGCCGGTGTTGTTTCTACTTCTACATCAAACTTATTTCCTGCCAGCACTATATCCTTTATACCATCTCCATCGAAATCCTTTATAATAATTCCGTTTACTGTTGATAGCTGGGCTTCGACCGGTAATATTTTAATGGTGAATTTGCCACTATTGTTTTCCAGAAGAACGGTTGAGAAAATATGAGCTTTATAATGCAGGGCAGTTTCAATTTCCTCGCCCAGTATTCCTTTCAGATCACTTTCGGCGAATGATAAATAGGTGGGAAATTTTTTTGTTATCATGGGATATTGCTGGGATGTACATTCCCGTCCACGAATGGGTACGACCAAATTATCCAGGTGCCTGGCTAAAAAAATATCGTTGGTTCCGTTACCATCAAAATCTTTTGCATATACTTCAAAAGGTTTTTCCGTATTTGCCTGGAATTTATAATTCATACCCAGGTTGCCTGCAACCAGATCCACATCCCCATCTCCATCAATATCATCTGCCACCAGTTTGTTCCACCATCCTTCCGTATTCTCCAAACCATATCTTAAGGAAACATCATTCATTTTTCCCGAAGCAAATTCAAATACTTTTACAGGCATCCATTCACCAGCCAGGATCAATTCCTGTTTTTTATCGCCATTAAGATCCGCTGCTACGGCTGATTTTACCATCCCAACAAGTGAAATAGCAGGAGCGATTTCATTTGTTTTATCAACGAACTTTCCCTTTTCGTTTACGAATAAATAACTTCTTGCCGGTTTGGGATATTGATGGGGAACCACTTCGCCACCCCGGAAAATATCCAGGTCTCCATCACCTTCCAGGTCAAATGAAATAACGCAGGACCCGCTGCTAACAGTTGGCGGCAACCTGGATTTTGAAAAATTCCCTTTTCCATCATTCAGGTAGAGCCTGTCCTGGTAAAGATCCGAGCCTTCATCAAATTCGCTACCGCCGCTGACAACATAGAGATCAGGATCTCCGTCGCCATCCGAATCAAAAAACAGTGCACCTATATCTTCATATTTTTTATCCGCTTCAAAAACGGAAATGCTTTTCTTTACCCATATATTATTTTGCTGAACATATAATACACCTGCCTGGGCTTTTGCTCCTCCCACATATAAATCTTCCAACCCGTCGCCATCGATATCAGCAGTAGCAATAAATGGACCACTGCGTGAAAATTCATGAGGTAGTAACACCTGGTCTTTGTATTCATCGTAGTCATTTTCTTTATGTATAAATGGTTGTGGCAACAAAGACATTGTTGATTCGGAAAATAAAGGATGATAGACCGGAAAATGATTTTTATCAGCAGAAGCCTCCTTATAATTTACTTTGACAACCTGGTTAGCATCAATATCCTGAACAATACTTTCTTTTCCATCGGGCCAGGCAATGAGAATGCTATCAATATTTTTTGTTTTTCCTATGCCAAAATGTACGATGGCTTCATTGGAAGAAAGATACCCTCTCACTGTTTTTTGCTGAAAAGATTGCTGCATTTTGCCATCGTAATAAACGGTCACCCTGGCTCCGATACCATCCATATTTTTTTCAGGCCCTTCCAGCTTTATTCGCAGGTAATGATTATCACCTGCACTAATATTTTCATACAATAAAGCTTCTTCATCCAGGTTGTTGATCACAAGGTCAAGATCCCCGTCATTGTCAAAATCCGCAACAGCGGCTCCATTGGAGAAGGTACTGTCTGTAAAACCCCAGCGTTCAGAAACATTTTCAAACTGCAGATCCCCTTTGTTTCTAAAAAGATAGTTTCTCACCTTTATAGGATCATATAGGGAAATGAAATCACTAAATCCTTTTGAAAAATATTCTTCTGTTGTAGAATATTTGGTTGCACTTGCCTGCATATGCTGCCGCAATTTTTGATCAATATCACCATCAAACACATCGCGGCGGTAACCATTCGCAACAAAAATGTCACGATAACCATCATTGTCAAAATCGCTTGCCAGTGTACTCCAGCTCCACTCTGTTTTAGAAATACCTGCCATTTGAGCTACATCACTGAAGAACATATTTCCATGGTTCAGGTGAAGCGCATTATGCATATACTGTTTATGAAAACCACTGTCCACTATGGCCCAGAAGCCCTGTACATCCATGCGGGGCATTGATACTTTTGAACGTTTATAATTTTCCGGAAGCATTTCCATTACCAGAATATCTTCCAGTCCGTCATTGTTAACATCTGCAATATCAGCACCCATTGAGAACAAGGAATTATGATTGGTTGCTTTTTTTATTTCATCTTTAAATGTTCCATCCTTTTGATTGATATACATGTAATCATTGTCGGCATAATCATTAGCTACAAAAATATCCTGGTAGCCATCTCCGTTCAAATCGGCCGTGACGACAGACAGGGCATAACCGAAATTATTGGTAATACCTGCCTGCTTTCCAATTTCAGTAAACCTATTGTTATCGTTACGGTATAGCTTATCCCTCGCTACATCCGGCGGATCATTTTTTCCTGAAACCATTCTTGACAAACCCAGAAAAAAAGAATCAGGACGGTTGGTGATATAAACATCCAGGTCGTTATCATTGTCCATATCAAAAAAAGCAGCATGCATAGAATATCCTTTTTCATCAAGTCCATATTCTTTTGCCTGCTCCTTAAAGGTCAGGTCGCCCTGGTTAATATATAAAAGATTGGTTCTTTCTGCTTCTGTTTCTCCGAATCCACCTTTGCAAACATATATATCCGGCCAGCCATCATTATTAATATCAACAATGGTAACGCCGTTATCCCAACCCTTGCCACCGTCTACTCCTGCAGTTTGTGTAATGTCCTTAAATTTAAAAGCGCCTTCGTTTATATATAATTTGTTAAGTACATCATTGCCGGTAAAATAAATATCCTGCAGGCCATCCTTGTTGAAATCGCCTATGCCAGCCCCGCCGCCATTATAAACATAAGCAAACTTGTCAAAGAAATTCTTTTCATAATTTTCAAGTACCGTATTGGTAAAAGTGATGCCGCTCTCTGAAGAAATGATTTTTTTAAAAACAGGCCTGGTATTACCAGTTGATTTTTTTTCTTTGCTGTTGCAGGCAGGCAAAACAAATAAGGCTATCCATGCCAGAACAAGGATAAAACCGTGTACATAAAATATTTTACGTAACATTATTACTTTTTTAAATTTTCTCCCCGTGGTATTTTCTTTCACCAACATATGCCAGCCATTTTTTCCAAACAATTGAGGTTACGTTTCTACCAAGCTTCAATCCTTCAATGTTATCTGATTGTATGTGATAGCCACCAAGTACACGGGATATACCAGCCATATTAGCTGTTTCGGTAAATGTTGGAAGTTTTAATATTACTGTGTCACCAACATAATTCGTTTCCGTTAATTCACCAGGTCTCCGTTTTATTTCTTCACCAAAATAATCATCTCCTGTAAACAGTTTCAACGCTTCTGCGCAAGCACCGCTTATTGTACTGTGGCCCGATACATAACCTGAAAACGGGGGACATACAAATGTTTCCGGGGAATAGGGCCGCCATTCCTGTCCTTTCATTTGTATTATACCTTTTTCCGGGCCGCCCCACCCTTTAATAGTTTTATCCCTGTAGTAGTAATGTACCAGGGCATAGGGCCGGGCATAATCATAATACATTTTTGAATCCCAACAAGCAATAAAAGCATCCATAGCGGCCACTTCTATTAAAAAAAACATTTTTACATCTTCATCAAGGGTATGCTGATCTCTTACTGAAACGTTTTGTGCAAAAATGAACCAGTGACCGGCCTGCTGAACAGATTGAGGTCCATCCCGCATAAATTCTACCAATGCCCTTTGTTGATTTGTAAGATTTGCCTGCATTTCAACTACTTCCTTCACTTCCTTCTTTAATTGTTCTGAACCAAATGCCGGTGGAGGTCCGGGACGGAACTGACTGGCAGAATCAAGAAACAAGGGAACCACTTTGTTCCAATGCGGAGTGAGGCATTCCGGAGCAAATTTTCCGCCCTTTTCATCGGAAAAATACTTGGGTTGCCATCGCATCAGGTCGTTTAGTGTATCTGCACTGTTTACCGGCTTGTATCCTGTATAATCGGAATAAGGACTTCCGTCTGACCCGGGCATATTACCCATTTGATTGGATCCATCGTTAACCCTTGCTCCGATAACCGACCGGGCAGCCAGATTACCAATGCCGGCAGGTGTGTATGGGTCAATGGAAATATCAGCAGGATCAAATCCAAACTCCTTCATTTTTTTTGTGAGCATTAAAGAGTCATAATAAAAATATTCCATCATAACACGGTAGGCGGCATGACTTATGGCGATATTTTTATTTTCTAATGACCGTTCCTTTTCAGGGCGCCTTTTCACATTTTTTAAAAATACGGGCTCAGCTACTGAATCATATCTTGACCATGCATCAAAAACGGCCGTCCATATCAATGCAAAAAATCTTGATGTTACAGTTGGTCGTGGCCTGAATAAATCTGTGTTTTTTGCAGTAGCCTCTAATGCCACTTTTCCCCATTTGTAGGCCAGGTTATCCTGGCCCAACGGTTCAACACCGGATTTCTCTATCGTGCATCCGACAAAAAAAACAATTAACCAAAATCCAAAACACAACTTCATCGAAAGTAGTTTTTGTCATAGATTAACAAAATATAAACCGCAATTACAGGAAGAAACAAAAAAAAGCAATAATGCATTAATTAAAATGATACACTTCTCTTGATGCCTAATTCAAGTCCGCGCAATTCAGCCAGACCTTTTAATCTTCCGATAGCAGAATAGCCGGGATATGTTTTTTTCTTCAAATCATCCAGCATCTGGTGACCATGGTCAGGCCGCATAGGAATAGAAACTTTTCTCCTGTTTTGCAGGAGAACAATTTCCTTTACAATTTCATACATGTCTGTATCGCCGGTAAGATGATCTGCTTCGTAAAAATTCCCTTCTTCATCCCGTTTGGTATTTCGCAGGTGAAGAAAATGTATGCTATCCCCAAAACGCTTTATCATATTTACAAGATCATTATCAGGCCTTGCCCCGAAAGAACCAGTACAAAAACATAAACCATTGGCCGGTGAAACGATTGCATTTAATAAATCCGCTGCATCCTGTTCTGTGCTTACAATTCTGGGTAAACCCAATACCGGGTAAGGTGGATCATCCGGATGAATTGCCATTTTCAATCCGCATTCTTCAGCTACCGGCACCACTTGTTGCAGAAAATAGAAAAGATGTTGCTTTAGTTTTCCTGCATCAATTCCCTCATAGGTTTTCAAAGCTGAAAGTATTTGCTCTTCGGTAAAACGTTCCTCACTGCCAGGTAATCCCAATAAAGCATTGCGATATAAAGTTTCCACGTCTTCTTCGCTCATCGATTTCAATCGCTGCTTTGCTTTAATAATCTCATCTGCCGAATAATCTTTTTCTGCTCCCGGCCTCTTCAATAAAAGAACGTCAAAAGCAACGAATGCCGATCTTTCAAAACGCAGGGCCTTGCTTCCATCAGGTAGCGTATAGGAAATTTCCGTACGCATCCAATCCAGTATGGGCATAAAATTATAAGTCACCACTTTGAGGTTGCATTGGGCAATATTTCTCAAACTTTGCTTAAAATTTTCTATAAAGCGGAGATAAGCCCCGGATTGCTTTTTAATGTCTTCGTGAACAGGCAAGCTTTCAATTACGGTCCATGTCATACCGGCCGATTCAACAGCTTTCTTTCTTTTGTTGATCTCATCCACAGTCCATACCTCACCCACCGGGATATGATGTAACGCAGTAACAACTCCTGTACATCCCGCCTGTCTTATTTCGGATAAACTAACCGGGTCATCGGGCCCGAACCAACGCATCGTTTGTTCCATTAACATAGTGCTTCCTGATTTTATCAATCCAAACAATTTTATTTTAGCAGATTTTGATCCTCCATTTTTTTAAGCAAAAATTTCACTGAATACAAAGGCTCATTCTTTATCCTGCTTTTCTTATCCGGTAAAACTGATCATTACAAACGCTACAATGGCAATAACTGCCAGCGAAAGAACTATATCCAATACACTATAGCTTGCTTTGTTAGCTGCTTTCTGTTCATCAGTTAAAGTTCCATAGGTAAGTCCCATCACTTTTTCTGGCGCCGGCGCTTTTGAAAGCAAGCTCACCGTAACACATAAACCCACACAGAAAAGGAAAAACCAGGCAGCGAAAGTGAGAAAATTGGTTGTTGCAATACTATGCAGTATAGTTCCGGGTTCCAGAGAATTGCGGCCTAACTCCAAACTAATTCTTAAGATCGCCACTAACAGACCAACAATCAAAGTAGTATTTGCTCCATGACTATTAATCCGTTTACTAAATATTCCCAATAAGAAAACAGCCGTTATGGGAGGTGCGATATAGGCCTGCACTGACTGCAGGTATTCATATAATACGCCTGAAATATTTTGCATAATTGGTATCCATAATATGCCGAGTACCACTACCACTGCGGTTGCCATGCGACCGATCTTTATTAATTTTTCTTCCGGATCGTTAGGCCGTAGTTTTTTATAAATATCAACGGTGAATAAAGTGGAACATGAATTAAAAACGGATGCAAGAGAACTCATTAATGCTGCCAGTAAGCCTGCCGCTACAAGACCTCTTAATCCTGCCGGCATTTTATTCATCAATAACGAAATAAATGCCTGGTCAGCCGTATCCCATTCCAATTCCCCTTTGTTTTTTAATGCAAGTGCAATAACACCCGGGATTAAAAAAAGAAAAATGGGCAAAAGTTTTAATAGTCCGCCAAAAATAGTTCCTCTTCTTCCTTCTTTAATATTCCTTGCTGCCAATACTCTCTGTACAATGTATTGATCAGTACACCAATACCAGGTACCAACAATGGAGCTGGTAATCACCAATGGTAGCCAGGGAAAATCCGCATCGCTGTTAGGCCTCCACATATTTAAATAACCAGGAGCGAGGTTGGCTTTTACCTCATCCCATCCCCCGGCAGCCTCTAGCCCCACAAAGGTTAATGTCAATGCTCCTAATACAAGAATCACCGTTTGAATAGCTTCCGTATATGCCACGGCTCTCATTCCACCCAGGATGGTATAGGCACCTGTAATTACTACCGTTACCAATGCACCGGTCCAAAAATCGATATGTAATAATGTAGATATTACAATACCGCCGGCATATACTGTTACAGATACTTTAGTCAATATATAAGCCATCAGTGAAAAAACACTTAAGAACCAACGGGTACCCGAACTGAATCGTTTTTCTAAAAACTCAGGCATAGTAAATACGCCGCTTCTCAAATAAAAAGGAAGAAAAACCCAACCCAACGTGATAACCAGCCATGCATGTAATTCATAAATAAGCAAAGGCATTTTTCCTCCGGCTCCCGCACCAGCCAGACCCACCACATGCTCTGAACCTATATTGGATGCGAAAATAGAAGCACCTACTACAAACCAACCGAGGCTGCGCCCTGCAAGAAAATAATCTTCGGTGTTTTTTTGTTTTCTGGTAACCACCCAGACGGCTACTCCTATTAATATGGCAAAATAACCTCCTATTACTGCCCAGTCGAGCATTGCAAAACGTTCCATGAATTTGTTTTTATATATACCGGTTGATGATATTTTCCATATACTCCTGTCTGCCGCTCTTTATGGAAGGCTCTCCCTTTTCAACAGCATAATTTCTCAGGTCCTCCAGTGATAATTTTCCATGTTCAAACTCTTTTCCTTTGCCGCTATCAAAAGAAGAATAGCGTTCCGTTCTGATTTTTTTATAATCCGATTTTTGCAAAATAGCCTCTGCAATAATCAGTGCTCTTGCGAATGTATCCATGCCACCAATATGTGCATAAAAAAGATCCGCAGCATCTGTACTGTTCCTGCGAACTTTTGCGTCAAAATTGATACCTCCACCCTGGAGGCCACCAGCTTCTAATACTACAAGCATTGCTTCCGCCAGTTCTGGTACATTGTTCGGAAACTGGTCGGTATCCCAGCCATTCTGATAATCGCCACGGTTAGCATCCATGCTTCCGAGCATACCCGTATCGGCAGCAACCTGCAATTCATGCTGGAAAGTATGACCCGCAAGTGTGGCATGATTCACTTCAATATTCAGTTTAAAATCATTCAGCAAATCATACTGGCGAAGAAAACCGATTACGGTTTCACTATCATAATCGTATTGATGTTTGGATGGCTCACATGGTTTAGGCTCTATAAAGAAGGTGCCTTTGAATCCATTTTTTCTTGCATAGTCCTTTGATGCATGTAAGAACTTTGCCAGGTGCTCTTTCTCTCTTTTCATATCTGTATTCAGCAAAGTCATATAACCTTCCCTTCCTCCCCAGAATACATAATTCTCACCATCCAGTGCAATGGTGGCGTCTAATGCAGCTTTTACCTGTGCAGCTCCATGAGCAAGAACATGAAAGTCAGGATTTGTGGCGGCGCCATTCATATATCGTTTGTTTGAAAAAAGATTTGCAGTGCCCCAAAGCAATTTAACACCACTTGCTTTTTGCTTTTCACCGAGATATGCGGTCATGGCCTGCAATCGTTTTTCATTATCCGCTACGTCATTTGTATAATCAACTACGTCCAGGTCATGAAAACAATAATAGGGCAAACCCAATTTGGTTATAAATTCAAAAGCAGCATCTGCTTTACTTTTTGCCCTTTCCATCGGGTCTACTTTTTCAAGCCATGGAAATAAATGTGTTGGCTCACCGAAAGGATCGGCACCACTTCCGCAGAAGCTATGCCAGTAAGCGCAGGCAAAGCGCAACCAATCTTTCATACTTTTTCCCGCCACTTTTTTATTTTCATCGTACCAACGGTAGGCTAATGGATTGTCGGAATCAACTCCCTCGAACTTGATTTGCGAAATGTCTTTAAAAAATTCCTTATCACCTGTTATGACTTTCATGATTTTTATTGATTTAGTTGTTTATTCAATTCAGATTTCCACCGATCATAAAGCTCATTGTAAACCTTTGGATTTTCCGGTTCAATTTTTCCCAGAGGTTTGAAGTTTTTGAATGCATCACTTGCTGAAGAATAAATGCCAGCACCCAATCCGGCACCAATAGCAGCTCCGGCGCTACCATCGCCATCATAAAGTTCAACAGCAACACCCGTGGTATCAACGAAGGTTTGAGCAAACACTTCACTCAAAAACATATTATTCTTACCCGCACGAATTATAGTTGGATTGATTCCGTTCTGCTTCATAATATCCATTCCATAACGGAATGCGAAACAAATTCCCTCCTGTGCTGCTCTGTATAGATGAGCAGTATTATGAATGTTGAAGTTGATGTGATGGAAATGTGAATCCACCGTTTTGTTATTCAGCATTCTTTCAGCGCCATTTCCAAAAGGAAGTATAAATAGCCCTTCACTGCCTGCTGCAACAGAGGCAGCCGCTTCGTTCATTTGCTTGTAATTCAATTTATCGCCGGTACTATTTTTGATCCACCTGTTTAGTATTCCGGTACCATTAATATTGAGCAACACGCCTACCCTTACCGAGCCTTCGTCTTCTTTCCCGGAAGAGGGAGCCACATAATTTACATGAGCAAACGTATTTACTCTTGAATCTTTATCATATGTCAATTGATCACTTACAGCATAGATGACACCACTGGTACCAGCAGTTGCTGCTACCTCACCCGGATTAAGAACGTTTAGTGACAAAGCATTGTTAGGCTGATCACCTGCTTTATAGGTAACTGGTATGTTTTCTTTTAATGATAAAGTGGCGGCAACTGCAGTCGATAATCTGCCGTGTTCAGCAAAAACTTTTTGAATTGGCGGAATAAATGAAGTTTCTATTCCGTAATGATCAAAGACGTCCCGGGACAATTCATTTTCTTTAAAATCCCAAAATATTCCTTCTGATAGTGCTGAAACACTTGTAGTGATTTCACCGGTCAATTTCATAGCAATGAAATCTCCGGGCAACATTATTTTGTCAATTTTTGAATAAACTTCCGGTTCATTTTGTTTTACCCATGCCAGTTTAGAAGCAGTAAAATTGCCGGGAGAATTAAGTAAGTGAGATAAACATTTTTCCTTCCCGATTATTTCAAATGCTTTTGCCCCCGTTTCAACTGCACGGCTATCGCACCAGATTATACTGTTTCGTAAAACATTCTGTTGCTTGTCCAGCATCACTAAACCATGCATCTGGTACGCTATTCCAATTGCGGCAATGTCCCCGGGATCATATTTACGCCGGGCATGGAGTTTTAAAATTGCTTGTTGCACATGTTCCCACCACATGTCAGGGGATTGTTCTGCCCATCCCGGTTGCAAGGCGATAATGCCAGATTCAGTTTCAGGATATTGGGCGGAACCTAAGCATTGTTGTGACTGAGCTTCAATTACAGAAACTTTTACTGATGAAGTACCCAGATCAATTCCTAACAAAAGCATTGGACGCAAATTCGTTTAGTCATTTAATAAAAAGAAAGAGAAGTTAATTCATCTCTTTCTTTTATTTACAAATAATTTATTTCCCGGTCAATTTTTAATAACCCGGGTTTTGAGGATATGTGGGTCCCGTAGTTACAAGATTTATCTGGCTCTGAGGAATGGGCCGCAGCATATCCCTCGCAGGATTAAAATTGGCTATTGGATTGTATGTAGCCAGTCGGGCTGGTAATGCCCTGGTGCGTACAAGATCATACCACCGCATCCATTCGCCAAATAATTCCCGGGTACGTTCATTCAAAATAAAATCAAGTGTAACGTCGGCGGGTGTTATTTCCATGGCAGCTGCCGCAACAGCATTTTGTGATGCATCATTTGTTGTTCTGTATGCCCCCCGTCTGCGAATAACATTGATCATAGCTGCTGCATTTGAGTTGTTACCGGCTTTGAATGCAGCTTCCGCTGCGATCAGGTAAGTTTCTGCAAAGCGCATCAGAATAAACGGACGGTCAGATGCATCATTGGTATGCAATTTTGTAACGTCATCATGTTTTTTCATTGGTGGAAAAAAGTTGACATCGTATTGATTGGGCAAAACCAGAATTGCCTTTGAGGTTCTTCTGTCGGCTTCTGTAATTGAATTGCTACCCCAAAGTTTGATGGCTGTATCTACTCCTTTCACCCAGGTATATTCTGCAGTAGGTCCCAAAGGATTATTAAAGTCAGCGGCTCGTGTAACTTTTATGGTAACAGGTGCTCCACTTGTTAAGGGGCCGGGCCTGTTGAAAATCCAAAAAGTCTGAAATGTTTTTTCGTACCTGGAATCATTGTTTCTTTCGGCAAAAGCAACATCAAGAGCATAACTGGTTGGGCGAACCCGACCAAATGGCCGACCGTTTTGAATATCACGGTCTACCGGGTTTGCGTTAACTGCCGGAGCGCCGGAAATGCCTGCGTTTATGTTAGTATTAAATATGGGATAGTTGGGACGCTGGTAGAAAAGTGATCCATTAAATTTTCCGCCTGGATTACCTGTGCCGAATCCAGATGTTTCCGCTCCTTTAGGATCTGAATTTCTGTCTACAACAAAGAGTATTTCTCTTCCGTATTCATTTCCTTCCTTGAAAACATCTGAAAAGTCCTGCCAGAGATCGAGAGTTCCATTTCCATTGCCATATAAGCCCTTGTTATTGATTAATGAGACGGCAGAATCATAAGCCGTATTAAAATCACCTGGTTTGGCAGCAGAAGACCAGCCCCTGGTAAGGTACACTTTTGCCAGAAGATGTTTGGCTACTCCCTGTGCGGCTCTTCCGGGTGTAGGATTTGCTTTTAATGGTAAGTCAACAATTGCTTCAGTGAGGTCCTTAATTATTAAATCATAAACGGCAGCTATAGGTTCACGGTTAGCGGCAGTTGTGGGGCCTGAAGCAAATTTTGTACTGATGCTTACATCACCAAAAGTTTGCACAAGCATAAAATAAAAATAGGCTCTTAAAAATTTCGCTTCTCCCGTTAACTTTTGAAGCTCCGAAGCAGATAACCCTGCCTGGGGTGCAAATTCAAGCACTCCGTTTAAACTATTTATTGATCTGTAGGACCAATCCCAAATGGATTGAACAGCTCCGTCACCTGTTTGAATAGTGTAGGTATGAAAATTTCCACTGGTTCCAAATCCGGAAATATGCTCATCCGTACCTATCATGGTATTATAACACATACCTTCCTGGCAATACCAGTTACGAATATTTGAATAAGCACCAACCACAGCGGCATCCACTCCACCCGGTGTATTAAAGTAATCAGGAAGTATACCTGATCTGTTCTGTTCATCAAGAATCTTTTTACATCCTGGTGTAATAACCAACAGGCTGATTAAAATGATCCCTGTTATTTTACTCAAAACTTTCATAAATTAATTTTTTAAGTATTATAATTTCAAATTAATACCGAAAGTAAACTCCCGGGTTGAGGGTGTATTAATACCGAGAGTGATAGACCGCGCAGGGGCTGCTGCACTACTGCCACCCTGTGGGGTAAGTACTCCCGGGTTACCGGTGCTTCCGGTACCTGTGCCTTCGGGATCTATAGCATATCCATCTCTTACCATGGGAGAATATACTATGAAAGGATTGGAAACAGAGGCGAATATTCTTGCTGAACTAATGCCCGCTTTAGACAAAAGTTTTGCAGGGAATGTATAACCCAGGTTAATGCTTCTTACTCTTATGAAGGTACCATCGAAATAACCCAGGGTAGATGCGTAATTATCATTAAGCGCCTGTCCTTCCGGATGAGGAAAATCATTGGTTGGATTATTCGCTGTCCAGTAATCTACTTTCCATTGATTTACCCTTGCCTGGTGCAGGAAAGAGTATCCTCCGGCTCCACCATTATTTGATTGGAAGTAGGTGGCAATGGCCGTACCACCCCACCGGCCAAAAGCTACAACAGAAAGATCAACGTTTTTATATGCAAACCGGTTGGTGATACCTCCGATCCAATCTGGTTGTGCACTTCCTATTATCTGCATATCGTCAGCATTGATTTTTTTATCGTTGTTTACATCTTCAACCCTAATACGACCAGCTGCCTGTGGTGCTCCATAAAGAGCGATCTCTGACGCATCTTTTGTTTGCCATATTCCAATTTTCTTGAAGTCATAAATTACTGTGAGCGGGTGACCTACAAACCAGCCATTACCGATATCACGAAGTTTTCCAGGCTCCTCAAGTGCGGTGATCTTTTCCCTGTTCAAGCTCCAGTTAATGTCTGTTGACCACCTGAATCCGCCTTCGGTATCTATATTGACAGAACTTAAAACTATTTCAACACCCTTACTGCTTGTTTGGGCTGCGTTCGTCACTATGGAATTTGCACCATTACTTATTGGCAGTGATTTGGCCACCAAAATATCTTTTGTATCGGCATCATAAATATCGATGGAAGCAGTGATCCGGTTTTTGAAGAGTCCAAAGTCAAGACCATAATTTGTTGCCGTTGTTTTTTCCCATTCCAGTGCCGGATTAGGAAGACTGTTTACAAAATAGCCTGTGGTGGTAGTACCACCAAAATTATAGTTTACACCGGTAAGGCCCCCCAATGTTGTGTAAGGATCAACCGCCTGGTTTGATGATTTACCCCAACCCACTCTCAATTTTAAAACAGAAAGCCAGGATACATTTTGAAGAAATGATTCTTCATGTGCGTTCCAGCTTGCTGCCAGGGCCGGGTAATTAAACCATTTGTTACCTTCTGAAAGACGTGAAGAACCATCTCTGCGGAAAGTTGCTGTCAGATTATATCTTTCATTGAAAGTATAATTTAAGCGGGCCATGTAAGACAATAGTCCACTTTTGGCATAGTTGTTTGCACCGGCATTTGTGTTCGCTGTTATCTGGCTTACAAGTGTAGTAAAATTGGTATTCTGTACATAGTCAGCAGGAATACCTGTACCACTGAAAGTTGAATTTTTTGATTCGTCTTCCTGGACTTCATATACTGCCGTAACACTTATTCTATGTTTTTCTGCAAAGATTTTATCATAAGTTAATTGATGATATATGTCATAGTACCATGCTTCGCCATTGCTTAATAAAGCCGTATTAGAAAGAAATGGAGTACTTGAACTTCCTGTCAGAACTGTATTTGCGCCGCGGTATTGATTGTAGTTATCCTGGCGCATATCCAATAAAACGTTTAACCTGTATTTCAAACCCTCTATGATTTCCAATTCACCAAACAACGTATTGTAGGTCCTTAACCTGCGTCTTCTGTCTAGAACAGCATTTTCCTTTGTCAGGGTTAATGGATTTAGACGAAAGCCTACATCCTGGTGACCAACCATCGGCTGAACATTGATAGAGCCATCGGGATTATAAGCTGAAACAAGCGGACTCAGAGCTAAGGTATTATAAAGAGGATTCACACCATCGCCATCAGTGTAACTAACCGTATTCATTGTATTTAAACCGATCCTGATCCTCTTTCCAATTTTCTGTTCAATTGTTGCTCTGAGTGAAAATCTTTTAAAGCCAACGAGAGGAATAACTCCTTCCTGCTGAAGATAGCTTGCACCCATTCCAAATTGTGTACTTTCAGTTCCGCCAGTAAGACTGAGATCATGAGAAGTCAAAAAGCCTTTTTTATAAAGGTATTTTTGCCAGTCGGTATTGGTTCCTGCTGCTTTACCTTCCAGTTCTGCGGGTGAAAATACAGCTGGTGCAGTAGCATTGGGAGCGCCATATCTTGACTCAGCTTTGAAATTATAATAATCTTCCGCTTCAAACACAGGGAATTTATCCAGTATTTCACTCCATCCTGTTGAAGTGGTATAGCTTATTACCGGCTTTCCAATTCTTCCTTTTTTTGTTGTTATGATGATTACACCATTAGAACCCCGCGATCCATAAATGGCCGTAGCAGAAGCATCTTTTAATATATCTATATTGGCAATATCATCTATATTCAAATCATTAATACTACCAAAATAAGGAAAGCCGTCTACCACGATCAGCGGATCATTGTTGCCGGTTAAACTACGGTTACCCCTGATCCGGATCTGCCCACTTGAACCCGGCCTTACTCCTGTTCTGGCAATATCCACTCCAGCTGCACGACCCTGCAATGCCATCGTGAGATTAATAGCGGGCACTTCATCCAAAGTCTTTTCACTTACTGAGACAACAGAACCTGTTATATCCTTTTTTCTTTGAGTACCGTATCCAATTACTATTACTTCTCCCAGGCTGCCTGTAATAGAAGCAAGTTTCACATTAATTGTAGAGTTTGCTCCTACGGTGATCTCCTGTTCCATTTGACCAACACTGGAGAAAACAAGTGTATTTCCTCTTGCGGCTTCTATTGAAAAATTTCCCGCGTTATCGGTTGTGGCTCCCGTTGTTGTTCCTTTTATAAGAACAGATACTCCGGGAATGCCTTCACCGGCATCGTTTGTAACCCGACCACGAATGGTGTTTTGTGCATAAACCAGGGAGGAGGAAAGAACCAGCAAAAAAAGAATTACAAAGGACAAGATCCTTTGTAGTTGCTGATTCCGAAAAGACGGAAATACTTGCAAATTTCGTTTGGTTGAAATTTTCATAAACAGCAGTTTTAATTTTTAAATTTAAAAGCAGGTGGCCAACTTTTTCTATTCTCAAAAGGGATCCGGTCTCCAGAGGGTACTAATAAATTATCTCAATAACATTTCAAATTGCACCTGGTATCAATAGATCATAAATGATCAGAAATGATTGTTCCTGACAAATGGCATATTTTATGAAATTTAATGAAATTCAATTTCCTGCTTTGCTGTAATAAATGAATAAAAAAACTGAGGGAACCTCTGAATCCGGATAAGCCAAACTGGCTACGGCCCTTACCCACCAAAGGTTTTGCGGGGTTTAAATAATCTGATCTTTTCATTACAGCAAGCATGAAATGTATTTGATGGTTCGAATGTAAAGAGATTTATTTAGAAAATGCAACCGATTGCAATTTTTTTTGGTGAAAATCTGCTTATTTTTATTTGAACTAAAGCTGACATGCCGGAAAATAAGGAGATAACAATATATGACATTGCAGAATACCTTGAGATTTCCGCGACAACTGTTAGCCGCGGATTGAAAGATCATCCTGCGATTAATAAGAATACAAGAAAAAAAATTGTGGAGGCAGCAAAGCATCTTGGATACAGGTCCAATACATTTGCCAGCAGCTTACGAAGCAAAAAAACTCACACCATCGGGGTTATAGTTCCCAGGCTCAACAGTTATTTTATGTCCTCAGTACTGGCAGGTATGGAAGATGCCGCCAGCAGGGAAAATTATAACCTCATCATAAGCCAGTCATTGGAAAATGCTGAAAAGGAAATAGCCAATGCCCATACCATGTTTAATAAAAGGGTAGATGGGCTCCTGGTGTCACTGGCATATGATACAGTGAAGATTGACCATTTTACTCCTTTTTTTAAAAAGGGAATACCAGTTGTTTTCTTCGACCGGATATATCCGCATACGGATAGTACCAGCATTGTCATAGACAATTATAAAGCCGCCTATGAAATCACCAAACACTTGATAGAACAAGGTTGCAGAAGAATCATGCACCTGGGTGGTAACCTGCTGAGAAATGTATATGACGACAGGCTGAAAGGTTATAAGCAGGCTCTGGCAGACCATAATATATCCATAGACGAAAAGAATTGGGTATTAATAAGTAAGCTTAATGAAGAGGCGGGAACAAAAGCTGCGGAACATATTTTAAAGATGGCAAACAAGCCCGATGGCGTTTTTGCTGCCAATGATACCGCTGCAGTCTATTGCATTATAAAATTAAAAGAGGCAAATATCCGGATACCCGAAGAAATAGCTTTTGCCGGATTTAATAACGACCCGATCAGTAAAATCATTGAACCTAACCTTACTACCGTAGATTATTCCGGTTATGATATAGGTGAAGCAAGTGTTACCAGTCTTCTCAATCACCTGAATGGTATTTCAAGCGTTAAAACAACTAATACAATCATTTTACGATCCGATCTCATTATACGGGCCTCCTCTTTAAAAAACAAAAGCTCATAATTTGAATTTTTTTGCGATTTTTATGCAACCGATTGCAACATGAAACCAAAAAAGGAAACTACTATATATGATATTGCGCAAAAGCTTGCACTTTCATCTGCAACCATAAGCCGGGGTTTGCAGAACAACCCGGCCATCAATAAAAACACCCGGAAAAAAATACAAGAAACCGCCCTGGAATTAGGATACAGGCATAACACATTTGCCAGCAGCCTGAGAAAACAAAAGACTAACACCATTGGTGTTATTGTTCATGAACTGAACAGCAATTTTATAACCTCCGTACTTGCAGGCATTGAAAAAATTACTACTAAAGCAGGCTACCATATCATTATTGCTCACTCATCTGAAAGCTACGAGAAAGAAACCGCCAATGCGCTAAACCTATTTCACAAAAGGGTTGATGGATTAATCGCTTCTCTTGCATTTGATACAAAAGGCCTGGACCATTATAAATTATATGAAGACAGGGGGATCCCTGTAATATTCTTTGACAGGGTGGAAGAAAAAAATGAGGGTATAAAAGTAATTATAGATAACTATAAGTGCGGATACC